>CAYFST010000001.1:0-66968 GCA_964345995.1 uncultured Gammaproteobacteria bacterium
CGGAAGCAGTCTGTTTGGTTTGGGTCTTTGAGATTGGACGTGAAATCCGCGATGTATCTACCCTTTTCATTTTTGCCGACACGCAGAACTTGAACGCCTTTGGGTATCATAGTAACCAACCCCTTATCAGCTTCGGTTTTTACGGTTCCTTTTAAGAGTTCACGGATGGCGGCTTCGTAAAAGAATAGATCCGAGTCGCCAGTGGAGACTATTGTACGCTTGACGGATTCCACTGATGAGCAATCACTTAGAGTAGCGTCGCGAAAATAGATTTCCACTGTTTGGGTTTTGGTTTCAAGCGCAACAGGCACAATTATTTGCGGGGCATCATCAGTCGCTTTAATAACCAATTGCCCCTTTTGAGATGAGGGTAAATTAGCGTACCAATAATATTTGTCAATATTAGAATCGGAAGATAGTAAACCGGGTATTATACCTGAAGCAAGCAACTTGTCGTTTGTATCTTCAAGAATCCAAGCGCGATCTTGCATGAATGTTGAAGTGGCGTGCATGGTAAAAGGGTTGGAAAGAAAATCCCCCGCTGAATATGGTAATTGCAAGGTGCTGGTTGTATTTTGTGTTTGCTCGGTTTTTTTGTCGATAATGGGATTTTTTTCTTGTGGTAGATCGGTTTGTTGCCTTGAAACAGATTTCTGATTACCAAGAAAAATAATCGTCCAGACTGACGCTGCTATAATAAGGATCAAAAGTGTTAATCCCGCGGTATGCTTAATGGCAGGATTCATAATTAATAAATCATTCAAACATTGATTTATGATTTATCAGGAAGCGCGATTATCATCAGCTTATCGCCTTGGGTAACATTGCCATCATTCCAGTCGTGCGCTGATTCCAATATATTTTCGAATGTGTAAATAAAATCTTGACCGAGGCGTGTACCCGGGTCGCCGGTGATAAATTTACCATCTGCAGTATAACCTTTTATGACCATCATATGATATAGCGGGCCGCCGTTTCTAAAATTGGGATTTTCCAGCTCTTTGCCGGAAAAAGGAACGATTACCGGATAACCGCGCGCCAGCACGGCTTGGATATCTTTCGCTTGATTGAGCGGGAATACCCGGACATCTTCATAGCCATAGTAATCACGCATGAGCTGTGCTGTTTCCTCGGCGGTGGTGTCTTTGTAATAACCCAGATTTTCATTTTGATAATCAACAATCTTTTTAATTTCCGCGTCGGCTTCATCGACAGGAATTTTACCCGCGCGCCCCTCATAAAACGCGTCGACCATGATTATAGAAGCTTCTTCACATGCTTCTTGGTAAGGCATGTCCCAGTTGGCATGCGGAGCTTGGCTCAGCCAGGGAACATCCAAATTAAGCTCGGTGGGAATCTCCACATCGCCCGCGAGAGGATCGGTAGGTGCGGGCTTTTTATGCGGTTCGGCGTTTTGCGGGCTGGATTCGAGTTTGAAGTTTTCGCTTTCCGAAACTCCACCTTCTATATGCGACGGCGGGCCTTCGGGAATATCCGCATTTACGACATTATCATCTTGCGGTTGTTTTTCTTGATGTGCTGTCGGTGATGGCAAATCCGGCTTGTTCATAAGAAACCATTGATCACGCAACCAATGACGTCCAAAGTACAGTGTGGCTAAAAAAAGGATAACGATACCTAAAATAACAGCAATTTTTTTATTCATATTAGTATAAATAATAACAAAAGCGGTGCTTATTATCAAGAAAAGACGCTGTATCGGCGTCTTTCATTATGCATTATTGATTAGGAGTTATGCCTTATTTTAAAGATTCGACGATAACCGAAGTCATAACATCACCAACTTTTATTTGTTTTACCACATCCATGCCGGATATAACACGGCCGAAGATGCTGTATTTGGGCGGAAGAGGATTATCGGCCAACATTATAAAAAATTGCGAGCCATTGGTATTGGGGCCGGCATTGGCCATGGCGACTATGCCTTCGTTATATGGAAGACTGACCGTGTCGTCTTCGAATTTATAACCGGGGCCACCCGTGCCATCGCCCTGCGGATCGCCGCCTTGAATGACAAAGCCGGGTTCCACACGATGAAAGATGAGGTCGTTGTAGAAACCGCGTTCAGTTAGATAAATGAAGTTGGAAGCGGCCTTGGGACCTTCTTTGCCAAGGATCTCAAATACGATATCGCCTTTTTCGGTTTTAATACGTATTTGCTTGTTGGCGAGATTTGCTTCGGACAAGGCTCCCGGGAAAGCCAGTGTTTCGGGTTGAATTGGTTCGGGCATAGGTTCTTCTTTAGGTGGATTAGTTGGTTTTTGAGACTGTTCGGCCGCAGGCTCCGGTTCGGCCGGCGGAGTTGAGGTGACCGGATCTTGAGACTGAGCTTGCTGCGGAGTTTCGGCGGGCTGAGTTTGAGTTAAAGCTTGCTCATCTACGGCCGTGGGTTGGGGTTGCTCAGTTGTAGTTTCGGGCATTTGATATTTATCCAGCGAGACCGGGGAATCGGTCGCATCACAACCAAAGCCCGCAATCACAATAAAGATTGATAGTATAAAAAGTCTTTTATTTACATGCATAGTGGCTTAATCTTATCGCTAACAACTGTGAATGCGAAGTGGAAAACTTCTTCACATATCAAACTTCCCAAGGCAAACTTTGATGGCCGGCTATACCATACTTGGCAACCAGCGACATGAGGTCGCTTTGCTTCCAGTTATCCATGGTTTTTTGCAGGTGAAACTCAGTATCCGTGCTTTGTGAGCTTAGGTCGCGACCGATCTCATCGCGAATCCAAATTTGCGCGGGCTCGTCTTCGCCGGGAAGATAAAGTAAACGCGTCATAACTGCTTTGGAGCCGGATTTTTGTAAAACGGTTTTAGCCAGATAGCGTGCCGTTATCGGTGCCGCGACTTGCGCTTTATGCCAATCGACTCCGCACGGATTAGCGACCGAAGGTAAGATTAAACCGTAAGGACGCAAACAAATACCCGAACGCCCGATTGCGGTTTTTATATTATGGCAATCCATGGCTCCCAGAGGGTTTATTTCCAATTTATATTCTTGCCGAATGTTAAGTTTTTCAACAACTTTAGAAATCTCTTGGCGAACCGTACCCAAATCTTGTGCTCCATGATCGAGCCTGATTATAATTTTATAGCCATTCGCATCACGGATAACGCTCACTTGACCCACCCGGCTCATCCAGAACCAATTAGTGTCTTGCTCGCGCTTTTCTTCCAGGGATTGCGCGACTAGGTTCGCCAAATGCTGAACCATAGGCAGGGCGGATTCGCTTTCGGTTGTAGCATAACCGCAGACCATAACAGGATCCACATTGGCTTGTTTTGCATGCATTAAGCGTTCGCTGGGGATTTTTTCCAAAGCTATAAAGGGTTCCAAGCCTTCCGCGATTCCATAGTGGCCTATGATGCGCCGTACGCTTGCGGAAACATCAAAATCAGACGCTGACTGAAGTTCACCGGCAATAAATAATGCGCCATGGCCGCCCGAAACCGAAATATCCAACCTGCTGTCCGGATCCCGCTTTTGGTATTCATCAACAATGCCGGCGGCAATGATATCGCAAAGTTTGTTTGGATTAGCTAAAAAGTGACAATAACCGCTTTGCATGCGCAAAGATTAGCGAACCAAATTGACTGCGTCAAATACGGTCTAAACCAGAGATTAAGATTGATTTCAAGATTCCACAACCGCTTTTCTAATAAGAATATTTTATTACTGCGGTAATTAAGCTTAATTAGCTTTATCATTCGTTTGCTAATTAAGATTCGGAGAGCTATAAATCATCCACATCTCGTAAAAATGAAATCTTGGGAGTGTCTTTTTTGGGTTTGGACGATTTCCAAACAGAAGTAACTTTAACGTTTTCCGCTTTGTAGCTTTTACCTTTGTGGCGGTTACCAAAGCGGTCGAGTTCGATTGTGGGTTCGTCCCAGGAATCCGACCATTCGTCTCCCCAATATTGATTATCATCTTTCCGGGATAATACGCCGTTTGAAACTGACGTGAAGCGAGCAAGTTGTTCATTTTCCAGAAGATAACCGGGCAGTTCTTCCAAAAACATGGAGGGGCGACAAAAACTCATAGTATCATAACCCATGACTTGCGGATAACTGAGGAATAGTTTGTTGCGGGCGCGCGTTGCCGCGACGTAGAACAGGCGACGTTCTTCTTCTATGGCTCCGTCTTCTTCAAGAGCGCGCGGTGAGGGGAAGCCGGTATTGGTTAGGTGCAAAATAAAAACAGTATCCCATTCCAGGCCTTTTGCTTGATGGATAGTGGAGAGAACCAATCGCTCATCATTATTACCGCTACCTTTTTCACGGCGGAAAGAAGCGTCATCCAAAGTGACGTCCGCGAGAAATGATGGCGTGTCCGGGTAAGCATCGGCAAAGACGGCAAGCTGTTCCAAATCTTCCAACCTATCGCGCCAATCCGGATATTCGGCTTCCAAATGATTTTTGTAATTTTCCGAATTAGCCACGGCACGAACCATTTGGCCGGGCTTGGAATCGCCCATGGCGATTAGGATGGATTGGGCGGATAACCAGCCGCTTTGGCCGCGTGGCGGGATAATGAGTTCAGTTGTGAGCGGTTGTAGGTCTTTGACGGCAGATTCGCGGACTTGTTCCAATATTACTGAAGCCGTGGCCGCGCCTATGCCGGTTTGCATGTTTAAGACTCTAAGCCAGGCTGGCTCATCTTTGCCATTAACTTGTAGGCGCATGTAGGAAAGGACGTCTTTAACGTGAGCTCTTTCGAAAAACTTTAAGCCTCCGCGATATTCAAAGGGCACATCGCGCTTCATAAGTTCAAACTCAAGAGCTTGAGAGTGCGATGAAGCGCGGAAGAGCACGGCCATGTTGGCCAGCGCTACGCCTTCGGATCGAAGCGTAAGAATTTTGTCGGCCAGATAGTTGGCCTCTTGGCGCGCAGACGGGCAAGCCGTAACCCTGGGCTTGATGCCGGGATCTTTCAAGCCAATTAAGTTTTTTTCAAATTGGTTTTGATTATAACTAAGCGAAGCATTGGCAAGATCTAAGATTTGCGGAGTTGACCGATAGTTTGATTCCAGTTTAAATATTTTGGCACCGGGCCAAATATCCGGAAAAGATAAAATGTTTTTTACATCCGCACCGCGAAAAGCATAAATCGATTGCGCGTCATCGCCAACCACAAAAACGTTTTTATGCTCTTGGCCGAGTTTTGAGATTATGCGAGCTTGGAGTGCGTTGGTGTCTTGATATTCATCGACGAGGACATAGCGAAAACGCGAGCTTATTTGGCTTGCGATGGCCGGCTGGGTTTGCATTAGCTTAAGCCAATTCCAAAGCAGATCGTCGAAATCCATTGCATTGGCACCTTGTTTGCGCTTTTGGTATTCATTGCAAACCCATTCCATATCATTTACACAATCAATAAAATTGGGGTGCTTTATTTCCAACGTTTCTTTCATCGTGCTTCCGGTATTGCGCGAGAATGAATAGACGTTTTTAAGCACGGCCGGCGATGGGAAGCGGCGAGCTTTGGGATCGATCTTAGCATCTTTTAACACGGCTTTCATGAGAGCCTTGGCATCTTCTTCATCGAGTATGGAAAACCCGGTTGTGTAACCCACGGCCGGCGCGAACGACCTTAGCAAGCGATTGGCGACAGCATGGAAGGTCCCGCCCCAAACGCCTTTGGCCTCCGGGCCGACGAGGAGGGATATGCGGTCGAGCATTTCGCGTGCGGCTTTATTGGTGAAAGTAAGTAAGAGGATTGAGTTGGGTTCGACACCTTGTTCCAAAAGATAAGCTACGCGATAAGTGACAGTGCGGGTCTTGCCGGAGCCGGCGCCGGCCAAAACCAAACAAGGCCCGTCGCCATGCAGGACCGCGTCCAATTGCTCTTGATTCAATTCACTTGAAAAATCGATGTTCTTCATAAGCGTCGAGCGTCCGATGTCTAATGTCTAGCGCCGCAGTACTGTGACTTTTGACGTTTGACATGCGACATTTGACGAAGTGGTTGATAGAGCATATCAAGCCGGATATTTTTGAACAAACTTACTACCACATTGCCCCGCGAATATACGATCTGTAAAAAATTGACAATAATCGTTATGGTTTGCGTGTACTTTCAGTCAGCAGTTTAGATTCCCCCTCTTTGAGATCGCCGAGTTTGACTTTGCCGATTCGGGTACGGATGAGATCCGTGACTTTGAGCCCCAAGGACGCGAACATGCGGCGGAGTTGTCGTTTTTTACCTTCGGTGAGAGTGATACGGAATTTATTATTGCCAAGATAGGTTACCTTTTTGGCGATGAGGAAATCGCCGTCGTCCATGATGCCTTTGGTAAGGCAAGATGATACATCTTTGTAATAATCTTCCTCCACCTCCCCCTTTTTCAGAGGGGTTTTTACAGTTACTTCATAAACTTTTTCGTGGTGATAGCGGGGGTGAGTCATTTTTTGGGCGTAGTCGCCGTCATTTGTGAGGATGACTAAACCGTGGCTGTTTTTATCTAAACGGCCAACGATAAAAAGACGTTCATCGACGTTTACCAGGTCGAAAATATTTTTTTCTCCTTTGAAACGACGGCTGGTGCAGGTATAGCCTTTGGGCTTGTTTAGAGCAATGTAGATTTTTTTTAATTGACGCTTGAGAGGTTTGCTGTCGATTGTAATTTGATCACTGCTTGCGACAGGTTGGCCCGGCTCCGCGGCTTTGTTATTGACTTTAACCTTGCCTGCTGCAATTAATTCCTCGGCTTTACGACGTGAACAATAGCCGGATTCGGCGATGACTTTTTGTAATCTCGCTCGACCTAAAGCGTGGGACGAGGAACGTGGAACGTTATTCTCCATATGCTTTCCAACGGTTTAACTTATGTTCCTCGGCATTTTTGGCGTAGTAAATATTCCCGTCTTGGTCGTGAAGATAGAAATAATAATCATTATCCGCGGGATTTAACGCGGCATCCAGCGCATCTTTGCCGGGGTTGCAGATTGGCCCGGGGGGTAACCCTTCATTGCGATAAGTATTATACGGCGATTGAATTTCGAGTTCATCTAAAGTGGGCCTGGGGTTATTGGCACCGGTGACGTAGTTGACCGTGGCATCGGATTGCAGGCGCATGCCTATTTTTAGCCGATTTAAAAAGATACGAGCTATATTACGACGCTCTTTCGAATTACGACCTTCTTTTTCCACGATGGATGCGAGAGTGACAACTTCGTGCAATGTCCGACCTTGACTTGTGGCCGTCGCCGCGAAACCTTCGGTCCGGCTTTCAAATTCATTCAATTGCTTAAGCGCGATACCAAGCGGAAGCTGATCCTTCCAAACTCGATATGTATTGGGAAAAAGATAGCCCTCTAAAGACGTGTCTTCGGGAAGTTTGGCCAAAAAATCGAATCGTTCTTTTAAACCCTCGGCAAATGATTGACCCTCGCGCGTGTCACCGACTAAATCTTGCACGGATGTGGCGGAGACTCCTTGCAAAATAAGTTGAGATTGCCAATCATCAAGAGTTTGCCCTTCGATGAATTGTATGGTGATTTCATCACGCTTGGGGCCGCGGGAGAGCTGACGCGCGATTTGCTGATACGAACTTCCGGGTGCCAAATCATACTCTCCGGGTATCATGTTCACAACCGATTGATTGAATAGGGCAAAAATCTGATAGCCATAGGCGGAAGTAATAACGCCTTTTTGTTGTAATAGTAATGCTATATCGGAAACTGAACTGTCGGCGGGTACATTGAATAAAATGGTGGATTCGGCGGGTGAGCCGATATAAGCCGAAGGAAAAAACCAAGCCAAAAAAATGCCACTAACCAGCAATAAAATGCCTAAAATAAACAGAAATTTACGCATAAACTTATTATATTTACCGCAATGTACCACGCGGTTGATGATTATTTGATGGGTTTGCGCAGAGCTTTGTGACCCAGGCGAACCAAAACGAATGATAGCAGACCCAGAACCGCACCGCCAAGTATGTCGGTTGGATAATGAACGCCTGCGGCGACACGGCCGATTATGATGCCGATGACAATTAAGGTGCCGATACGGCCGGCTGTTTTGTTAGTAAAGTATAAAGCCGCCAAAATGGCAACAGAACAGGCCGTGTGCGCGGATGGAAACGAAGTGGTTAAAGGTGAAGGAATAAGTGTTATAACTTGTTCGATAGCTAAAAAAGGCCGTTCTCTCAGAAAGAGCATGGCGATTAACTCTGATGATAGGACCGCGATACCCGCCGACCAAAGAGCTTCTTTTACGCTGTGCTTTTCATTTTTTGATCCATGCGCCCAAAGCCAAGCTAAAACCGGTAAAAATAAAAAAATCCAAACACGCGCCAAAGCGATGGTGATCCATTCGCCGACTTCGGAGGCTAAAAAAATACTTTGCAGCAAAATAACTACTTCCGCATCGATCATGAAGTGTATTATAGCACGATAAATAAAATATGTTTGCTAATAATGATCTTTAAAAAAATTAGATCTGTTTGATTTTATCTACCATGTCACTTGCGCCGACTTTTTGATAATAATCTGCCAGTTCTGCGGTTAAACTATCTTTAAGTTGAGAATCTTCTAAGAGCTTAATTAATTGAGCTACGTATTTTGACACCTCTTCTTTAAGATTGGGGAATTCTATTATCAGTTCATTGATTTTAGCATTAACTGCATCAAACATTGCCTTTTTTGAAGCTCTTGCAGCTAGCATGTCTGAGTTATGTGCATAGAATAAATATGTTCCTATTTTTTTAACCAGAGCTTTCTCCAAAGCTTTTTTAAATTCTTCACTTTCCGGATCTTTATGTTTTTTAAGAATCTTTTTTCTTTGTACCTGATCACAATCTCCAACATTATCCAATTTATCGATAGGAACCACAATCTGCATTAATTTTGAAGAGCGCATCATTATTCCAAAGCAGAGAGTCTCTAGATCTTTTCTACTATAACCTGTTTGTTCGCTTAATCGATCATAATCGACATAGGAATCAAAATCTGGATTTTCGATTTTTCCATCTTCTTGGTAATTTGGTTCTGTTAGCATTATCAATTCCTCAATGTCAGATGAAGCTAGATTTGGCAGAAACTGCTTAAAAGCAGTGATCGCATGACCTGAAATACCTTCCCCTTCTTCAATATAGTCATGAAGTAAAGCACCGATAAGGCCCATTTTTCTATCTTGGGGATTTTCCGGAGGATGTTTAAGTAACTGAAAAGCGGCCATCTGTGGATGAAGATAATATCGTGAGCCATCCTTACGTATCTTGTTTTTTTCAATCATCTTTTGGATATTCATTAAAAATGCCATTTGAACATCAAAATCCTCTGCGAGTTCTGGACTTAAATATTTACCATAGCATTGCTCTAAGGCGGAGGCGATTTGCGCGGCATGATTCCGTAAATACTCTTGTAATTCCTCTGGACTTATACTAACGTCCTCTGCAAAACCAAGTTCATTTGCCAGTTGAGCTGACTTGATATTAAGATTTTGTTTTATTTGATCCTTGTTTGGAGCCTCATGTTCTTTTATTGGCTCTCGAAAGGGATTTTCTTTGGTCATAAAAAATAAAGTTATAAATAATTTTTATTAGGGTAGTTGCAATATTTTTCTATTGGACACTTGTGACAAAGCGGATGCCCGGCTTTGCAGATATCGCGGCCGAAGTGAACGAAAGTGCGGTTGATGTCGGACCAGGATTTTTTAGGTACCAAGTCCGCGAGTTCTTTTTCGACCGTAACCGCATCTTTGCCTTTGGCCCAGCCCAAGCGATGCGCGATGCGGAAGACGTGCGTGTCGACGGCTATTGCGGGCTTGTTAAAGCAAGCGGAAAGGACGCAACTCGCGGTTTTGCGTCCAACACCCGGCAAGGCGACGAGTTCATTCATATCGCCGGGGACTCGACCTTGGTGGTCAGTAATGATTTTTCGCGCCAAGGATTTAATGGATTTGGATTTGTTACGATATAGGCCGATGGTATTAATAGCGCTTGCTATCTCGTCTTCTTTTGCATTGGCGAGACTTTGCCAGGTGGCAAATTTTTTACGAAAGTTGGGAAAAATCTTTAAAACCTGCGCATCCGTGGTTCGAGCACTCATAAGGGTGACAAGTAAACTATCAGCCGGATCGCCCAAATTCATATCCGCTTTTTGAGGATAACGCTTTTTGAGGATTTTTAAAATTTCAGGATGATACCGCATATGTAGCAAAGATGCGCCGTGGCGTAACTTTATGCCATTAGATCAGAGTTCTCCCGATCATATCTTCGGGTTGTTGCAATTTCATCAAACGTAATACGGTAGGGGCGATATCAGCAAGCATGCCGGTTGGAGGGGTCATACTTAAATCCCCGCCGATCACATCACCCGTGGGCGCTTTAACACCCTCCAGTTGTTTGCCAACAATTATGAAAGGCACCGGATTAGTTGAATGCTCCTTATCCATTTCGCCGGTAGTGAGATTAATCAGTTCTTCAGAATTACCGTGGTCGGCGGTAATTAAGACGATACCGCCAACCGCGAGAGCGGCGTCTATTATGCGACCCAAGCATTTATCAACGGATTCGTGCGCTTTAACAGTAGCTTCAAAGTTGCCGGTATGTGCTACCATATCAGGGCTGGCAAAGTTAGCTACTATAAAATCATAACCGCTACCCGCAATTTCTTTAACGATTCGATCCGCGATTTGCGTATTGGCCATTTCCGGAGCTTGGTCGTAACTGGAAACTCGAGGAGATGGAATGATAACCCTGTCTTCACCGGGATATTCGTCTTCGATCATGCCATTTAGAAAAAAAGTGACGTGCGCGTATTTTTCCGTTTCAGCAATATGTAATTGTCGTAAACCCGCGTCTGAAATTATTTTAGCTAATGAAGTATCGATAATCTGCGGCGGATATCCAACTTCCACAGGCAAATCTTTTTCATATTCCATCATGGTGCTCATGTGAAAATTTTCAATCTTGGGGCGCTCAAATTTATCAAATTCGGGTAATGCAAGCGCTTTGGTGATTTGGCGCGCGCGATCAGGACGAAAATTAAAAAAGATTGCCGCATCGCCACTTTGGATTGTTGCGACAGGTTTTCCGCCTTTTTTTATAACCGTGGGTACGAACTCCTCATCATAAACTCCATTGGCATAAGAAGCTTCGATAGCTTCTACGGCCGAAGAGGCTTCTTGGCCCAACCCTTTAACCATGGCTTCATACATTTGCTCAGTTCTTTCCCAGCGATGATCGCGATCCATGGCATAAAAACGCCCTCCCAAAGTTGCTATTCGCCCTACGTTTAATTCCTTGATTTTTGCTTCCAGTTCTTTAATAAAACTTAAGCCACTGTTATAAATCGTATCGCGACCATCTAAAAAAGCATGAATAGCCACATCTTTAAACTTATGGCGCTTGCATAATTCCAGTAAAGCGTAAAGATGCTCTATATGCGCGTGAACTCCCCCGGGCGAACATAAGCCCATTAAATGCAAAGTGCTTTTGTTCTCTTGGGCGTGTTTCAAAGCTTTGAGTAAAGCTTGATTTTCAAAAAAAGTTCCATCTTCGATGCTCATGTTGACGCGCGGTAAACTCTGAAAAAAGATACGGCCCGCACCGATTGTGAGGTGGCCGACTTCAGAGTTACCCATCTGCCCCCACGATAAACCCACAGCCTCTCCCGAAGCGCGAACCGACATTGACGGATAATGTTCGATTAAGTTTTTGTATACGGGCATTTTTGCTCGTGTTATGGCATTGCCGTCCGAATCGGGCGCAATACCAAAACCGTCTAAAATAAGCAGTACTATTGGTTTGGGTCTATCCATATTATTTACAAATCATACCAAAATTTTTATCAAATATCTTAAAATGTAATTATTTCGTGAAACTGTTTATATAAATTTGGTGACATCTGATAATGTTTAATGTTTTATTTAATAAGGTTTTTTCCTTGCATCTCCTTTGGCAACTGTTCGTGAAGTAAAAATAATACGGTGGGCGCGATATCGGCCAGCGTTCCTTGACGCAGTTTCTTTTTGCGCAAACTGTTATTAACCAAAACAAAGGGCACTGGATTGGCATTGTGATGCGTATCCGTTTCACCGTTTTCGGCCATGACTTCTTCAGCATTGCCATGATCGGCGGTAATGATACACGTTCCTCCCGTTTTATCAAGAGCGGATATTACTTTTTTTATAGCTTTATCCGTGACTTCGCAGGATTTAACAGTTGCGGAAAAATTTCCGGTATGAGCAACCATGTCCGGATTGGCTATATTGGCGCAAATGAAATCATAACCACTTTGCAAAGATTCGGCTATTTCTTGACTGATTTCTTTGGCGCGCATTTGCGGTTTGGTATCGAATTTGACTACTTTGTGCGAAGGAATTTTTTTGCGGGATTCGTCAAAACGAGGTCGATCGAAACCGCCATTAAAAAAATAAGTTACATGAGCGTATTTTTCGGATTCGGCGATATAGATTTGCTTATATGATCTGAGTGCTTCAACCAAAGTGCCATTAATTTCATGATGCGGAAAAACGGCTAGCGCATGGTCGATTTGTTTGCCGAATTCAGTTAATGTTACAAAAAATAAGTTGGAAATTTTTTTACCTCGATTAAAACCTTGCTTGCCTTTGGCGTTAAAAGGCTTGGTCACGAAAGGCTTGGTCAGTTGGCGAGCGCGATCGGAGCGCAGGTTCCAAAATATTAAACTATCACCATTTCGTACACGAATAGACTTGTGAGAATTTGCGATAATTGTAGGTTCGATGAATTCGTCACTTTCCCCTCTTTCATAAGCTTCTTCGATGGCAGCCGCAGCCGACTCTGCTCGGCGGCCTTTTCCGTGGACAATAGCATCATAGGTTTTTTTGGTGCGTTGCCAGTTGCGGTTTCTATCCATGGCGTAAAAGCGACCGCTTACACTGGCAATATACGCGTTTTTGGGTAGATCGGCTTGCAATTCAGTTAGCAATCTTAGGCCATGATAGGGTGGCGTGTCTCGCCCGTCGGTAAAGACATGCAAAGCGATGCGCGGAACTTTTTGCTTACGCATCAGCTTGGCCAAAGCCGTGATGTGTCCGGTGGCTGCGTGAGCGCTTTGAGTGTTGGTCATCAATCCCATGAGATGCATGGTTGAATCGTTTTTTTTGGCATGTTGCGCCGCTTCCAACAAAACCGAATTTTTAAAGAAACTTTTATCTTTAATAGCCTTGTTAACTATAACCTTGTCAGATAAAACCGCCCGACCGGCGCCGATAGTTTGGTGCCCGGCCTCGCTGTTTCCGACCTCACCCGTTGGCAAGCCCACCGCTTCACCATCGGCTTTAAGCTTGGTGTGAGGATATTTTTTTAACAATGATCTATAAACCGGCATTTTAGCTTTATTTATGGCATTGCCTTTTTTATTGCGTGAAATACCAAAGCCATCAAGAATTAGCAGGACTATAGGTTTATGCTTTTGCTTGTTTTTGGTAGCTTGAGGCATAGATAAATTACAGCTTTTACCGGTGAACTTGTGCAAAATTATTGCTGTTTTAAATTAGTTTACAGTTTATGCAAAGAATAAACAAGTGGAAATTTTGCTAAATTGAGATAAATTGTATTGTTAGTTGATTGACAGTGATTTTTTTACGACACTGTTGACAAAAAGCAAAAATTGTGCTAAGTTAACACATCGTCAATGAGATTTTGGACGGACGACCGTCCTTTTACAATAAAAAAAAGGAGATATCGACATGCCCATGAACCCAAGGATGAACCCCAAAATGGGGGGCGGTATGCCCCAACCCCCGACTCCGGCAACAAAAGAAACCGCACCCAAGAACGGCCTGGACAATTCAGCCGAGCTTAAGGAGACTCAGAACCTGCTGAAACAGCAGGGGGAAGAGGCCAAGCGATTGGCCACTGAGCTCCAACTGCGCACTGAAAAACACCAAAAGGCGCTCAAGGCGGCCAAGGCCAAGATCGACGAGCTCAAGCAAGAGCTTGCCGATGCCAAGGGCGCGGGCGACGCAGAACCGGCCAAAGCCCAAGCCGAGGTCAAGCGCCTTGAGGGCGAACTGGCCAAAGCCAAGCGCGAGGCCGAGAGCGCCAAGAATGAGCTCTCGAGCACCTTGAGCCAGCTCGACGAGCTCAAAAAAAAGCTCGATGAAGCTCAACGTTCGTACGATGAAGAAAAACAGCGCTTAGAGACCGAGGTCAAGCGCCTGAAGAACGCGGCCTCCGCGACTGTGCCGGCAGGTGCAGACCATACGGCTTGCGAGAAGCGCATCGGGGAACTGGATGCCGCTCTTGCCAGCGCGCAAGCGAGTTATGCGGAGCTTGAGAAAAAAGCAAATCAGGCAGTCCAACAAGCTCGCCAAGAGCGCGACAAGTTGGCCGCGCAAGTCAAGAACTTGCAAACCGCCGCAAAGAGCGGTGGAGCTGACGCGGCCGAACTCGCGCGCTTGCAACAGCGCGCGGATGAGCTCGAGCGCTCTGCGCGCTACCAGAGCCAGCTCAAGGATCAGGCTCTGGCCGAGGTAAAGCGTCTCGAAGCCGCGTTCGAACAAATCCGCCAAGAACGTGACGGGTTTGAGGTGGATATCGCGAGCTTGAGCAATGAGTTGAAACAAGCTCAAGCCAAGATTGCGGATCTGGAGCAAAGCAACCCGCAGGTCGTTGTAAACAAGCGGCGTGAGGCCATACGAGCCGAAGCGCGCGATGAGGCCGCCAAGTTGGATCCGAATCTGAGTGATGAGGATCGTGACGAGGCGATCTCGGAAATCAACGATCGGGCGCGCCGTGAGCTCCAAAAGCTCGAGGCAAAGCAGACCAGATTATCGGGCAGGTTCGTGCTCATCGCCGGGCTGATTTTGACTGTGATCGTCGGTGTACTTGGTTACATTGTCGGGGCACAGAGCAATAGGACGGCGGACACGGCGGCGCCCGCGGTTACGCCGGCTCCGGCAAGTTCGTTGCCCGCGCCCGAGACAACCGGAAGCACGGCGCCCGCGGGCACCGTGCAAGAGCCCGAGGCAATCGAGACTGAGACGCCCGTACCGCCGGGTTTGCCCGAGTACGAGGAGGTCTGCTATCCGGTTTCCGCCAAGGTCATGTCTTTGCATCATGGTCGGCAACTCAAGGACGGCAAGATCTTCGGACAGCTTCGCGATGATGTACCGGAAGGCTATCATCGCATCGTCTGCGACGGCTCACGTGAGCCGGATGAGACGGGCTGGACGGACGTGAGCGACTGTAAGAGCTGTGGACCCAAGCCCGGCTCTTACCCGGTGGAAGATTATCTGGAGGTGTTTACCGGGCAAAGCGACCCGAGTTGCTACACCTCGCCATCGAACTTCTCTTTTCACCGTTGGAGCAAGAACTCATTGCATTTCGACTGTGGCGGCAAGCCCCAGCCGTATGACGCATTGAGGGAATGCTCCGACATGCGTGGCTGCAAGCTCGTTTTGCCGGATCCCAAGGAGACGGCCTGCGAAGTTTGCGGCGACTAACCACAACCTACTACATCCCGTAGAATGGCTAAACCAAGCTGTTTTACGGGTTTTTTTGACTTTGAGTTACAAGATCTTGTGGATTTGTATGATTTTAATTGATGAATAATCTAATAATATTTGTAATCAAAGTACTCTAGCGTCACTCATGCTTATTTGTTGTTTTGCCATATCGATATTGACGTTTAGAGCAAATTATGCTAAAAAATTGTATTCTTAAAGAAAAGAAAAATGGCTCTTTTGACAAACGGAGGGCAAGATGACAGACAAGCAACAAGCGTTTCAGATTATTTTTGATGGTGGTATTAAGACTTTCGCGGCCGTGGATAGGCGGGATGATGGTACAAGTGTACATTGCGAGCTCACCCACATGAATCCGCATGCCAATCTCAGCTACATGACTGAAACCGGTGAAAGAGTTTCTTGCTCGGTTATCAGTGATGCAAGGGTGGTAAGAGTTGCCAAAGAACCGACAAATGCTGATACACCTCTTACCTTGAGAGTCACGCTCAGCAGGGCATTGAAAAACGATTGCAGCCCCTTACCTCAAAAGGGAGAGGTGCTGACACTCTTACCTGAAAACGGAAAGAACGCGATTCGGACCACATGCGTGGAAACCAGTGAGGCGACGGGAACTTTTGCGGTCACCTACCCGTTTCATCATATTTACCAAGGTGCCGAAGCTTGGCTGGTAGATCAAAACGGCAACCGTAGCCGGATTTCGATCAAAAATGTCGATGTTCACTGCTACAATTCGGGCATCAATCAATCTATCTGTGTATTGCATGTTTCTGAGGCAGACGAGGTCAATCCCCTGTCCGGAACGATCGACAACAGCGACCGTGAAGATGACAAACGGAATGATACTCAAACCGAGCAAACGAAGGAGCAGCCGGGCGACCATGCACCGGATAGCGATCCAAGTGATCGGAATGACACGGTGAACTACTCGAATATCAACATCCCGCCCAATCCGGCACCCAAGAATCTGGGAGATATGCAACAAAGTGGAGGTAATGACTCGGATTCCGGCGAAAAGGACTCTGACTCAATCATGAACGGTAATAAAGCTATCAAGCCGCCACTTTTGAGCTTAAGCGCTCGGGGTAAGAGTGTGATGCAGTTACTCATCGCTTGTTTGGCAACCGCGGTCTTTGTGCTAATTCTGGTTCCGGCCGGGGCAAAGCAAACCGTCTTGCACACGGGGCTCGTAACCACGCAGGTTCAGTCCAGTGTGGCGACAAGCGAATCCAGCACTCCTCCGACCGTATTGAGCTCCCTTATGGTTTGGGGTCAGAGCGAGCACGAGACGATTGCCATGAACTCCGCGAATCTGCACAAGTTCTTTGGTCAGAGCGATCCATCACGACTGGCTGGCAGTCTGACAGGCGAGGTTATGCCGGGCACGCTTGGCATCTATTGCAAAAAGACGCCGTCCTATAACGTAAACGACCGCACAACGGACGCGAGCATTTGCGAGATCGCCATGCCGCATGATGCCAAACCCGGAGTCTTCAAGCTCACACCGGCGAATTCGGCGACATGGTTCCATCAGACCGATCCGTCCTGCTTTCGTGAGACGCTTACTCCGTATCACACGGATGATACCGCAAACGCTTTACATGTGAACTTAGATTCTTGCGACTGGAGCTTTGACCCGGTACGCAAGTGCTTCGACTATTCGGAATGCACTTTTACAGTTCCGAATTTTTGATGCGGAATGAGAACCGCTCCCCTTTCAGCTTTGGAAGGGGTTATTTTTATTTAACGCCGTATAGTAGAGACTAACCCTGTGTTCGCCCGGTGCTTTGATACACAACGAGCAAACACAAGGTTCGTTGCTACGGGTGAGTATATGCTAATTATCTCGCGGATCTTGGACGGAGATTTTGATAAGTTCTTCGCGGTCATCACTCGGCAAGACGGGTGCCGGGCGAGTAAAGCCACATTTTTGGCATCTATGTATTACACGATCAATTTCTCCACGATTAACCTCCACGCCCACAGGTTTCATTAAACCATTACATTCCTCCGCTCTGTCGCCGGGAGTTTTATCGACATGCTTGGACCACAAGCAAACCGGACAATGATTTGTGTAACCATTGCCTTTGACCGAAGTGCCGCATTTTTCGCAGATAAAATCTTCAATCGTACGCTTCATAAAATAAATACAAAATACCTATTTTAATTACCGATTAACGATGATTGAAATCGCTTACGCGATTATTACCTTTATTTTTTGTGGTTAATTGTATTTTTGAGATTATCCGACAAATACTTTGACATTCAGATAGTAGACTAGATGCCATATTCTCCGGAAGAAGCTTTGAGTCTTTTAGCAGGCATAGCCAATACTCTGTCTCCAGGGCTTCTTTATATGCAATGGACATCTTTGAGATAAAATCTGCACGTAATTGGGCTCCTATAGCCTCACGAACATTAGCTCCAATAGAAGTACCCCTTCTTAATAGTTGTTTAGCTAGAACGTACTCTTGTTTTTCCTTAGTTAAAAATAGATATGCCTGAATGATGTTCAAAGCAAAAACATAGCTCTTATCCGCAATCAAATTATCTTTCATAAATAAATTTCGCGAAGCGACTCCTGCATCGGTAATTGATAATCGGTAATTGATAATTAGGGTTGGTTTTCCGGTCGCATGATTGGGAAAAAGATAACATCGCGAAGATTAGGCTGGCCGGTAAGTAACGCCAAGATGCGGTCGATACCCATGCCCCAGCCCGTAATCGGCGGAAAGCCCATTTCCATGGCTTGGATAAAATCTTCATCAAGTTCAAAACTTTCTTCATCTCCGGCTTCGCGGAATTCGGACTGGCGCACCATGCGCTCGCGTTGGTCCACGGGGTCAACAAGCTCGGAATAGGCTTTGATAAGTTCCCAGCCGGCGATGATGAATTGAAAGCTGTCGACAAGTCGAGAGTCATAGCTGTTACGACGCGCAAGCGGGAGCATGTCGGCAGTGTGATTGGTGAGGAACATGGGCGCGATCAGCTCGGAGCGCACGGTATGCTTGTAGAGTTCGTCGACCAGTGTGCCCAAACCCTTGTTTTCCGCGTCTTCAACCTCGATGCCGCGAGATTTCATGGCAGTGAGCAGTTCGGATGCTTCGTTGAATTCCAGCACATCAATGCCGGATTTTTGTTTGATAAGATCGGTGAGGCGGTAGCGCGGAATGGGTTGCGAAAGGTCGACAGTGTGTTTGGCGCCGGTTTTACCGACAACTTCGAATTGCAATGTACCGAATGTTTTTTGCAAAACTTCACGTAAGAATTTTTCCGTGAAATCCATGTTCCATTCGTAATCTTTATAGGCGACATAGTATTCGATTTGGGTGAATTCTTGCACGTGCGACGGGTCGGATCCTTCATTGCGGAAACATTTGGCGGTTTCAAAAACACGGTCATAGCCGCCGCCGATTAAGCGCTTGAGATATGTTTCGGGCGAGATGCGTAAAACCATGTCCATATCATAATCATTATGATGCGTGTTAAATGGTCGAGCGGCGGCGCCTGTGGCGACAGAGGTGAGGATTGGAGTTTCGACCTCCATAAAGCCTTCGGACTCTAAGTAATCGCGGCAGTTGGAGACAAATTTACCTCGTAGTTTGAAGCGCTCGAATGATTCGCGGTTGGCGGCCAGATCCATTTCACGATGGCGGTAAATGAGTTCAACATCGCTTAAACCATGGAATTTTTCGGGAAGCGGGATAAGGCTTTTGCCCAGGATTTTGATGGAAGTCGCCCAAACGGTAGGCTCTCCGGTTTTGGTTGTGCCAAGCTTGCCGGTTACACCCAAAAAATCACCGCGATCGAGCAGGTCGGTGAGTTCGTAGTTTTCCGAGCCCACGTCGTCGACTTTGACGCCGACTTGGTGACGACCGGATTCATCTTGCAGTTGGTAGAAAGCGAGTTTACCGATTACGCGTTGAAACATTATGCGCCCGCAGACTTTCACCTCATCCCCTTCTTTGAGATCCGCAAGGTCGATGAGTTCGTATGTGCGGTTGAATCTGGCCGGATGCGGTTCTATCCCCTTTTTAATCAGCGCCTCGCGGCGGTTGAGGCGATCTTGACGTTCGTCTGTTTGTTGTGCCATATGAGCCAAATCTTAGCTTTTTCGCTAACTTTTGGCAATAACCAACAAAATTTCAAGGACACAAGATATAAATAAATTTCAAATCTCAATACATAATAACCATATGGCTCGGTTTCTATTTTGTAACTTGATGATTGTAATTTGTTTGTACCCTTGATATTTAGGGGTGCAGAGTCTCGACACATCGGTTAAGGTTTAGCGCATACAAGGAGGTTTCCCGATAAGTAGACCTCGTCCCCGCACCTGAAAACAAAAAGCTTTCACACTTGCTCACGAGCGGACCCGTGGTGAAGGCTGTTTCCTATCATACTCTTGTTCAAATCCGATCGTATTCCACGACCATATGAAAAATCGCCCTATCTGAATGGTAAAGCGATTTTTCTGGCGGGTCCGACCGGATTCGAACCGGCGATCTTCACAGTGACAGTGTGACGTGTTAACCAGGCTACACCACGAACCCATATTCTTTTGTGAGCCGTAATGTATCATAAGGCTAAAAATATGGCAAGATGAATGACACGATATTTAAAACAGCCATTACGGCTGTTTTTGGGTTTAGTCTATGGGGACAAACTTTTTGATGGGGATATGGGCCAAATCTGAGTTTTTAATACCCAAGCTGTGATAACGCATGAGTCGGTAGGCTTCGGTGCCGTCTTTTAGGTAGATGACCATACCGTCGGCAGGGTTGATGTAATATGCTTCGCCGTGAGCTGCCACTTGCAAAACAATGCGACCTTTGAGCCTGTTAACAAGATTTGTATCGCCATTTTTGATTTTTTCCAAGTCAGCGTTTGTGATACCCAAACCAAAAGCGCGAAGCATTTCATACGCCGTGGGGCCGTCTTTCATGTAATAACGATTCTTGGTTGTAGGGTCCAGATACCAAGCCTCGCCGTGGTCTTCGACTTGCAGAAGAATGTGGCCGGCGAGGCGGTCCACCAAACGAGCATCATCGGGTTGTAATTTATCAATTTCTGATTGCACGTAAGCGTCGTTGGTTTGATCGGTATCGATTTTAATTTCCGGAATTTGTATTTCATCTTTGGTAATCGGATCTTTGATTGTATCGCTATTATCATCGGTAAGAGGCATGCAAGCGTAAGCATCATCATCCCAAGCATAGCCTTCGGTGCAAAAACAATCATCGACTTCAGTGTCAAAATAGCCGTTTTCCAAATCTATGCACATACCGGAAGAACCGGATAAAGTGATATCGTTGGCTAAAAGAAAATAATTTATTATTGGCAGAGAGATTAAATAGCCCACGCTGTCTGAATCGACGGCTATTTCCGTGGGAATGCCCACAAAATTGTTAAAATCGTCAAATGCGGCTCCGCCCGACGAGCCATGGTCGATATCAGCATCGGTTTTAACGCGCCATTCATAATATTCACCGTCATGAAACAGTGTTTCAAACCCGCTTACAGTTCCTTTGGTGTAATTGATGCTATCGCCTCCGGTGCCGGGATATCCCAAAATGGTAATACTTTCGCCTATGGAGAGGCCGTAACCTTCGTAAAGTTCGGGAACATGGGCTGAAGGTAAAAACGTGCCGTATTCGCTTTTGAACTGTTCGAAAGTGATTTTATTTTTATCTTCTTCGATAAAATATTTTATTTTCATTACCGCTACGTCCAGATCTTCGTCGTAAGCTACAGATTCCAAGACAAAATTGCATAAAGGAGTTTTGGTTTCGTCGTATGTAAAACAAAAAATCGCTTCCCGGTCCGAGTTTATTAGAACGTCTTGAACTACATGATAGTTTGTAAGAATGTGACCGTCGTCATCAATAACCGTGCCCGAACCCGAGCTTACAACTTCACTGTACTCAAATTTATCTGTAAAGATCATGATACGGCCCACGGAATATAATTCGTTGTATCTAATTGAAGCTTCCGCCGGATTGATGCTTGCAAAAAGGATAAACGTTAACGGTAATAAAAAAACACTATAAAAAAGTTTCATAATAATTGCATAATCTTTATAAATCCATTATACCTAAATTTGATTAAAAAGCGACTCTTGTAGCATTCTCAGTCAAATACTAGTCAAATTCTGTTGATGTGCTAAATTGTGGATATATGGCATATTGGCTCATGAAGACCAATCCTGAGGTTTTTAGCTGGGATAGGTTAAAAGAAAACGGAAAAACGCGTTGGGACGGTATTAGAAACTACCAAGCACGCAATAATATCCGGGAAATGAAGCCCGGGGATTTAGCGTTTATGTTTCATACGGACCCGGAACCCGGAGTAGTCGGAGTGATGAAAATCATGAGTGAGGCTTATGACGACCCCACCACAAGCGAAGGAAATTGGTCGGTTATTGATGTTGAGTCGGTTGTGGAGATGACAAGAATGGTAAGCCAAGACGAGATCCGTAATACACCGGTGCTAAATATCTTGCCGATTAAAAGCCAGCCAAAGTTGACAGTGATGCCGGTTTCGGAGGAACAGTGGGAGCTGATATTGAGGATCGGAAAAACCTCACTATAAATTTCAAATTAAATCTCGATGCCGATTACGAACGAATTCCTATGTCGACAAAGGGATATTTTCATATATAAAAACCCCCGCAAAAAGATTCGCGGAGGGAAAAGTGACACAGTGCGGTTTGGCGACCGCGCAAACGGCGAGACCAAGAATCCTCCCACATTCTAAACTCATTGTGCCACCCATGGATATTTGCCTGGGTTCTGCGTAGCCTTGCCTAATAAGTCAATTTTATACAGGATTAGAGCCTATACGTGGCCAAGAAATAACATGCTTTGAAAGATAAAAAATCGAATACTATTTAAGAGGCAAAGTAAAGAAAAGGCGGATAGCCAAATAAATTGATGAGGCGGGTCAATTAAAAAATATTTTGGTAGCCATAATAACCAAATCAGCAAAATGAATATTAAAATTTGGAGCTTGTGATTTGTTTGTATCTTGAAATTTGTTTCCCGGTTGGTTACATGCTTGTGATTTTAATTAATTAGATTTTCACGATTTCGACTGAATTGATATTACCCGGGACTCCCACCGGAGTGCCGGTGATGAGGATTATATGGCTACCGGGTTTAGCATATTTATTGTCTTTGAGGTAAGCGATCGCGCCCGCTACCAAAGAGTCCGCATCTTTGTATTTGGGCAATGTGAAAGGGATTACGCCCCAGGACATGGCCAGTTGGCGGCGAATGCGTTTATCGTGCGTGGCGACCAATATCGGAAGCTCGGCACGGTAGCGGCTCACGACCCGCGCGGCATTACCTGTCATGGAAGTAACCAAGATGAGCTTGGCGGCAGTTGACTTGGCAAGAATTGCGCCCACATTGGTGACGGCTTCTTCATCACTTTTGAAGCGTTTGATTTCGGTAAGGTTGGCATCGTCAAACTTGGAGCTCTCGGTTTTTTGAGCAATACGCGCCATGGTTTTTACAGCATCGACGGGGTAACTGCCGACCGCGGTTTCACCTGAAAGCATGATGGCATCCGTATGATCGATGATTGCATTTGCCACGTCGGAGACTTCGGCGCGCGTGGGGCGCGGGTTACGAATCATGGAATCAAGCATTTGCGTAGCAACCACTACGGGCTTGGCGGCATGGCGAGCTTTTTCGATTAATGATTTTTGAATTAACGGTACTTCCTCGGCCGGAATTTCGATGCCCAAATCGCCGCGCGCGACCATAATAGCGTCCACGGCTTTGAGGATGTTATCGATATCGTCCACTGCTTCGCGTTTTTCTATTTTGGCTATAATGCGAATTGAATGGGCGGATTTTTTCTTGTGCTTTTTCTCGTATTTAGCGATGAGTTTGCGCAGATCTTCGACCTCGGAGGCGGAGCGAACAAAGGAGAGCGCCATCCAATCAACATCGTTTATAACGCCAAACTCGGCATCTTTTTTGTCTTTCGGGGACAGGGCCGAAGTGCTGACTGTGGTATCGGGCAGATTGATGCCTTTGTGGGATTTGAGCAAGCCGCCCGTGCCGACCCGGCAGTGAATATCCCGGCCGCTGACTTTTACGACTTTTATATCCAAAAGGCCATCGTCCATGAGTATTTTTTGACCGACTTTGGCATCTTTGTGCAAATCTTTGTAGGTGACGGGGATCTTGTTTTTTGTTGGTTTGGATGCGGTTGTGAGGACGAGTGTTTGACCAGATTGAATTTCCATGCCCTCGCCTAAATCACCGGTGCGGATCTTGGGACCTTGTAAATCCTGCAGAACCGCTACAGCCAAACCTTTTTTCTTGGATGCTGTTCTTATGCGCTTGAGCAATGTTTTATGATCTTCGTGCGTGCCATGGGAAAAGTTTAAGCGAGCCACGTTCATGCCCGCGTCTATAAGCTCTGCGAGTGTATTTGGACTGGATGAAGCCGGACCGATAGTGCAGACGATCTTTGTGCGTTTTTTGTGTTTACTCATAATGACTACATATTAACACAAAGTGCTCGAAGATCGAACTACAAACAAGCAACAAGCGACACGTAATAAGTGACAAAAGTAATCGGAATAACCGTAAAACTTAGTAGCTCTTGTAACGTGTTACTTTTGACTTGTTACAAAATAACGAGCTTATGCTCGTTATTCTCTTTCTTCGAGTGTGACTTTAATCGTTCGTTCTTCGCCGGCACGGGAGATCTTGAGAATTATTTCCTCGCCCGGAATTCTACCGGCAATGGCGCGAACCAGCGAGTGTTCGGGAGTAATTTTCTTATCTTCGACTTCGAGGATGATGTCATTTTCTCTAAGGCCGGCTTTATCGGCCGGAGAACCGGGAATGACAGCCAGCTCGGACGGATCTTGGCCGCGGAGGATAATGGCCCCGTGCTCAACTTGAAGATTGTTTTTTTTAATAAGTTCATCTGTAACGAGTTGGTAGCGGACTCCGAGCCATGCTCTGGCAATTTTACCGGTTTCTCTAACCTGTTTTAATCCGCGTTGGATAAGATTGGAGGGCAGAGCAAAACCTATAAGCTGACCACGAAGCGACATGGCAGTGTTGACGCCAATGACTTGGCCATCGAGATTTAAAAGCGGACCGCCGGAGTTGCCCGGATTGATAGCCGCGTCGGTTTGGATAGCCTGCTCCAGCACCTCGGAGGTTCCATTGCCCGTACCGGCCATGAGCGTGCGGTTAAGGCCTGAGATGATGCCGCTTGTCACGGTATTGCGGAATTCATCCAGGGCATTGCCAATGGCGAGCACGGATTGGCCGAGTTTGATTTGGTCGGAATCGGCAAATTCGAGATAGGAAAAATCTTGTCCTTCAATTTTTAGATACGCTAGGTCGTAAACAGGGTCACGGGCCAACACACTCGCCTCGTACTCCTCTCCATCATTTGTTATAACCGTATAATCCGCATCAACCTGATCGACCACGTGTTTATTTGTCACTATCATACCGTCGGAACTAACGAGAAATCCCGAACCGCCGCCGATTTGAGTTTCTTCGTATTCGGTCTCACCTTGAGGCGCGGAATCAAATCTCCTTTGCCCAAAAAAGTCTTGAAAAAACGGATCATTAAAGAATTCTTCAAAAAACGGGTTATTGATACCGCGGCGGTACTTGGGTAAATCTTTGGTTACGGCAATAGCGACAACCGCGGGCTGAACCTTTTCGATGACAGCGGGCACATGTTCATCCCATGAGCCGAATTCTTTTTCTGCTGTTTCAGCCGGTACTTTTGCAACATTGTTTTGCGGCGAAACGACCTCTTCGGCCATATTGCCGGGCAAGGCAAAGAAACCACGGAGCTCTTCATTGTCCGCGTAATTGATGAAAAGCGCCAATGCGACAGCGGTACCTAAAATACCGGTCGCAAAAGACGTGATAATTACGGAAAATTTGCTTTTATCCATAATAAATGCGGGTTAATTGTATTGTTGCTTATTACGGTTTAACTTTGTAATTACTTTCAATTATTTACGTTTTTTGCGGGTTCTTAATTCATCCAATGCTTTTTGAAAAGTTTGCACGTCTTCAAAAGCTCGGTAAACCGAGGCGTAGCGGATATAGGCTACTTTATCAAAACCTTTGAGGTGGTTCATGATTATTTCACCAAGATCGGAACTGGTTAACTCAGTGGAACCCTTTTTAGCAATATCACTTTCCATGTGGTGCACTAAAGAACGAAAAGAATCCTCGGTGTAAGATCTTTTCTCGAGAGCTTTACGCAAACCCGATGTTAGTTTATCACGATTATATACTTCGCGGCGTCCATCTCGTTTTATAACCACAGTGTCCAGTAAAACAATTTCTTCAACCGTAGAGAAGCGATGACCGCAAGCATCGCATGCCCGACGTCGGCGTACCGTAATACCGTCGTTTAAAAGCCTTGAATCCACGACTTTAGTATCTTCATTATGACAAACCGGGCAATGCATACACTAATTATACAAACATAATCAAATTTTCATCAAATATTAATAAATTATAACAAACATGTTTCATAATATTTGTTTCTTGGCTATGTTTGGAAAAGTTTGTTTTTTGCTATGCAAAAAATTACATCATTTTTTTGCGAAACCAAGCCGGAATATCGGCAACCTCTTCTTCCTCGGATTTTTCTTTTTCAGAGGATACGCGAGGCGGAGGCGTCGATTGCTTAGAATCTTTATCCACAGGCGCGTAACTGGGAGGTTGGATATGCGGCTGATGCGTAGACGGCTTAGGTTCTGGAGATACTTCGGAACGTGACTGTTCTTCGGTTCGATTTGGAGTGGATGGAATTTCGACGTCTTGGGAAAATTGAACTTGTGGTTGTCTTTCAGGCACGGGCTTTTGAAAAGACAACTTTTCGGAAGGCGCTTCTGTTTTATATGAACCTCCGGCGACAACAGACCTGTTTTGACCGGGCCTTTCATCAAAACCCGTGGCCATAACGGTAACCTTGACTTCATCTTTTAAAGATTCGTCCAAGATCGCGCCAAAAATAATTCTAGCCTGAGAGTCAGCTGATTCGGTGATAACTTTGGCAGCTTCAGTGACTTCGTACATGCCCAAATTAGAACCGCCGGTTACTGTAAAGAGTATACCTTTGGCACCGTCGATGGATACCTCAAGAAGTGGCGAAGCAATGGCGGCTTTAGCGGCATCCGCGGCTCGATTCTCGCCGTTACCTTTGCCTATACCCATGAGCGCGGAACCGCGGTTTTCCATAATGGAGCGCGCATCCGCAAAATCAACGTTAATCAGACCCGGTACTGAAATGATGTCGGAGATACCCTGAACACCTTGGCGCAAAACATCATCAACTATTTCAAAAGCATCCATAATTGAGGTTTTACGATCTATGATTTGTAAGATGCGGTCGTTGGGTATTGTAATAATTGTGTCAACGTGCTGATTTAGGCGTTCATGAGCTTGATCGGCTATAGCTTTACGTTGGTAACCTTCGAATTGAAACGGACGAGTAACAACCGCGACCGTCAGTATGCCCTGTTCGCGGGCTATTTCAGCTACCTTTGGAGTGGCGCCCGAGCCGGTTCCGCCGCCCAGACCACTTGTAATAAAAACCATGTCTGCGCCTTTGAGGGCTTCACGAATTTCATCAGCGCTTTCCTCAACTGCGCGCGCGCCGACTTCAGGGTTCATACCCGCGCCCAAACCGCGCGATACGGTTTTGCCAAGCTGTATTTTTTTATTCGCCATTGAAGCATGCAAAGCCTGGACATCAGTATTCATGACAATAAATTCCACGCCGCGAATCTTAGCTTGAATCATGCGATTAACAGCCGAGCCACCCGAGCCACCAACGCCTATGACTTTGATTTTGGCTGAAGTTTCAATCTCTGGTTTAATTTCTGGCATATAATGAGTAATAAAAGTATACAAAGTAATGTCTATTGAGCTAAAAAACTGCTCTTTCGTCTTATGAGCTTACCCACTTGCAATATATGCGTCAAGCGTTTTTATATTGTTTGCTTTTATCGTTATCCACAACTTTTTCAAGTAAAAAATAGCAGTTCGTGGTTTGCATCAAAACAATAAACCGACTTTAGTCGGCCTTTGATTTATAATTTTCCTTACGATCAAGTCAATACTTTGTATAGCAGGCCTCTAAATTCCGCATACTTGTGGCAGATTATGAATACAATATCTTGTAAAGATGTAACTAGGGCATGAAACTTTCAAAAATCTTTTTTAGAGGCGCAGAAGCTTTGTCGATTAATCCTCCGATTTTACCGCCGCTAAAACCCGCCCCCGAATCTTCTTGCTTTTCAGCCTCGTAACCCCACTCAACCAAACCAACCGCAACCGCAAAAGCCGGATCTTGAACCAATTCAGGCACAGAACTTTCGATGGAAGAAGCGCCAACGGTAGCCGGCAAATGAAAGACTTTGCGCGCAACCTCTGTTATGCCGGGAAGTTTGGCGCCGCCGCCTGTTATGATAATACCCGCAGGAAGCATACCGGAACGCTCAAGACTTTGTAATTCTTGTTCCACTTTTTCAAAAATTTCTTCTACCCTGGCTTCTATTACTTCTGAGACAAATTTTAACTGAACTTCTTCACTGGTTTCAGCGCCATAATCTTTAAGATTAGCCATATCCTCTTTTTTTAGATCATCAGGTAACGCGTTCCCGCGGGCTCGCTTGAGCCTTTCGGCGACATCAAATGAAGTACGCAAAGTGTAAACCAGATCCGATGTGATGTGATCCGAACCTATTAGAAAGGTATTAGCATGCGCCAATTCATTATCTTCATAAACAGCCATACCCGTGGTTGTGGCACCCAAGTCTATAACGCAGACTCCTTGCTCTTTAGCTCGTTTGCTCATTACGGCCTCAGCGGCAGCAAGTGGCGAATAGACCAATTCCACTATATCGACTTTGGTGCGAAAAACCGCCTTGGTAATGTTGCGCAAATGATTGGCAAGACCTTGAATGATTTTGACCTCTGACTCTAAGCGGATTCCCTGCATACCAACAGGATCTTTAATATCGGTTTGACTATCGACTGTAAATTTTTTGGGCAAAACATGAATCGCTTCGTAATTGGGAGTTTGCGCGCAAGCCTTGGCCGCTTCTATGGAACGTGCGATATCTTCTTGACGAACGGTTTGATCGTTGCGTGATACTCCAATGATTCCTTTTGAGTCTTCGACTTTTATTTGCGTTCCTCCAATGCTTACATAAACCTCTTCTATTGGGATGCCGATAACTCGCTCGGCTTGATCGAGACAAGAAGAGATTGAACTCACAACATCTTCAAAAGAAGTTATGTTGCCTTTGGAAATGCCTTCGGATCTGGTTTCAGCGGCGCCAATGCATGTAATGGGACCCAATGCGCCCTTTTCCGGCATTATTTGGCCGGCGACTATTCTTATGGCTGATGAACCTAAGTCCAATCCTACTATTAATTGCCCTTTCATACTCTAGCTAACAAATATAAATGCGGCCAAAAAATAATTATAGCCAAAATAACCGCTGTTATGGCCATTACAAGCACCGCGGCCGCGGATATATCTTTAACCATACGCGCGTAATCGTGTACGCGTGGTTTAACCATATCCACAAATCGCTCAATAATGCTGTTTAATAATTCTAACACAAGCACAGCACCGATGCATAGTATCAATATAGCCACTTCCCATCTCTCCAGAGGAAAAAGCAATATGAGTATAGCTACAACGATAGCGACAGCCACTTGATAGCGAAAACTCTTTTCCTCTCTAAAAGCCAAAAGCAAACCTTTCCAAGCATTAGTAAAACTTTTATTTAAATCATTGATTGTTGTTTTCATAGTTGTGTTAGTATTTGTTCCTGCCGAGCAAACATCACATCCGCCTCAGAGCTTGTCGCGTGATCCATGCCCAATAAATGCAGGGTTCCGTGTGCGAGCAAACGTTTGATTTGCTTGGCAAAATCAGCACCACTTTTTTTTATATCTTTCTTTACATACGCAGGACAAATAATGATATCGCCCTCTAAAAAAGCTTTACTAACGGCGGATGGATATAGGAATGATAAAACATCCGTGGGTTTATCTTTTTTTCGATAAGCTTTGTTATAAACCGTGATTTTCGCTTCACTCACAAAAGCTATGCCTATGCTATATTTTTTTACCTTTATTAAGTGTAAAATCTTGCGCATTATATTGTTGATTTCTTGTTTACTAAAAGGAACGGGAGTTTTGCCCTGAACAGTTATTTCCTGCATTATTATTTTTTGTTGCTTCATTGCGTGCTTGTAGTGTTGTTTGTAGCAGGCTCGGGAATATCGGTTGTTTCTCCGGTTTGCGATGAAGTGGCTTCTTTTACTGATACGGGTTGAGTCATTTCTCCTTGCTCGGTGGCCGCCGGTTCAAAAGGAAGCTGACCCGTACCTGCCGGAATTACATTTTGCGACAAGCCTTGCAATTCCAAAGAATTCAGTATCATAGAATAGGCTGTACGGAAATTTATAAATGGCTGTTCGTTCATTTCATAGCTAAGAATAAACACTTTACCGTTCCATGCTATATATGTTGTTAACAAATCAACTCCAATTATACCTTCATATCCGCCTTTAGAACGGTATATTAGAATCTGCGATTCATCAATGTCGGGTTTTTGATTCTTGTACCATTCTATTACTTCAATGCCTTGGGGATTATCTTCAACTTGAATCGTGAAAGTTTCTCCGTGTTTTGAGGCTATGGTGGCTTTGGTACCGTCCGGAGTATCAAGCTTTAAATTCCATTCTTTGGGAATGAGTATTGACCAACCAATATTACCGTTAATTTCTTTCATTAAGCCGCTTTCCATGAGTTTTGCCGGAGCGCGCCCATTGGGATTATATAAATTAAATACTTCATTTCCATCTAAAAAGCCGTCTCTATCGGTATCCGGAGACCTGGGATCGGCTCCAAAAAGCGCCTCTTCCAGATCACTTAACCCATCTGAATCGGTATCCAAGCCCGCCGGTGGTAAGGGTTCCACCTCGGGCGGAGGGGGCGGTAAAGCAAGCGTGGTAACTTTAGCTTCATTGCTGGATGGGGATTCTCCTTGTTCGTTACGCGCAAAAATACGATAAAAATACGTTGAGCTGGCCTGCACCGAATTATCCTGAAATCTGGTGCTATTAGGAGGTAAGTCAGTAATACGCGAAAAAATCGTTTGTTCTTCAGTTCTTCGTTCGATTCTAAAAGCGGATTCATTATCCGAATTATCAGCCCAAGACAAAGAGATGCTGCGCGGATTGGTTGATGTGGCGGTTAACTCGTTTGGAGCTTCGGGCAGAGGGGGTGGCGGTTCGGGTTCAGGCTCGGGTTCGGGTTCGGGCTGTGCTACCTGCTCTGCGGGAGGCGCGCCAAATAACGCGTCCCTGTTTGTATACACAAAATAACCCCCGACGCCGACTAAAAGAAGAAGAACAATAGCGATAGCTATGGGCAAGACAGGAGATTTTTTCGCGGGCTGACTTTGGTCTTCGGAATCTTTTTTCTTGGATTGCAAATTGGTCTTCAGTGCCGCGCCATAAAATTGATCCGGTATAACATGGATCTCCGCTCCGCCCGCGCTTTTAATTTGTTTGGATTTGTCTTGGACGGCGTTTTCCTGTTTTTTTGAATCGGCCTTGGGCTCATTGTCGGCCCGTTGCTTTTGTTGTTCTTCAGGCATAGTATTATTATTCTGCTAAAGTTGCGCTTTTAATCATATAATTGAATAAAGCTGCAAAGTCCATGGTTTTAGCTCCGTTTGCGGTGTATTCTAATGTGTATACAGTATCTTTTATGAGCAACCAAGCTGTTAGCATATCTTTGGAATAAACAACTTGAAATCCGTTCATACTATTGCCCGGTATATAGTCGGTAGCTGAACTTCCTTGATTATTATTTATAAGCCAGTTTTGCAAATCCGATACTTCATTATTTTTTTGCATTGAGATGTTGATACTGGCGGGCGTACCCGTATAAATTATAACTGACCCACTTGGCCCGGGATTTCGACGCCAAGCTTGTGGCAGAGCGAATATCGCTAAACCGATTTTTTCTGTTTTCATGGCGTCTGAGACCGCAAGAGTTGCATTCGCTAAAGCAGGATCATAGCCGTTTTCCACTTCACTACCATCCTCGAAACCGTCAGCATCCGAATCGACGACATTGGGGTCCGAACCAAGCAATAACTCTTCGGAATTGGTTAAGCCATCAGCATCAGTATCCGTGCCCGGTTGCATTTTAACCATTTCATCCTCATCACTTTCCATTATTTCCATTTCCGGAGCATCAGGATCTTGCATTTCGAATTCATTTTCAGGCTGAACCGGCTCCATAGAATCCATAGCCGAACCATCGGTTTGCGCATTCATCATTTCTTCCATCATTCCTACGCTTGTTACTTGTGCCTGTTGTTGCTCCGCTTGGGCTTTTAACAATTCCATCGAAGTCTGAGAGGCGGCCAGCTTGTCCTCGTCAGGCTTGGGTATAGGCGATTTCACAGGGGCTTCGTCGGATGGTTCGCTTGTGGCCGGTACCGTGGTTGGTGCAACGGATCGGCCAGAATCGGTAATCAATGAGCCATCTTCTGCGGCAAAATAATTTTGGTAAACAAAATATGTAGCTACTCCCAAGCCGATTACGAGTAGCGGAATTCCGATGCCCAGTACTATTTTCCAGGGAAAGCTACTTTTGGGCGCAGCCGGGCTGGCGTTTGGCGCAGGTGTTTGCGGAGTTGGTGGCGCAGGTTCGTTAATATCCGCAAATATATCCTCGGGCTCTTTGGTGCCGGATACGTTAATACCCCCTTCTATCTTTTGCGGTTGAGGTGCGGTCGCGTGAGACTTTGCGGGAGCTTGAGACGGCTGTGTGTTGCCGGAACCTTGATTGGGTTCTACGGGGAGATTATCGGGGGCGTCGAACATAACTTTGAATAATTAGGGATTAGGATTGAAGTTATTATCAATTACTGTCATTTGCTTTCAGTTGTTTTCAATGTCTTTCAGATGTAAATAAATGAGAAAAAAATCTGAGAAAATGTAAGTAATTATAAGTATTTTTTATTGAAGTCCGGGAGGGAGGGTTGGCGGAAGAAGCTCGGATTCGCTGGGTTCTAAAGTTGTAGTGGCTCCGGATTGTTGGCCCGGGGGCGTATAATCGGACGGCGGGTCGTAGCGATTTTCTTGAGCCGGTGAGTTGTTTGCGCCAAATGGCTGATATATGGGACTGTTCGGGTTGGAACTGCGCAAATACCATACCACCCCGGCGATGGCTAAGACAGCAAGACCCGCGAAAAAGATTATGTAATAAATATATTTCATATTACCAGTTTATTACGTTAAAGCGTTGGATATACTCGGGATAGTTATTATATATTTTCCTGTGATCAGCACCCGAAATGCCATATACAGACCAAAAAGTAGCACAGAATTCTTGGCGTTCAGAATCTTTTAACTTAGTATTATTATCAAAAATACTTATGATATCTTTTACCCCTGGTTCAAAAGGGCCTGTACAAATATGTTTTGCAGGTTCATCGTCAATGTATTTACAAGAGGCACCAAAATTATTCCAGCATGCCATGCCTTCGGGTCTGATTGCGGTTTGAGCATTGTTGTATTCATCAGCTGTATTGGGAAGCAGATATCCGCCCAAAACATTTTGTGAGTAATCAAGGTCAGCCGCGCCTTGCCAATCATTATGGACAGTCACTTGACCTTGCGGTGAGACGCTGGCCATGTGCCAAAATGGCTTTTTAAAATCTTCCCGTGTCGAAATATTGTCTTGAGATTGGAAGGTTTGGATAGTATCAGCCGTGGCCAGATAGATTTGAGTCGCGGTTTTAGCCCAATATTCGCGCCAAGACAGGATTTTGTTGGGATACTCGTCGATAGATGCATAGGCTTGCGGTTTATTGCCCGCTACCCAGGCCTCCACTTCCGTATCTGATAATGGCGCGGTAAAAAAGCTTTCTTTCATAAACGGTTCGTAACCAGGTGCCGCGAAATAGAATTCAATAGGTTTATCAAGACCTGATATTGGGGAATCCAAATCGTTTGGATCGGCATAGCGGAACAAGGCTGTGGCTTGGGCATTGTGTATTTCCAGATGGCAACGAGATAGATCCATAGGTTGTACCAATGGTGATTGCGAGCACACATCCTTGGGGTTGCAGAAATTCTGACAATTGGGTTGCAGGTTCAAATCCCACTCAGCAAACAATTTCCAAATTCCCAAACCTTGAGTACAGTTATCCATACAAGCATTGACTCCGATTAACGGACAATTATTATTTTTGGCGCGATCCCATTTAAGCGTGGGGCAGATTAGAGCCGTATGCGGTGCCTGACGCAGATTCAAGACGCCTTGATTCAGCCAATTGTAATCACGGGCGCAGGTAAGTCTTTGTGCTGAGTTCTCGGCGTGAACCTGGTCGGTGCCTCTATTTGTATATGAGCAAAGATCGCCGCCGAATTGATCTACCGTTGTTTGGTACAAATCACCACCTCCCACGCCGGAATTTAACATGTTACGCGCAAGACGTGCTTGGTTATTGGGCCAAATTACGTGCGGGGTCCACATTTTATCCCAAGGGAACCAGAGATTGACTATTTGATCTTGACAACCCGGGCTATTGGGATTCTCTTTGCAGGCTTTGAGTTTTTGCCAGCCTTGGCTATCGAGCAGAGTTGGGCGACCGTAGCTTAAATAACCTTCGCCCCGGGCCGGGCGTGGGTAAATGAAGATCATGCCTAGCATTTCTTGAAAGGGGAAGCTCTCGGCCGAGAATTCATCAGTGGTGAAAGACCAGTAACCGCCACGCTCGCCTTCGTCGATATCCATATCGAATTCATGCGCGATTGAGGGCAGGCAGCCGTCAGCCGGACGTTCGTTGACCGGTTCGGTGCAGATGTTATTATCGAACATGTCGATGGTTAACTTGTATTTATCGCATTCACCGCGCGAGGCCAGATTATTGAATTCGAAGCGGCCATTTTCATCGGTTAGTTTTTGGTCTACGACTATGTTGCGGTATTGCAAGGATACACGCGCGCTTGGTACGGGCTGGAGCCACACGCGATCCATGATATAGCCATGAATTGTGGCATCGCCGATTTCATCCGAACAGCGACCGCAACCACCGGGTTTACAATCGGGCGTGCAAATTGGCTTATCATTAGATTCGTAAACCGTTCTAAAACCGTTTTGGGCTCCGATTTGATTGACACAGCGATAAAATGTTGTTTTGGACGGCCATTCGTTTTGTGGTAACCAATATGACTCCAACGTAAGGATGTTTGTGTTTTTTACTGGATGAAGTGCCGTTGTAGATTCCGTTCCCATTAAGCCGCAGTCTATAAGAATTTGATTTAATAGTCTATTATTATTGACATCGTTAATTATCTTTTCCGCTTTCAATACACAGCTCTTGAATGATGGGTCATCGCAAGTGTAATTTTTAGCCGCTGTAGAAGATGTTATTTCAATAGCACGATTAAGCTGGCTGTTAAGCGCGAAATCATAACCTAATTGTTCGCAAGTTAAATCGGTTGGATTATCGCCCTCAGCCATGATTTGGCAGGGCGGGTTTTCGCAAACTTCGCCAATATATCCTTTAACGGCAATTGTGTTGGCATTTGCGGTGGTGACCTCTGAGCCTAGGACGTAGTTAGCAGGGTCATAATCGGCCGGCTCAACAGGGATATTGCCGTCACACTGCTCGCCCGGTTCTTTGATGCCGTTACCGCAATAACCGCCGGCTTTAGCCAGGATTTTGCACTGAAGCGAGCAATCGTTGCAGGTTGAGCCGTATTGGGCTTGGCAGACGGATTTACCGTTGTTCACACCATGGTCGCATTCTTCGACGTTAGTGTAGAGGTGGCCGTCGCCGCAGACGTTTAACTTACAGGTGGGCAGGCAAGCTTTGTTGTTGCCATTTTCAAAACCATCATCGCATTCTTCACCGGGATTCAAGATACCGTCTCCGCAATAATTGGCAATTATGCATTTACTCCATGTAGACTCCCATTTACATTGATTGGTAACACCCGGTTTTTTACAACGTCGAATATGTTCTGTTGCGTAATCGCGACAAATGCCTTGAGAAATATTATTGGAACATTGCGCGTCTGTGTCACAATTTATGCCAAGATTAAGAGCTACACACTCCTGTCCGTCGCCACAACCTGAATCTGTTTGACAGGCTTGATAGGTTGATACGATGTTTGGATTATTGGCAAATAACGTGCCTGTAATTAATGATTTGCGTTCGGCCGAACTAAGGCAAACGCTGGCCGCGGTTGCGCAACGAGTTTGAGTAAAGCCTTCGCAGGATTGATAATTCAGTCCTTTTTTGTTGGGTATTGGATTAATTATACAGCTGGTACCGGGGCAATCTTCGTCGGTTCTGCAAAGTTTTTGAAATCCTGTATTTTGATCACAGATGCCAGTGGCTGGTCCGCAAAGATAATCTCCGCAATCGTCGTTGGATACGCAGGGCTGTTCTTTGTATGGACCTTCGGAACAGATGGCTGTGATTGTGCGCAGTACCTCACCGTCGCATTGTTCGGGTCCGTTGGTTTTACCATCACCGCAGTAAGGCGCTTTACCAGTACAGCCAAGGCCGCAGGTATCGGCAAGAGGCGTAGTGCCGTAACACATGGCCGTATCGGCGCAGTAAGCGCCGTTACCGTTGGCAGGGTCGGAGCCGGCGTCGCAATCCTCACCCGGACTTAGTTGGCCGTCGCCGCAGTATTTATCGTAACCCGTGCAATCGAGGTTGCAATGGCCGTATGTCCCGTTTAACACGCCGTCATCACATGTTTCTTGAATTTCACAAGTTTGACCAGCTTCACAATCAGCGTCGCTTGTGCAGGCTCCGTCTGTGATATTGCCCCCGCAAAGCCCATCCAGGCGACCATTACCGCAAGCAACTTTGGGCCGGCAAACCGATAGAATAGGATCTTGAGCCCAACGTTGGCAATCTTCGCAAACAGTGAGCATAAAACCATCGGCCTCGCCCGGTGCGGAATAATCACAAGTTTGGATTTTGGTTTCGCCAAGTTCGCAGAATTCTTCGGCCGAACAAGTTGAGCCCGGGCATTCGGAATCATCCGCACATTGGTTACCGGCATTAACACCGCCGGCGCAGACCAGGCCTTTGATGCCGTCGCCGCAAATACCACTTATACCCATAACATCGTTATTGCAGATATTTTTGAATTTATAACGGAAACCGGCCGGTTGGCAGGAATTTACCGGGGCGGGCTCGGTACAAGATGCGGCCTTCGGATCTAAACAAGGCTTACAATCAGCATCAACCGTACACCAGCGTCCGTCGCTGATCGGGTTGTCGGTACGGCAATATTTAAGCTCCACATTGCCAATATTAACGGCGCTCCACCATTTTTCTGCAAAAAGAGGATTGCCTTGCGGATCGGTTACAAAGCTCATGGGCGGGACTTCGAAATTGGCAGCCAGTTCATAACGACGGCCGGCGTCAAAGGAACGGTATTTATAGAACCTGGAGGGAGCAAACGGTTCTTCGCTGCCATAAGGATCGTAGTTTGTTTGTGGCTGTGAGCCGTCGGCTTCCATATACGGGCACTTGAATTGGAGTTCCTCCGGATTCCAGCAAGTTTGCGTGTTATAACCCTCCTGCTCTTCGCAGAAATAGCCTTCGTTACAGTCTTCATCGGTTGCGCATGGCACGGTGCTTTGCGTGGCCGGGTTATCAACCGGCTTACAAAGTCCGCAAGTAATGAGACGATTAACAGGATCTAAGGGCATGGTGATGCCTAATTGATTGCCGAGTTGTTCTTGCCATGAGGGCCAACGCGAATTGGTGCGGGATTTTTGAAAAGTACCCTCGGATAAAACAGGGTAACGTTGGTTGGCGCTGTAATAATCATCCATGGCTTTACGAATGGATTTAAAATCGGCCAAGCGCTTGATATCGTGTTGTAATTTGTATTTGAAGCTGGCGCAACGCAATTTGTCATCAGGAGAATTGTCAATTTTAAGACAATCCCAATCAGAAACACAAGTAACCGGAGCCGCCATAGCAGGATTGAGATAAATCTCACCCTGGCTTACGCCGGTTTGACCGCCTTTAACACAAACATTGCTGTTGTCAAAATTAAAATTAATGTTAAAGGCTACGTTATTGACCAATTGTTCAAAAATTTCTTGTGTAATGGTTGAAGCGCCAATGTTATGTGAAATTACCAGAATATTAGGATAGATGTTTCGTTCGATACCGGTTGTGTTAGGGAAGCTGATGTAAACCGTACCGCCATCGCGCACAGCCGGGTAGCCATCGATTTCGAACTGCTCGGGAGAACCCAAGAAGCCCTGCCTGCGATACCATTCAAGCGGGGTATCCATGTAAGGATTGCGGTATACGCGGATACCGATACCATCTGATTTATAAGCCGGGACATTGAAAGTAAATAGATATTGCCTCAAAATACCTGAATCGATGTCGGACTGGGATAAGGGAATCAAGCTGGGATTTAGCGCCGGCATTAAACCATTTTCATGGTCGCGACAATACATGGTTTGAAAATTGAAAAAAGGTCCGTTGGGATAAGTTGCGTAAAGATCATCATAGAGCTGGCTGAGCCACAGCTCATTCGGGTTGCTAACAATGCTTTGATCGGCATCGCGAAAGGGATCAAAGCGTTCACCTTGGCGCGGAGGCCACGGGTATTCGCAAATAAAGACGGTAACCGGTTTTGAAGCGCTTACGAGACTGCCCTTTGTATTACCATTACCCAAAGTGTCTTCAGTTATTTTTAAAGAAGCGAAAACCCAAGTATAACCGCTTTTATCTGATACTCTGACGGCGGATTGTGTTGTTTCTTGGCTGTAACTGGCTTGCTCATCATTGGTTTGAGCCAACTCGGGATTGTTGATTACCCATGGTTCCCATTGCCAATTATATAAACCGGGTATAGGGCTGATGGCCTGAGCTTGACCGTTTTGCACCGATTTGGCGCTGGCTTGCAATATATGCTCTTCGAAAGCTTGGTCAAAATAGAAAGGGCTGTAATCAACAGTCGGATCAATAGGTCCGTTATCTTGTATATTAATGGTATTTATGCGACAGATATCGGAACCGGTTTCAAACCACCAGGAAAATTCCCAGTCGTTACTATTGGCAATTTCACCTCCCACATCGGCTATAGCAGTGACGTTGACCGCAGTACGTATACCTTGTTTGATATTGTCATCGTCTGCGGTAAGCAAATCGTCATCGCCTTCGAAGCGGACGATGTAGCGGGTATTGGGCTCAAGAACCTCGCTGAGTCGATAGACAAAAGCTTTGGTAGATGTTCCTTTGGTGGATAAATTACCGGGAACGGACTGCGTGCAATAAATCGCACGGGTCGGAGTGCCCGAAATCCAGGTGATTAAGGTGTTCCATCCATATACAATCCAATTCCAAAATCCTTTGGGTTCTTCCAATGTGGCCAGCGGTTCTGTTCCATCCGGGCAAGCTGTGCCACTAATTTCTTGGGCAATGGTAAAATTGCCGGCCACACTTTGCACATCCATGGGATGTTCAAAATAAGCTTCAACTAAGATGTTACGGCAGAATCCTTGGCCGGAATTATCACCCTGCGGAAATGGCGCTTGGTTTTCATCCAGCGCGGGGCGGGGCGCGCAACAACCGTTTTCATCTAAACCAAATCCAGAATCGCACTGGGATTCATCAGTTTTGCCACAACCGACTCCGTAGACAGCGGCGCCATCAACTTGATCATAAACGCAGCTTAAGTCGGTGGACATTACTTGGGTCTCGGGATCAGGAGTGCCGGTACCAGGCTCTATGACGGCCAATTGTATTGGATCTGTCAGACCATCTCCCTCGCCAGCAGTGGCTCCACTTACTGTTAAGCCTGTGGTATGAAGAATACTTTCGCAAAGTTCGCCAGTTTCCAGAATTCCGTTGCCACAAAAACTGGGGTTTACGTATTTCCAAGATGAGCCCTCCAACAGGCAATTGGGTGAGCAGTGATCGCCGGCGATATTGTTTCCATCATCGCATTCTTCGCCATCTTCGAGCACATTATTACCGCAACAATTGGGGAATGATGGATCGGGGCAAGCTTGAGAACCCAACTTAACGCATCTTTGATTATCGCAATAAGCGGGAACAGGCGAACCGGCCGCGGGAGCTTCGCAATTTTCACCGGCTTCCAAAATACCATTACCGCAAATGGACGCGACTTCCGGAGAGGATCCTGTGTGCAGGCAATTATTGGAACAGCCTCGGCCGTTTTGATTCCCTAAATCACAATCTTCGCCTTCGGCGATATCTCCGTTGCCACAAGTGGTGCCGGGCATGGAGGTGGCTCCCAGGTTTTTGCAACCCGCTGAACAGCCGTTGTAATCACGAACTTCGCAAACACCGCCCGCATCATAACAATCATCAAATATTTGCTGAGTATTACACAGTTGACCCTCTAGACCGGAGGCTGTACTGGTTGTATCAAAACATCTGGTACCGGGGTCGCACATTTCACCTTCGGCATATTCGACAGAGTTATTACCGCAATTACCGCCCGGGACTTCTTTTAATAGACACGTGACCGGGTCACAAAGCCCGCCGCCGTCGCATTGTTCGCCAGCTCCGGATTCTATAGGTAAAAGTACGCAAGGTTGACCGGTTTTCGCTAAACCGCCTTGGCAGAAATTATCGTCTACGGTTTCCACTATGCCGTTGCCGCAAAGAGCGGTTTGTCCAAAAATACCGTCAGAGCCTTTGGCCAAACAATTATTGGAACAGCCGTGAGGCAAAGACGCGCCCGTGTCGATAGCCGAAAAGAGGAAAGACGCAACTTGCTGATTAGGATCGTCAAATTCCCAATTGAAAGCTTGGTTGGTTTTTAGCATTTGACCATCGGCGCGACAATCGTCGGGAGCACTGATGACCTGAGCACTGAACAATTCCCTGTCGCCGATTTTTTCTTCGATTCTGCGAGTCGGCGTGATGTTTACGGCATCCGGTTGGCACTCTTCGTTTTCCAAGCGCGTGCGGAATTCCCATGTTTCAGATTGGTTCATGGGCATACCGTGCTTGCTTTTGATCGGGTTGCCCGCGCCACCGTTTAGCCTAACATGGTAATAAGTAGCGCGCTTTAAATTTTGCACGGGTTCGATACGAATGAAGCTATAAGGTGTGTTTTGATACTGAAGCAGAGGCGGGGTTTCGGGCAAAGTTACATTAATCGGAATTTCGACAAGATCTTCGGGCAGGCAATTTTCGGTGGCACATTCATAAACTTTGACATTTTGATAATAGTCGCCGGCTTTAATAGGATCGGCAATTAAAACCGAATTTTGACCGGCGGGCGGAGGATCGGCCCAAAGCGATGTATTCATTTGCGCCCAAATGTAGATATTTGAGCAAGCCGTATCGCAATCCGGGAATTTATCGACAACATGCGGAGTTATAAATTGAATATAGAGATCAGCGAGGCCTGTAATTTTAGAGACATCTTCTTGAGCGCTAACGCTAACCGGAGGGTTCATGGCTTCTGAATCACCGGCGACCACTGTTTGACTGCAAGCATTGGGAGTTGGCGAATTTTTAACCCAAGCTTTGGTTAGAGGATCTGCGGACCAATTAAATTCAAAGCCTTCGCATTTCATCAAGTTACAAACAGCGTCTTTGGTGGCCGGTAACGCCTCGAATTCTTGCTCTTCATTACCCTCAACATAAGCTTTCCAAGGATTCACGTAAACATCGCCGATTTCACAAGGTCCGGTATCGGAACGTGTGCGAAAGCGGTAGCAATAACCGAGACCGGGTTCGGGACAATTGGTATTTTCATCCATGGTTGTTCCGTAGATCAAATCCTCGGAGCGGATTTCACTGGATACAAAGACGTAATAAGTTGTTTCAGGTTCGAGCGCGGCAGTGGGCTCGAAGGATACATAAGGATCGCCCCCGGAAATCATGGTGGGCTCCGTAGTTGACAGTTCTTCCAGCTCATCGCAGGGGTCGGCGCCTTGGCCTGTGCATTTTTGTAAGCTAAATAGAGTATTGGGACTTTGCTCGGGAGGCCAATTGATGGGAATATCAAAAAGAACTCCGATACGCGGGACCGGATCGATGCAGACTTGGTCACCGCCGGGATGATTTTGCCAAGGAGTCGGTGAAGGTAATTGATTGCCGGCGCCTGATACATCACAAAATTCGACAACGCGCGGAGTTTTGGGGACCACACCGGTGGAAAACTGCCACGAATACTGAGCTTTAAAGGAAACGGCTTGGCATTCTCCGTCGGCGCAGGTGCCATTAGGGCAACAGGTTTGACCGGAATCACAAACGGAAGCGTCATCGCGGCAATCGGCAACGGCAAATTGCATTGAGTTGGTATCTACTCCGGAGATACTCGCGAAAACCGGACCCGTAACCGCTTGATTGGGAACGGTAACATCGATCTGATTATCTTGCCAAGCTTGTATGTCCGCGCTCTGTCCGCTCGTAAAGACGACTTCATTACCGGGCGAAGATTGGCCTAAATTTTCACCATAGAGGGAAACATAGGAACTCGCGGGACCGGCACTGGGATTGATGGTACATAATCCCGGGCCGGCTTGACCGTCTGTATAAGTAAAGTCAACTTGATTTGAGTTTTCAGAATCCGACCGTTCGATGTAGATGGAAAATTGAGCCGGTTTAACCACATTTGCATCCACGGAAGGAACTTTGATGACTATATTGTTATTTTTCCACCAACCTTGAGCACAACCCTCACTAAAAGCCGAATCACCCACATACGTTTTATCCGCCGCTTTATCATAGAAATAAACTACGCCGGGGTTATTACCAAAGCGTTCACCTACAATGGACAGCATTTGGCCACGTGGCGCTTGACCCGGATCCACATAAGTAATTACAGGCGCGGGTTGAGGCGCGTCTTTGCTTTCAATCGTAAAAGGAACCTTGTTTGATTGCAGGCCGTTTTCATGAGCGACCCAAACCGGATAAAGGCCGGGGTTGACTATGGGGGCTAAGAAGTCGATAGATGTATCACTCCAGTTTTGGCCGGCAACACTCATGTTGCCAAAATTAATAGTACCAGCACTAGACCCCAGGTTAGCGCCATCCAATGTGACGGAAATTCCGGGTTCGCCCTGATTAGGATTGGCGGCGCAAAGGCCCGGTACCTGTTCGTCGGTTAACGTAAAGGTGAATTGTGGACCCAAAGAATCATCCGTTTGGTCGGTTAAATTACTATTGGCGTTTGTAAGTTTAATGGGGCCGGTAGCAGCTCCTTGTGGGACTTCGACTAAAACGTAATTATCAGACCAAGTTGTGGCGCCGGCGGCCACGCATGCTTGAGGGGCCGATGCTGTAACCTCGGGAGGGCCTAAAAACGAAACTTGACCGGTATCGCCAAAATTATCACCCCATATGGATACATATGTACCTTCATCACCTGAAAGCGGTTTAACATCCGTAATTACAGGTTGCTCAACGCAGACTCCGTTTATGCAAAGTCCGGAAGCGCATTGACTATTAGTTTGACACGCGCCACCCGAACAAGCCAGACAATCGGCGCCGCCACAATCCATGCCGGTTTCATCATAATTTTGCAAGTTATCAAAGCAATGCTCAGCCAATACCACAACATCAACCGATGCCGAACCTGTATTTGTGTCTAAATCAGTGCCTAAAACATTGATTGTGTACGATTGTTTAGGTGTCTTGCCTACCGTATCCCAGAAACCTGATGATTCGAATGTCTGCGGACTAGGAGAGCTCAAAGGCCCGTCACTATGAAATAATTGACCACCTTCTTCCCATTCCATACCCGAGACACCGATATCATCTTTAGCTCGCGCCAAAACCTCTACAGCGGTGTCGACAGGTACGCTTTTTCCATTGTATAGATTTAAGATATTGATATCAGGCGCTTGGCTGTCGACAGTATCGCCTGATGTAAAGGTAAAATCACAACTGGGATAAAAGCCACCACAACGCAATTGCTGATTGGCTATGGAGCGTAGATCGGTTGTAATGCTTACTTGGTATTGGGTGTCAAACGCAAAACAAGTTTTTTGCGGTGCGCCGGGGCATGGGTCGGTAGGCGTAAAGATAACGCGTTTTGGGTTTCCCGGATCAACCTGCCAAGAACCGCTAACTTGCGGTGCTATGGAAAATGCATCAAGCGTGGCATCGTCCACCTCTCTATTGAATAAAACACGGATAATCAAATTAGCATTGCCGACAGAACCTTCGGGGCTTTTGGCCATTACTCGAAAAACATCACCGCCACCGGGGCCAAAACCTCCGCCACCGGAACCTCCGCCACCGGAACCTCCGCCACCGCCCCCCGTGCCCGTGGCCGCATTAATCAGCGAGTTGATGATGAATGAAGCTATAGCCCAGGAAAACAAGATGATAATTACTCCGATAATACCATTTCTAAGCCAAGCTTTAGCTTTATCTACCTTGGCGGCGTCTCCGCCGGCAGTCATCCACAAAAAACCGGCATAGAGTATGATGACGAGAAGCACAACACCCAAAAAGCCGAGCACTATGTTTATAAGGCGCGCGGCAATGATGCGCGGGTCAGTATCAGGTAGTTGCACGGTTTGACCCACCGCATTGAGTCCGGTATCCATCTGAGCAAAAACAGGCTGTGCAAAAGCCAGACTTGTTAATTGCAAGACTGTAAGAAATACTATAGTGATGAGTAATTTGCGGATTTTCATGATTATTTTAAAGCATCGATGATTGAATCAATCGAAAAAGTGGTTATAGCCCAAGCCGAAAGCACGATAATTAAGCCGATAATGGCATTACCGATAGCGCGTTTAGCATAGTCCGTTTTTTCTTTATTGCCACCTGATATCATAAAGAGAAAACCGGAGTGAAGGATCAGAATCACGAATATAAGTGACAGGAAACCAATAATAACATTGATGATTTCGGCCACGATCAGCCTAGGGTCTTTTTCGGCGAGATTTAACCATTCAGACAGAGCTTCTTGCCCGATATCCAATGTGCCGGCATGCGCGGGCAATACAAAAGCAACCACAGCAACTAAGCTGAGTACGAATACTGTATTTTTTTTTGGATAGTATTTCATAGAATTAGGGTTTCCAACCCGGTGAGGATTCGCACTTCGCACTCCAAGGAGTTTCATTACATAAATTGGGATTATTGGGTCCGCCTGAATAAGGCACACCATCGCCATCCAAATCAGAAGCAGCGGGGTTAAAGCAATTTTGATATACATTCATGAGTCCCTGGGTGATACTGGGTGAATAGATACTCATAACCGTCCAGGGATCTTGGTTAATCGCCGGTGTTTCGGATGGCAAAAACGGCCTATGCTTGATATTAATTTTGGAGGCCACGGGTTCTTCGCCAAAAGTTACCGGATCACCGGCGGCATTCAGTTGTTCCAAAGACGAATAGTAGTACCAGGTATTGGGTCCAACACCTTGTTCGGCCGGGCCGGCTCTGCCGAGAGTGACATTGGCCGAATTTACAGTATGACTCAACAAAACAGCATCAAAACTGATTGTGGCCGGATCATCAGTCGCTACGCCACCGGCTAAAACATCAGGAACAATGCCAGTTACAACAGGTGCGTCTAGAAAGATTTCATCATTGGTGGCAAATGTGAAAAAGGCGTTGTCATTACCTCCGGGAGGCGGACCTTGAGCTACACCGTTGCCATTACCATCTAAAGAATTACCGGCCATATCAACAATTCCATCAAAACCGAAGGGTCCGACTTCGGCGGCCAAAGGTGGTGTATTACTTAAAGTCGCGGCTTTTATGTTGACATCAATCGCGCTGGAGGCGGGTAGGCAATACATGGTTATAAGGCACGAATTGGTACCGCATTCATCCGTGGTAATAAATTCAACCGTACGATAACCGTTACTGATACGATATTCTCCGGCAACGACATCGGCTCCATTGCCCGAGTCGGCCGATACAGTGATGTTTTGGAAGTTGGCCGAACTGTTGGCGGGATCGTAATAACCCGAAGCACTCATGGGAAGTATAGGCTCGTTAAAATTGATTTGTACCACAATGTTACGAGCATAAGTTCCGGCGGCATATGGGATGTGAGACGTAACTTTTGGGGGTGTGTTATCAATTTCGGTGGAAACTTCAAAACTCCAAGAATATCCATTATCAAAATCGCCAACAAACATAGCTGTACCTGATGCATTTTGTATTCCGCCGGAACCGCCCTCCAAAACAACTTCGTACCAAGTGTTTGAATTGGCGTTGCCCAGAGGATCGTTTGGTTTGATTACAATAGATTTGCCATCAGGTGAAATACTAACGCGGGCTTGATCAGGAAGTAAATTTTGCGACGCATTGTCTTGAGGGTGTATTTTAACCAAATTATCATTCAACTGAAAAGGCGGCGGCGATTGGTTAGCATCCCAATTACCGATAAACGACGCCGGATCAACAGGATCTTTAAAAGTGATGGTAATAGCCGTATTGCGCGCTACATTTTTTTGATCGCGCTCGGGAAAATGATATTCAATAACACCTTCACCCAAAGAACCTGAATTACCCCATTGACCAAAACCGCCGGGTCCGGCCCAATTGACCCCTGATGATTGAAAAAAACCTCCGCCACTATCCGGATCGAAAATACCTAAAATAAAGTTAACTATGGCAAACGATAAAAAGATGATAACAAGGCCTATAACGGCATTACGGATTCGCTTAACCGCGTTGCTGACTTTTTCAGGATTACCGCCGGCTGTCATGTACTCAAAACCGCTATAAAGCAAAATTATGAGAAGCACCACACCCACGAAGCCGAGTGCGATATTGATGATGCGACCTATGATGGTAAACAAATCTTGGCTTTCACCCACACCCGCGCTTTGCGCGACCGCATTGACATTTTCTTGTCCGCTTTCGAATTGTGCCAGAGCGGGCAGAGCTTGTGATAAACCCGCCAATACAACAAACAAAAGCAAGACGGTTATTAATATCCGTTTTCCAATAAAAAACTTTTGTATTCTTGTTACAAATTCCTCCCTCTGCATGGGTAGAAGAAAGCTAGCGGAGATTGATTAAAAAAATATAATCCCCATGTTGGGATTATATCATAAAATGTATTCGTTTGCGATTATTGTGCTAATATTTTTTGCACAATTGCACGGACACGATTTCCGTCGGCAGTACCTTGAGCCTGTTTCATAACCGCGCCCATGACTTTACCCATATCAGAGGCTCCAGCGGCGCCGATTTGTTCAATTGCGTCGCGAACCAATTCTTCTATGCGCTCATCGGTAAGTTGCTTCGGTAAAAAACGCTCTAAAAAAACAATCTCCTTTTCTTGTTTTTCGGCCAAATCATCACGACCAGCTGATTTAAAATCGGCCAAAGCATCTTTACCTTGCTTAACCATGGTTTTAATGACCGCTAACGTTTCATCATCGGAGAGCTCCCGGTTCAACTCGATTTCTTTGTTTTTTAGCGCCGAATTTAACATTCGCAGGATGGATGTAGTAAATACATCTTTAGCTTTCATGGCCGTTACCAATTCTTGTTTAAGATCGTTTTTTATTGACATAGATGCATGATTTTTATAACACAAAGTCGAGCTTAGCTCGACTCCATGTTACGGATTATTATTTTACTTACGTGTATCTCTGAGCTGACCGGTTTTATACAAATATTCGTATTCGGAACGTTTGTTTTCACGGCGCAAGGCGCTTTCGCGAATTTGATTCTTATTCTTGCCGGGTTTATGGAAACGCTTTTTGCGTACTTCCAGCATAACGCCGCTTTGCTGTTGACGACGCTGAAAACGACGCAATAGGGATTCAAATGTTTCGCTCTTTTTTCGCTTAACTTCAATCATTTTATAACTCCTTTCTAAAAAATATCAAACAGTCGCATCCATATAACGGATACGTCAATAAAATAACTTAATACTGCTTAGATGTCAAATCTGCAATTTTCCAAAACATTACAGTAATCATTCGTTACGCTTCACCTAATCATGAAAATATTAAACGCAATAGTTTCGTAATTTTGCTTCTTAGGGGGTTTTAAAGTTTTAGCTCGCGGCTTCGCTGTTTTTTTGTATCATTTTCTTTTTCAGTTCTTGAATCATTTTTTGAGCGTCAATAATTTCTTGAGTACCGGCATCCATGTCACGGATAATGACCGTGCCATCCAAGACCTCTTTTTGACCTATGATTATTGTCCATTTGGCATCCAAACGATTTGCGTTATCCATTTGAGTTTTAATTGAGCTTTTAGAAAATGACTCGGAAGCCTTGATGCCGGCGGCTCGAAGTTCCTCAAATAAAGCCAAAGCTCGTTTGCGCCCGCTTTCGCCCAGTTGAGCTACGTAGACTTCCACGGGCTCGCTGGTTGGCATAATATCTTCTCGGTTTTTTAAAACACTGACTACGCGATCTACACCAACGCTGAACCCGGCGGCCGGCGTTTCTTTGCCACCCAAAATTTCCATTAACCCGTCATAGCGACCTCCTCCGCCCAATGCGTTTTGGTTCTGATTTTGATCGTCAGAGGCTTCGTAAAGTTCAAAAACCGTGCGAGTGTAATAATCGAGTCCGCGCACCAGAAAGGGATCCAGCTGATAGGGAACTCCGACTTCATCAAGATATTCCAAAACTTGCATAAAATGATTTTTAGAAGACTCGTCCAACCAATCAACAATTTGCGGTGCTTCTATTTTCATTTCGGCTATCATGGGATCTTTGGAATCCAGTAATCGGAGCGGATTTTTTAGCAGGCGTTTTTTATCTTCATCAGACATGCGACTGCGCTTGGGACGAAAATAAGCCACTAAGGCATTGCGATAGTTGAGGCGGCTTTCCGGGGTACCAATGGAATTGATGCGCACAACCGAATCAATGCCTAAACTTTGCATATATTTCCAAGAAACGAGTGCCAACTGAGCGTCTACGACCGCGTCTCCATCACCCAGCATTTCGGCGCCAAATTGCCAGAACTCGCGATAACGGCCCGATTGCGGCCGTTCATGGCGGAACATGGGACTCCAATACCAAAGTTTGACGGGTTGTGGCTGATTAAGCATTCCGTGCTGGATATAAGAACGGCAAATAGCCGCCGTGTTTTCCGGACGCATGGTCACCTTATCTCCACCGGCCGTTTCAAAATTGTACATCTCTTTTTCAACTATGTCGGTTTGTTTACCGACGCCACGGACGAAGAGAGGAGTTTCTTCCAAGACGGGAGTTTCGATACGATCAAAGCTATAAGCGTCGCAAATATTTTGAGCAGATTCAAATGCCATACGCCAATATGGCTGATCCGCAGGCAGTATATCGCGCATTCCTCTAACTGAATTTAAAGGTTGAGGAGCTTTTTTCGCAGGAACTTCGCTTGCTTTTTTAACAGTATTTTTACTATTTGTGCTCATAAATTATAGATTATAATCGGGATTATTAAATACTTTCCATCTATCCAGAGGCCAGCCGCGCACCCACACGCGACCAACAACTTCATACTCCTGAATTGGTCCGAAAAAACGGGAGTCCAAGCTGGAGGCGCGATTATCGCCCAAGACAAAATATTCGTCGGTTTTTAGGGTATCGCGGCGAGTTTGAGCTGTATAGCTATCGTTTAAATACTTACTTTCGTCCAAGACGATACCATTGGGATATTCATCGTTATAAATTTTTACCTGACCATTGGCCACTTCCACGGTTTCACCGGGCAAACCAACCAAACGTTTAATAAAATAATTTTTTGGTTCATTGGGATAGTGAAAGACCAAAATATCTCCACGTTCGGGTTCGGAAAAGCGATAAGATATTTCATCGATGATTAAATATTCGTGATCAAAGAAATTAGGTTCCATGGACGCACCCTTTACATAAAAGGGTTGGATGAGAAAATAACGAACCGGAATGATGATGGCCAATGATATTGCCACCACTTGTACCAATTCAAGAAAAAAATTCAATGCGACTTTGGGCGTCGCGCCATCAAGATCGCTATTACTTGTTTTTCTGTTGAATATTCCCATAAATTATTACGGATAAGTGGTTGTTTAAGCAAGATCACGATAAGTACTTTAGCTTATTAATACAGTCTTGTCCAGAGTGTTAAATTGCTTACTTTAGGTAATAATCGCAATTTTAAGCAAGGTATTAATTCTACGCTCAAACCTAATACCCAAGATCAGGCGCCAGATACGCAAAATTACATAAAACAATAAATAAGGCATAATCGCCAAAGCGACCAGTATCCATCCGTTGGTGAGCATGGAGGGTGCCAAAGAAAAGACGGTTATAACCGTGACAAGAGTTAATATGAGATTTAGACCAAAAGCCCACCAAAGAGGCCCGTAATAAAGCTTAAGCCAAGTAAAACGAGAAGCTGTTTGTACCTTACCCTGTTCGGATAAAACTTGATAAATTTGTTTAGATTTTCGCAAACGCCTTAATTCATGACCGGTAATGAAAGCGACCGAGGCCACAAAAAAGGCCAGAGATGCGAAAAAAGTTAAATTCGAAGCAAGAAAAAAGTTCAATAAAGCGGCTCCCGCAAATAAGATTAGGTATTCGGGCCATTTACTTTTAATCTTACCCACAATCTGCCAACTTGCCATACCCATAATATACGATCTGGCGTGAATAAATATTTCATAAAACAGTACTGGTAAAATTAATACACCGACCTTGCCTAAGCCGGGCAGGAGTATCTCTAAAACATGCGCCAAAGGTGCTATAAAAACAAAGGATGCCAAAACCAAATAAATCCAATCTTGACCGCGACCAAGATAATCGCACAAAATCCGGTAGGAAATTTCCAGTGCGGATATCTGGCGCATGTCTTTTTCCAGAGCTTGAGTAAATTCATGCGCTTCGGGGCTGATACTCTGCTTGGGCGATTGGATTAATTTAACCTGCAGGCATGTATCGCAGTGATTGATAATGGATTGGGCCGCGTCTTTAAGATCAATATTCATTGCATCAGCCTCTGCGTAATCCGCTTCGCTCCAGCGGGGCATGACCCGTTTATCGATTAAATCCATAAGCCAAGGGTAAACGGCGCCATCATGCGTGTCGGCTATTATGCCGACCGCTTTATGTATACTTGGAGGAATCTGTTTTTGCCTGCCGATAGCCAGGCCGTGACCCTGATTTAATAATTTTAGCAATGTTTCATTTCGAGTGGGGTGGATAGCCAGAGCATAGCGCAGTTCAACGGGCGTTTGGCGGGTACAAGAAATCGACGTATGTTGGTTTAATACGGTCCAGCTAATATATTTATTCTGATTATGAAAACGGCGGTTAAGCCCACCTTTAATACCACGCATAAAATTTTGCATGCGCATGTTTGTATTATAGCACAAAAAAACTCCAATATTCATTTAGAGTTTTGTGAGAAGTTAGATTTAAGGTTTTTTGTTCTTGGCGGGCGTGGCAATATTAATGACTTTGCCGTTGGGATCCAAGAGCATGCGTTTATCCGTAATTCTTTCCGAGCGATAATGCTCATGGGAATCGGGATAGGGCATTAATTCTGGGGGCTCGTAGAGGGTTCCGGTAAATCCGAGTCTGCGCAAAGCTCTGCAGAGCAGTTGGAAGCTGTTGTCATGCACATCGTTGCATTTGGATTTGGAATTAAGTTGAAAGCCTTCACTTATAACAGCCTTATTACCGTTTATTGAGCACAGTGCTTTATCTAGATATTTACACAAATCGTTATAAACGAGGCTACTTGGCTGTTTTGCCAACATAACGCAAACCAAGATTTTTTGACCGGTACCACGAAAATAAAAAATGGAACCGACTTTTTGAGCCAACCTAATGCGTTCAATGGTTTCTCTGCGCAGATTTAATGCTCCTCGAAGATAAAACATGCTTTTGGTTTCGCAAACCGGAATATCCAAAAATGCGGGAACAATATAAAAGTCATGATCCGTTGATAGGTGGCTGAAAGTTTTAATTGCAAAGAGCCTATATCTGGACATCTTTAACCTCCAATGTGCATTACAGGAGTAACATAAACTACCGCTTAGGTCAATCTTGGTTGGCTGTATAACAATTAGGGTGGCGCATGACTAAAACATGGCGGTAAAATTAGGCAAGAATCTAACACACATATTTAAACCACCACTCAATGCAGTTAGTTTTAATTTAGAGACTTGTAATAATTACAACCTTACGACTTAATTTTATTGAGCTATTTGGCTGGAATAGGCTGAAAATAACATTGATAAAAAACATTTCTATCTTAATTGTCATTTATCTTGATCAAATTTAAATTAGCGAATATATCACCCCGCTTGACGTAGAGCCTCTTAGTTTTCATTTACCGCATGTAAAACATTGACTTTTACAAAAAAACTGATCAGTATACTAATATGTTGCGGATAAAAACATTACTCGATAAAGCTATGCTACCCGATCCCAGAGAGGCTGTATTGTTATTAGCTCATGTAATGGATAAGGATGAGGCAATAATAAAAGCACGCTTAGACGATAAAGTTTCCGCTAAGCAGGCTAAGGTTTTTTTACAATTGGCGAAAAGAAGAGCCCGACACGAACCTATCGCGTATTTGCTAAGAACTCAGCCATTTTGCGGAGTCAATATAATGGTAAATGAAAATGTTTTAATTCCTAGATCGGAAACGGAAACTCTGGTTGAAATTGTAAAGGCTGATATCAGAAGGGAGGTAGCCGGTAATAAAAAAAATATTATTATTGATATTGGAACAGGAAGCGGTTGTATCGCCTGTACGTTAAAAAAGAATTTTCCTAAAGCAAAAGTTTTAGCGTCCGATTATTCCCCTGCTGCATTAAGCGTCGTAAAATATAATGATAAAGTTCTGCACACGAATTTAAAAATTATCCACAGCGATCTATTGGGAATAGAAATCGTACAAGAGCTGAATCGAATTTTTTCTAACCGGAAGAGCGTAGCTGTTTATGTGGTTGCCAACCTCCCCTACCTCCCCCACTCTGATGCGGACACGATGCAAAAAGATGTATACTCTTATGAACCCAAAGATGCTCTTTTTGCTGATGACGACGGCATGTTGTTGATTAAAAAATGTATACAACAGTTTAAAGTGTTTATTTCTCATTACTCTGCCAGAGATATTAACTGGAAATTGTATTTTGAAATCGACTCCAGACAAGCGAATAAGTTGTGGGGTTTTGCGAAACAAGTTTTTAATGACACAAATTCTGAAATTAAAAAAGATCTCTGTGGCAGAGATCGTTTTTTATTGATTGGCTAAGCTTGTGAAATATCAGCTCCCAAATTTTTCAATTTTTCAATAATATTTTCATAACCGCGCTCAACGTGTTCGACTCCGGTGACTGTTGAGCGTCCCTCGGCCATCAAAGCAGCCAAGATATAAGAAAAGCCGGCACGCAGATCGGGTATTTCAATATCGGCGGCTTTAAGCGGAGTGGATCCGACTATAATACAAGAATGCAGATAATTCCTGTGCTTGTAACGGCACTCTTTAGATCCCAAGCAATCTGAATGCAGTTGAATTTTGGCACCCATTTTATTTAAGGCTTCCGTATAACCAAAACGATCTTCAAAGATGGTTTCATGTACTATGGATACCCCTCGCGCCTGTGTCAACAACATCACGAAAGGTTGTTGCCAATCTGTCATAAAACCGGGGTGAACATCAGTTTCCAGCGTAATGGGGCGGTAATCTTCAGCTGAACCGAAAACAATACCATCGGGTTTAACAGTAAACGGAACTCCAGTGCGACGCAGTGCGTTTAAATATGATAAAAGATGATCCTGCTGTGCGCCTTCAACAAAAACTTCACCCTTGGTGATGGCGGCACTGATACCAAAAGAAGCCGCTTCTATTCTGTCGGATATAATTTTATGCTCAGCGCCATGCAATTTTTCCACTCCTTCAATAACCCAAGTACGATTGGCTTCCAGATTTACAATAGCGCCCATGGATTGCAGTAATTTAGCCGTATCCATAATTTCGGGTTCGATGGCCGCATTGGCGATGGTGGTGATACCTTGGGCGCGAGCGGCAGCGAGCATGAGGTTTTCGGTCGCGCCGACCGAGGGGAAAGGAAGTTCTATTATGGCGGCTTTTAAACGATCGGCCTTGATAACATAACAATCTTGCTGTTTTTCGATATGAGCGCCCATTTGTTCAAACCCCTGCAAATGAATGTCAACCGGGCGAGCGCCGATTCTACAGCCACCCAGCATAGGTATACGCGCTTCGCCAAAGCGGTGCAGTAGCGGACCAATGAGTAAAATTGGTATTCGATTTTTGCGACTAAACGCCGAGGCTACGTCGCCGTTTTTAATAGTTGAAGCACTGATAGTTACGTTATCTTGATTTTGTTCAATCATAACTCCCAGATCTTTTAAAAGCTCTATAGTGGCGCTCACATCCCCTATTTGAGGCACATTGGACAGAAAGACTTGTTCATCGGTTAAAAGAGCGGCCACCAATTGTTTGGTTGCGGCATTTTTGGCACCGCTTAAGCGAACCGTACCCTTAAGAGGTATGCCACCGCTGACGATATAGCTGGGAGTTTGGGACATATTTAGAAATATTAAACTAATCCAGAAAGTTTTCACGTTTATAACATAAAGCACATACCTTGATTAAAACTTTTCTTGTTTGGTAATTATTTTAAAATTGAGGTTCGTATTTTTGTAAGGAGGCAATTTCTATCCAAGTATTACCCCGCAAAAACCCAACATCACGGCCGTCTGGGGTTTTAATTGTGTAAAAACTACCGGCTTGTCTGTTCCAGACGATTTCTTTAACATCTGCGCCGGAAAAATACCAGCCTTTGCCTTGGCCTGTTGTACGGATAAATAAACGCCCCACTTCATCTAACGTTCTTTGTTCGGTGCTTATGACAAGCACGTTTTTAGCATTGATTTTTGAGCCATCTTTATCTTTATTTCTTGTACCGGCTACATATCTGGCATATGAATTTGATTCTTCATCATAAACCCATTTAACCTTATAAGATCCGTCAAACGGAACAACGATCTCTCGCACTTCCCCGGGAACAAAGTCTTCGTCTTGATCCATAAAAATCCAGGGTTCGAATTTGCCTACTTGCCAGTTTTTATCTGCAGTCGCTTGAGACAACTTATCACCGCTAGTAAAAACATTGTGCGGAGCCAGACGATATTTAGAGCGCCAGAAGTAAGCTTCACCCGCCATTTCATCCAAGTTGCGAAAACCTATGAGGCCACCAATACGATTTAGAGCTTCGGGGCTACCGCCCACATGCGCGTAAACAGCGTCTAAAGATCGCGCCCATTCAACATAATATGGTCTGGCTGAACGAACAGGTCCGATCTCGGCTACAGTGGTTGACGCGTCAAAGACAGCCATAAGGCGCGTAATACCACCTTCTACAGGAGCCTCAAAAACAAGGCTGGCTTGTGAAACACCTGCCAAAGGTCTAGCTTGTACGTGGTTTTCGATCATCACGGCTCTTGGTAAAAGACGCGCTTGATTGAGTTCGACTTTGATACCGTCTAACCAGCGAGCTTCAAGTCCGTCATCAACTTTGGTACTGGTTGGCGTATTAAAACCATCTTGCTCGGCTGGAGCAACTTCTTCGGTATTAAATAGCGCGAAAATAAGAAAACCCGTACTTAACACCGTAATCAAAAAGGCGCCTACGGCGAAATACAACCAATGGCGCCTTACCCAAAGTTCAATTTGTAAAATATTAAGGGATTTTGTCTCTTTACCCTCCTTACGCTTAATCATGGCGTTATTTTAATTACTCTTCTTTTTTATCGTTTGATTCTTGCTTTGAATTTTTATCTCCCTCAGCTTCCTCGCCTTCTTTCTTTTCTTCACCTTCGGTTTGAACCTCGGAAATATCGCCTATTTCTTGTTCTTCAAGTTTTTTGAGTTCTTCTTCGGAGAGCGGTTCTTCGACTGTGGCGATCAATTCATCGGGTTCATGATTGATGGTGATACCTTCGGATACGGACAAAGAAGATACTTCGATGCGATCGTTATAAGTTGCCAAGGCTGAAAGATCGACTACAAGTTCTTTGGGTAGCTTGGCAGGTAAGCATACAATTTCCACTTCGTCGAGATTTTTAATTAACGTACCACCCATTTTTACCGCATCTGATTCGCCTTCAAAAACAAGTGGCAGATTAACCGTGATGGGCTGGTCCATGCGAATTTGACGCAAATCTACGTGAATCGGTCGCATACTTACAGGGTCAACTTGCACGTCTTGAATAATGGCTTTCACGGGTTCGGTGTCATTTATTATCAAATCAAAAAGTGAATTGTATTTGACTTCGCGATACAGATGCAAGAAATCCGTTGGGTTAATGCTAATCGAGCTTGGCTCAATTCCCTTGCCGTAAACCACGGCTTTAATGGGTTCGCGACCATCAATTGGAGCCGGTCTTTGACCGGGTTGGCGTGTTTTTACTGTTAGTGCAGTCATAAATTTTAATCCAATGTCCGTCAAGTTCTTCAATTCCTTCAAGCTTGAATATGTTGCTTTATGGACTTGATAGACTTTTTACTTGATGAACTTTTTGTATAGTGTGCGTATATTAAGCGAGTTTTTCCCGCATGTCAAGTAGATTTTGGCACAAATCACGACTTTGGCCGGAAATAATTTTATGTGCCAAAATGCAGTCTTCGGCGCTGACCGCTTGAGTTTGAGCCAGACGAAGCGCGTCATCGCTATTAGCATCCGTAATCAAACCTATAGCGCTTACTCCGGCTTCATCTTGAACAATATAATAAAACAAGCCATGCGAACATGATGGACATGTTGAATGGAATAATTTGACATTACCTTGTTCCAAAACCAGTTTTACTTGTTCGGTCGGGTATAAAGCTTTGCAAATAGGGCAATGTGTCATTAGTGGCAACATTTGCTTCATCATGGCTTAAGAATATCGCCAAAGGCGCTTCGGGTCAATCCAAGGCCGTAGCTTTATTAAAACTACCCGCACTGACTTTCATGTTTAATACTATACCTATCGCTATATAACCGGCCACCAAAGACGAAGCGGCCGCCGAGGCAAAAGGCAATGGGATACCGGTCACGGGCATAATCCCCATGTTCATACCCGCATTAACCAAAATATGCATGGCGAACATTCCGGCTATCATTATAGTAAAGGTCTGCACAAAAGTGTCGCGCGAAGCATAACCGACAGCTAATATTCTGATTAAGATGACACTGAAAAGGATTAGTATTAAGGCCAAACCCGCAAAACCCAGTTCCTCGCCCATAACAGCGAACATGAAATCGGTTGAAGCCTCGGGCAGAAAACGCAAGCGCGATTGGCTACCCTCCCCTATTCCTTTGCCAAACCAGCCTCCGGAGCCAATGGCTGTTTGTGCTTGAATGACATTATAGCCGGCACCGAGCGGATCGGCTTCGGGGTTAAGAAAGCTGGTTATACGATCTTGTTGATAAGGAGCTAAGATAAAAGCCCAGGATAAATACATGGTTGCGGCTCCGGCAATAATCAGTAAAAGCCAAATACGTTTTTTTAAGCCCGCAAAAGCAACCCCTACTAACCAAATAACCAAAACCACCATGGCCGACCCCAAATCCGGTTGTAGCATTATAAGCCCCACATAGAGCGCCATGGCAATAAAGCTTCCAAAGAATGTTGTCCAATTAAGGCGCCGGTGTACTTGTTTATAAAAATATGAAGCTAAAAATAAGGCAAACAAAACTTTAGCGATTTCGACGGGCTGAATACTAACAGTACCCAACCGAAACCAACCCTGCGTACCCCTAACCTCGACGCCTAAAAACAAAACTCCCAAAAGCATTAAAAAACCGATTATATATGCTATCAGACCGTAAGCTCGTAAACGCTGGTAATCCCAAAGTATGAGCACAACCATAAAGATAACACCCAAAGCTATGGCAATAACTTGTTTGCGGAATTGCAGTAAGCTGGTTATCTCATAGGATGTACCAATTCCGTATATCATCAGAAGGCCGATGGAAGAGAGCGCGAATAAACAACCGATAAGCAACCAATCGACTTTGCGTAAAAATTCAGGCCACGATGTATTCATGCAATGTAATTTACATTAAGCGCGGGACGCGTCAAACCCTAAGTGTAAATAGGCTAAAAAAGCAGCCTACGGACTACCGGAGACTGCTTCAATTTAATTTAAACATTAATTGGTAAGCCTGTTTGAAGGTAAATAAGCATTAGGATCAAGCAGGTTAACAACAGGCATAATCTCGGTTTTAGTGACTGAGGTGATGGTGTCGTACCAGAATAAATCTACTTGTCTAGTTTCGCCGGGTTTGAGTTCGCGAATATTTATTTTATTGATGGCTACCAAAGTATTGCCGCGTTTTAGCTTGATAATGTAATCGATGGACCAAAAACCATAAGCGCTGTTATTAACCACTTCAAAACTGGTTCTGGATGCGGTTTGCCCGCCTGTCCGAACTTGGCGTTCAAAGTTGACATTACGCACCGTAACATCACCAAAGCGTTTGTTGATGAATTTTTGATAATCGTATTCAACCTCCGAAGGTTCAATGCGGTGCCAGCGGATGTTATCGATAAGTAGCTGAGCGACACGCACGTTGGGCGATGAAGATTCAAAACCCAATTCGGATAAAGTTGTGAGTTCACCGGGTAAAACAAAGCCTTGGCGCGCCGGAGTTTGTTCGCCGGCCACGCTGAATTTATAAGAAAATTCAACCCACCAATCTTGGTTGGAATTTTCGATATCTACCGCGATATCTATGCGATCATCGGTCGTAGCGAAAACTTTTACAGCCGAGGTGCCCACATTCGTAGGGCGATCTTGCATTAAGCGGTTGAGATTTTGCTGGTTACTCGCAATTTCCAAGGTAAGGCGCGATTCGCGGGGGTAGCTGATGGCATAAGCATCTAAAAGACCCCAGCCAACATAGCCCCACACCAACACGTTTAAAGCAATGAGCGTGATACGAAACCAACGTCTAATAGTGATGCGGTTACGCACCCACCAACTTGCCGCTTGGAGCTCACCTTCAGTGAAACCGCGACCTGTTGCTGAATTTACTGCCATACCCATCTATTATACCACGTCCCACGTCACCCGTCCCAATCGTCCCGCGTCGATGGTTAGAGGAAGCGTTTTGCGGATTTAAATTCGCAATCTTTAAAGACGAGTTCCCAGACACTGCCCATGGGCATATCGATGTTGTGAATTTCGTGCCAGGGCAAATTTTGTAGTTTGACAATTGCCGAGGCCATTGGTTCGCGGTGCGAGCAGATTATAATATCACCCTCATTGCGGGAAGATGCGGCATCTTGGATTGCTGAGATGACGCGGCTCGCGAGATCGTTTAATGGCTCCATTCCGTCGGTGACAAGATCAGGTGAATAGTAGCCGGAATTTTCATAAAAATCTTGCATAGTGCGACCTGTCCATTTGCCCGTGTCCCATTCAATTAGGCGTTCGTCGGTTGTGACCGGCGTTTGAAGTGCTTGCGACAAGATGGAGGCGGTTTGCTGAGCGCGCTTTAAAGGTGATGCGACGATGCGACATATCTTAAATCCTTTGTCTTTTATCTTTTGACCTACGGCGGTGATTTGATTCTCCCCTGTTTGTGATAGATGCCAGCCGGGCTGGCAACCGTAATTGATTCTTTTGGGATTATTAACTTCGCCATGGCGGATGAGATAGATTTTCATAACGTCTGAACCTTGATTAATCATGATTTTCGCATATATTAACATGATTACTGATGGAGTTGAATTTTACACTTTTAACCATATCACGCACAAAGTACAAATCGAGGTCAGAGGGATTGACAGAAAGCGAGATTTGTGATTAAATAGGTATTAATCGTGGGTTAAGCGGTATTTTCAACCCTCGAGAGGGCGAATATTGATTGATGCGACCGCTTTGCATCTTTCGTACGTTGAGGAGTCATATGACTCTCTTCGAGCCAACTCGCACCGCACACGCATCAGGCGGCGGACACTTGCATGGGCAATATGCCCGATTGTTGATCGCCCAAACCTTTGATACGGTGCGCATTCTATAGGATACTAGACCAGAGCCTCGTATGGGGCGCGCATACGGTTGCGTTAGATGGTCTTGTAGTTGGTTATCCCGGCCGTTACAGGGATGAACCGACGCGCCCTCGGCTTATGGCCGATAATTATCGGAACATAAGAGAGTGGCGCGAATACTGTACACGCTGCCAGTCTATGGGCGACATGAGTTAATGCCCCAAACTGATTGCAGCGTGATTTTTTTATACAAATTTCACCCCTTCCCTCCCTTTGACAAGGGAGGTTTATGATCCCTCTAGTCAAGCGGTTAATTTACGGGATTACTCCCCTTTTTTAAAGGGGTTTTTGTAGGGGCGAATTCTGTGTTCACTTAGCCCGAACCTATAACACAGAGTGAACACCTGGTTCGTTCCTACAAAAAAACATAATGATGCGGGAAGATTGGGACGAAAGACGCGGGACGTGTGTACCTTGACAATTCTTCTTGATACTAACGGCATTTTTTGGTAATATACGTCCGTTATATGCCAAAAAATACTGAAGAAAAAAAGCTTAAAAACAATGCAAAAAAGGGCTCTTACGGAGCTGAACAAATATCTGTTTTAGAGGGTTTAGAGCCTGTAAGAAAGCGCCCCGGAATGTATATCGGTTCTACGGGCGAGGCCGGTTTGCATCATTTAATTTGGGAAGTTGTAGACAATTCATTTGACGAGGCCATGGCCGGGCACGCGGACTTAGTGACTGTGACATTGAACGCGGATGGCAGTGTGAGCGTAAGTGATAATGGTCGCGGAATTCCGGTTGATATCCATAAGCAATACAAGGTATCCGCTCTTGAACTGGTACTTACCAAGCTTCATGCCGGCGGAAAATTCGGTGGCGAAGAATCGGGTTATAAAATTTCGGGCGGTTTGCACGGCGTGGGTGTATCCGTTGTAAACGCTCTTTCGGAATGGGTGGAGGCTACTGTTTACCGCGACGGAGCGGAATGGTTTCAACGCTACGAACAGGGCAAAGCCAAAACCAAAGTTAAAAAAGTGGGTGCCAGCAAAAAGCATGGCACAGCCCTTACTTTTAAGCCCGACGCTAACATCTTCTCTACAATCGAATTTGATTTGAAATATATTCACGACCGATTGAGACAGCAATGCTATCTGACCAAAGGTAACAGAGTTTTGATAGTTGATGAACGTGAAAAAAAACAGCCCATTAATTACGGTTTTTATTTTGAAGGCGGGGTCAAATCATATGTTAAGCACTTGAACAGCCGCAAACAACGTAAGCATGATAATATCTTTTATGTAAATAAAAAAGTTGAAGGTATTGAGGTGGAGATCGGCATTCAATATACGGATGATTACAAAGAAACCGTCATGCCTTTTGCTAATAATATCCATAATCCTGAAGGTGGCATGCATGTAATGGGTTTTAGGACGGCCTTGACCCGCGTGTTAAACAATTATGCGCGCAATAAAGGATATTTAAAAGAAAAAGATGACAATTTAAGCGGAGATGACGTGAGAGAGGGTTTGACCGCTGTGCTTTCGGTTAGAATACAAGATGCGCAATTTGAAGGGCAAACCAAAGCCAAGTTGGGTAATACGGAGGCCAGGACAGCGGTTGAATCGCTTATGAACGAGGTTTTAACAATATTTTTGGAAGAACATCCCAAAGACGCGGAAGCGATTATTGGCAAGTGTGTGCTAGCACAAAGAGCCAGAGCCGCAGCCAGAGCGGCGCGCGACACGGTTATAAGAAAGGGCGCGTTGGAAGGTTTAACGCTCCCGGGTAAGCTCGCGGATTGTTCCAGCAAAGACCCGTCCAATTCTGAGCTGTATATTGTTGAGGGTGATTCGGCCGGAGGCTCGGCCAAGCAAGGACGCGACCGAGAGCATCAAGCGATTTTGCCTTTACGCGGTAAGATCTTAAATGTGGAGCGTGCGAGACTGGACAAGATGCTCTCGAACAATGAAATTAAAAACTTGGTCATCGCGCTGGGCACGGGTATTGGCGAGAATTTGGATATGAACAAACTGCGCTACCACAGGATTGTAATCATGACAGATGCTGACGTTGACGGATCGCACATCAGGACATTGTTGTTGACGTTATTTTACCGCTACTTCCCGCAGTTGATTAATGACGGATATGTGTATGTTGCGCAACCGCCGCTGTATCGGATCGGCAAGGGCAAAAACATGCAATATGCTTACACGGAATCCGAGAAAGATAAAATCTTGGACGAGCTTTTAAAAGAGGCTAAGAAGAACAAGAAGGGCAAAGCCGAGGCTGAGCCGGAGGAAAGTGAAGAGATAGATGAAGTTGAATCCGAGGTAGAAGGGTCGGATGAGGAAAAGAAAAAAGTTGCCGGTATCAGCTTACAGCGCTACAAAGGTTTGGGTGAAATGAATCCCGAGCAATTATGGGAAACCACCATGAATCCGGAAAGTCGTGTTATGAAACGCATTAGTATTATGGATGCGGCTGAAGCGGATGAGACATTTACGATTTTGATGGGCTCGGAAGTTGCGCCGAGGAAGAAGTTTATTCAGACACATGCCAAGAAAGCTACCGTCGATGTGTAACAGCGACCACGCATAATGCGTGCACAGTAGTGTATAATAAAGATCGGACGGATCGTGTTTGACGCGATACAAGTACGGTCTTTTTTGTTTGCGGTGATACGATTAATCCGGTTCTATACGCACGTGATGATTTCAAGTTAAATGACAGGTAGCGACCATCTTTTCACTTCGGTCGGCATTGACGTTTGAGGGTTTTAATGATACGCAAAGATTATGCGAGCTCATGAACCAGTTAAAGAAGAGTATCATTTCAGCGTTTATCTTTTATATAATGACAGCGGGCGTTTTTTATTGCAATTAAGACCTCGTAATAGAAACTTTTTACCGCATTATTGGTGCACGTTCGGAGGCAGGGTTGAGGTCGGAGAAACACCGTATCATTCGGTCAGACGTAAAGCTTATGAAGAGATGCGTTATAAAGCTAAAAATCTCAAGTATGTTTTAAGTACCACTTTTGAACATAAGGAGTTTAAAGCGCATCTGCATATTTTTGTGGAAAAATTCAGCCAAAAACAAAAGCTCAATATCGTTGATGGCGAGAATTGGGGCTGGTTTGACGCGGATCATTTGGAAACTTTGAAAATACAGAGGCATGACAGAGAATTGCTAAAATATGTAAACGCTTGGTTAAAAAATCTGAAAGAAAGAGATGTGGTTATATATTTTTTATACGATAAAAAAGGACGCATTTTACTGCAAAAAAGAGCAAAAGATCTGGCATTCTTACCCGGCAAGTGGTCTTTTTTCGGCGGAGGTGTTGAACCGGGCGAAACTCCAACCGAAGCATTAAAGAGAGAGGCTCTTGAAGAGCTGAATTTCAGAGTAATACGACCGCAGTTGATTATGAAGACTTCGTTTCAGCATCATGCACAAAAAGCCAATATGCAGATTTTTTTGGAGCCTTGCCATAATAAGTGGGGTATGAAATTACAGGAAGGCGAAGATTGGGTTTGGATAAGTGAAAATGAGATGGATGGCTTGGATATGATTGAAAGTGATAGGTACATTTTGAGTTACGCTTTTGAATACATAAAGAAATTGAAAGTTAACGGAAGCTAAAAATTTTTGCAAAAGTGCCATTGCGAACTATTATAAAACCTCCCCTTAGTTGGGGAGGTAAAAGCCTAGTCCTTACGCGGACGGATGAGATAGATGAAAGTACTAAGCACGGCAAGCGAGCCGCCCATCAGTATCCAGAGATAGCCCACCGAATCAGCAGTTGCCGGCCGGCCGCGCAATATGTAAGACATGAGCAGGTAAAGGCAAAAACTGGTTAAGCTGGTGGCCATGGTTTGCATGGATTTGTAAGTGGCGCGGTATTTGCTTTGGATGAAATTTTGGATATAAGGATCCGCCGAAGGACCAATCAGCCCTCGGCCGAGTTCATGCACGCAACAGAATAAGAGTACCGGACTTAGGCGGGTTGCGTAACCGGCCAATGCCAGACCGGAGCCACTTAGAAAAAGAGCGATAATAATGCCCAGTTTGCTGATTGTACGCTGTTTGTTTTCGCTTTTTTGTTTATCTTGTTTGGATTTATTGTAACACCGAGATAAAATCCAGGGCCCTACCATGGTCATCGAGTAGATTAATATCCAGATTACACTCAGGTATTTTTGGTCTCCGGATATCTCGCGCAGGTAAACGGGCCAATAATGGTTAAACGCGAAACTCAGTGTAAAGCAACATAATGCCAAAGTCGTCCACTTTAACGGCCAGCTCGCGCGCCAAGCATTATAGCTATCTTGCGTGGTACTCCACAGCTTTGCTTTTTTATTTTCCAGTTGGCTATTTTCATCTCTAATGACTTCGCCTTGACCGTTAATTTGCCAATAAGCGATAAAGAATGAGAAAGTCAAAGACACGCTACCCAAAAGCCACACACATCTGTAGCCGGCGAGATCGGCGATAAGCGCTCCCAATGAACCGGAGACCAGCGCGGTTACGCTCATCCACTTAATTGCCTTTGACTTGATTTCTCCAAAATCACTAAGTCGGCCTTGGCGGTCGAGCGCATCGGCCAGCCAGGCATCGTCGGCTCCGGAGATGAATGCCATGCCAGTGGCCACGAACATTTCGGCAAAGAGAGCGGAGTAGAAGTTGTAAGCAAAGACATAGCTAAAGATGCCCAAGCCAAATACGGCGGTACCCACTTTGATAGACCAAGCGCGTCCTTTTTTATCCGCGATGATGCCAGTGGGCACCTCCATGGCGAACCAGATGAATTGAAACAAGCCTTCCAATATCGCCATTTGATGCAAGCTTATGCCGATGCTTTTTTGAAATGGAGCAAACATCGTGGTGATAAGGAAGACGCTAACCATTCTTGAGGAAAGGAGGGTGATGAAAATGTTTTCCACTTTCATCTCGTAGTTCTTTGGTTGTGCAAGGATCATCTACTCTCCCCTTTTGAACACAAAAAACCCGGGGTTATTCCCGAGTCTGTGGGGAGTCTAACTCCCCAGCCGAGCTTTGATCGACTGCCTCCTGAACAAAGAGGAGGAAAGCTTTAGCTTTTAGAGGATGATTTAGACTTCATACAGATCCGGGAACGCGAAATGCGGCCGATATAATTATCGGATACAAGTGCAAACATATTCGGATTTGTATGAAGCCGGTTATTCATATGGTGATATTGAAGCTAATTTTACGATATTTGTCAAGTTATTCGGCTAAATTTAGCTAAATAATAGAGATATTGTGATTTGTCCGACCTTATCTATGTAATATGTGGGACGTTTGACTCGGGACGAAAATAAAGCTAAATTGACCTTATATGCAAACAAGACATTTTTATATTGTACTGGGAATATTAATGATATTGCTCGCGGGCTTTGGCTTTTACGCGGGTTGGAAAGTATCGCGTCCGGCCGAGTATACACGCAATGTTGACGCACAAGTGATTTTGACAGCACTGCGAGATAGAGGTTTTTTAGTGACCCAGACTTATATTTTTGACCAACCGGTTACCATTGAAAAAACAAGCGGAAGTGCTCTTAAAGATTTTTTCTTTGGGCAGACAATTACCGCGCGCGGAGCCATGGAAGTTAACATGGGAATTGATTTGGCAAATGTAACCGGTGAAGACGTGTCGATTGCCAACGACGTGATTACGATTAAGATCCCGGAGGCGAGTTTGTTTAATGTGAGGTTGGTGGGGCCGGTTGAGGTGGAGAATAAGCAAGGAATTTTAAAAAGAATCTTGCAAGACGAAGATGGTTATAATGAAGCTTTAAGCGAGCTCTCCAAAATTGCCGAAGAGACAGCGACCCAGGAAGAATTTATAGCTCGTGCTACGGATAGGGCTAAGGAAGAGGTGAAGCAGATGTTGGGTTATGTAGCGCAAGGAAAAGCGATACAGGTTGAGGTGAGGTAAAATTTAAAATTGAGAATCTAAAATCTAGCAGTTTTGAAACGGATGAACTGCTAGCTTTTTGTTTTCAGATGGTAGATTATAATATGTTATTTCCAAATCGCGCCTTCGCATTTGGTTTCCGTGTACCCATGATGCGTCATGACAGTGCCGAACATATCTCGTACGCCTTCTTCACTGAAAAATCGGCAAGCCGCGCACGCATTATCAAACTGCATCAACTTTTGCTTGGTCTTGCCCTTCTTTTCTTCGGTATAATATGAGCAGACAGCATCGCCGCCGAAAGTGTCGCAATCCGGCGCGATACCGTCTTCACCGCGCTCGAAGAATTTAGGATCGCATTGGACTAAGTTGTCGGGCAGGTCTTTGACGGTTGTCATTTTGTCGACCTCTTTTATGACATCATCGGCTGATGTGCCGGTTGGGCCGTCCGAGCCGTTGCAACCCGCACCCAGTATGAGAATAAAGGCAAACAGTGCCGGAATGGTGAAAGTTTTCATATGATTATATAGTATCAGCTATCGCGTACCGTGTACAAATACGAAACGTGTAACGTGTAGCGTGAATTTGAAAATGAGTCGTAAGATGAAAGATGAATATTGATCATTTTAATCGAGTAATTCCATCTCCAATACCCTGTCAAACCTAAACATCCTTTCTTCTTGGCGCAAAAAACAATACGCCTCTCCGTATGGTCCGGAAGTTTTTATCGGTTCTGCAACCCGCTTGGTTTTTCCGCTGGTTTCGGAAACATAAACCATGGATAATTGTAAATGATTTTTGATGGCATGCTTCCACATTTCTTTGATTTGAGGATCGTATTCAACTTTTTCCCAACCGCGTGAATCTCGATAATCTTGATTTTCGATCTTATGATGGTATTCAGCCTCAATGATGTCGGTATAGGCGCTTAGGATGCTTAGAGAGTCTTCATCCGCTTCACGGCGCATCCTGATATTCAGTTTGGTACCGCATTCATCGGCGTATTTTTCCAAAATATCCAGCATCGAAGCGGGCTCGCCAAGTTCGCCGACTATTCTGCGCGTAATTAGAACCGAAAGATACGCCCAATAATCCGTTATAACACGTTTGGTAAATTCTTCACCGGCATCTTTTTTTGAAGCCATATACTTGATATTCACTCCAAATACTTAATGCGTCAAGGATGCAAAATTAAATCGCAAATTTATAATTACAGCTGATAAGTACTGACTTTTTCGCTATTCAACTCCATTGCCACTGCCTCACTATAATCTGACTCTTTAATCCACTCGTTCTCTTGGAGAAGATTATCCAAAGCTTCGCGTGATGATTCGCCGGTTGCTGTTCCGAGGACTTGGAGGTTTTCGATGTCGGTGTGATTGGGGGTGAGGGTGGATCCTTCGGCGGTGAGGAAGATGTAGGAGGGCATAAAAAAATTATTTAGTAAGTTGATACTTACCACGAGAAACAAAGTTTATATATCCCTTATCTCTCAAGATTTGTAATTGTTG
>CAYFST010000002.1:0-8645 GCA_964345995.1 uncultured Gammaproteobacteria bacterium
AGTTTTACGCCTATGCTGAACCTGTAACCGGCACCAATACGGTCGAAGTGCACGGCTGGGCTGTAATTTGTAATCAAAAAGACAGCGGCTGGATCTCATTGAATTGCCGTGATCTGGATGTATGTGACGGTAGTCCGAGTTCAACTTATTACAAACTTGTTTACGACCCGGTAAGCCAAACTTTTCATGACGCTTCCAAGCAAGGGTCGCCTTTCGGCTGGAACGGTAATAGTGATGGCTCCGGCATCGGTTATATAAATTTTTATGCTTCCGTCTTGGGTATGACGCTAAATGAAGATCCTGAAGACAATTACACCGAATGCCACGATGGCAATGATAACGATTTAAACGGTCTGGCTGATTGTTCGGATCCTGCTTGCAGCGCCGTCTGCATCGAAATCTGCGATGATGGCGTCGATAACGACGGCGATGGAGATATCGACTGCGCTGATTCGGATTGTGCTTGTACTGAAAATATTTGTGATGATGGCATAGATAATGATTTGGACGGTCCGATTGACTGCGCTGATTCGGATTGTGCCGCCGATCCGGTCTGCCTCCCCGAAACAATCTGCGATGATGGCGTCGATAACGACGGCGATGGAGATATCGACTGCGCTGATTCGGATTGTGCTGCCGACCCTGTCTGCGTACCGCCTCAACATCAATGCAACACCTTTTCAGGAAATCCGGATCAAGCCAATCTATGTTGCAGTGATTTAAGTGATAACAGCACAGGTCTAATCGATTGTTACGATCCGGATTGTCGTAACAATGCTTCGGTTTGCGCTGCGTGGTTGCAAGTATCCACAGGCAATATTTATTCGCAATTAGGTATTACCGGCACAACTCCCTCAGAAGCTACAGGCCTCTCAAACACAAAATGGTGCTTGCGGTCTGATCAAACAATCGAGTGGACATCCGAAGAATCGTGTAGCCAAGAAGGAGTTGGTGATATTGCTTTGCCCTCACAGGGCACAAAATACCGCAACAAACTCGGCTTTTTGGACCTTGCCGGCATGCGCGTAAATAACCGCTACGCGCCCGTAATCCCGATTGCTGATGCTGGCGCTATACCTGACAATCTAAGCGGCGCTATCTACCATTATACAGGCGGAGGAGAACTGGTTTTACCAGCAAAAACTTTCCAAAACGGTACGGGTTCCAACGGTAACGGTTCCGGCTTGTTGCTTATCGACGGCGCTGACCTACGCATAGACGGAGATATTAGCTACACATCGGATGCCGTTCAAAACCGTCTCAAAAATTTAGCTTCATTCGGAGCCGTAGTTGTTAAAGATGCTTTTGGAGTGGGCGGTAGTATCATAATCGATCCAGGCGTTGCAAAAGTAAGCGGTGTCTATTTTGCGGAAGACGATATTTATACCGGCGCGTCAGGATCGCCCCCGGATAACTATCTGGACATGATAGGTATCTTCATAGCTAATCAATTTCACTTAGAACGCAATAATAACACTGATCCCGAACGTCCGGCTGAACGTATACTGTTTGATGGGCGAGCAGTTGTTAATCCACCTCCGGGGCTTTCAGATGTTAGCAAATCACTGCCCCGTTCAACTGAAGTGTCATTTTAAAAATCATATGGGTTTATTTTCTAAAAAAACAACAAGTAATTTTATCGGCCTCGACCTTGGCTTATCCGGGTTAAAACTCGTGGAACTCGCCAACGATAGCGGTCATGCGCGGCTTGTTACTTACGCCTACACCGAACGCCCGGTGGAAAGTTTTGACGTCATGTTTGGCGAAAAGCTTGATGAAACGGCCAAGCTTATCAAAGACATGATCAAGCAGGCCAAATGTACCACCAAAGACACTATCGCCGCCATACCCGTTTCTTCCATTTTCACCTCTATCATTTCCGTGCCGGCCAATAACGATAAAGAACTTAAGGAAGCCATCATGTTGCAGGCTAAAAAACTTATCCCCGTCCCGCTCGAGGAAATTCAACTGGACAGTAAAATAATCGAAGGGGCTTTTAAAACCGAAGGTAAGAAAAAAGTTTCTCGTGTTCTGCTAACCGGAGCTCCCAAAACTTTAGTCAATCGGTATATCGATCTTTTAAACAAGCGTTGCGGCTTAAATCTCATATCACTTGAAACCGAAACTTTCGCGCAAATTCGCGCACTTATTGGCAAAGACCGCTCCAGTATCATGATTATTGATATCGGTTTTCACCGCACCAATATTTCGGTTGTGGATAAAGGTGTACCTTTCTTAAACCGTTCAATTGGCGTGGGTGGTGATGGTATTACGCAAACTATTTCGCAAATGTTGGGCATCCCTTATCAGCAGTCGGAAACCATGAAACGCGATATCCGCTCCATGGCCTCTTTTGCGCCTTCCGGCGACCTCACACCCATGCTGGAAAGTTTAATGAAGCCCATTTTAAACGAAATCAAATATTCTTTTTCTCTATATCAAGGACAAGGCGACGTGGGTGAACAAAGGCATATCGATAAAATTATCTTAACCGGCGGCTCGGCTTTATTGCCCAATTTAACCGATTTTCTAACACAACAAATGAACGTCAACGCTTATTTGGGTGATCCCTGGGCTCGAGTTGTTTATCCTCTGGATTTGCGCCCGATTTTGGATGAAATCGGATCAAGGTTTGGCGTGGCCTTGGGTTGTGCCATGCGTGATATAACCGATTGATTATGACGGACATTTCATTCCTTCCTGGTTCTTATAAGGAAAAGGAAGAGGAACTGAAGAAACAAAGCCTCAAAACCGCTCCCAAAGAGCCGGTAAGTATGCATGTGCCGGAAACCGAAGAAGAAGACGTGGAAATCATCGAAGTCGATGCCAGCGAAGTAAATGAAATGCTAATTGGCGAACCGCTGTATACCAAACTGTATTATAAAGCCAGTCTTTTGTTTGATACAATTAAAGATAAGTATTTTCAGCCTCGCCCGGCAGAAAAACCGCCCAAAGAACCGCCTCAATTTTTTAAGCCACCGAAAGGAGAGGTCGCTCCCGCCAAATCCGCTCAAACCAAAGCCGAACCCCAAGCTAAACCCTCTGTGAAAACCTCGGCCACGGAAGCTCCGCAGGAACAAGTTGCTCCGTCTAAGCCGTCCGAAACACCGCAAAAGCCCAAAGCTCGCATCAAGCCAAAAGTTACCAAACCGCGTTCCGGGCGTCGCGTGCGCATTATTAAACGCATTCGCAAACCTGTTCATGTCAGCCTTATAGACGAGCGCACAATGCGGGATTTGCATATCAATATACCCAAGCGCAAATTCACTTTGGTTTTTTTGACGATCTTGTTTGCCGCCGTCTTTGGCGGGGCTTATTTATTATTGGATCAAGCCATCGCCCAAGCCGTAACTGAGCAAAAACTTGTTCAAAGCAAATACGCTGCCACGCAACAAGAAACCAAGGCCGAGCTCGAAAAGTGGCGCGCTTTTCAAGATCTGGAGCCACGTTTAATCGCTTTAAACGAGCTTTTGGGTACTCATGTCTCGGCCGTTAACGTTTTAAAATTCTTGGAAGAAAATACCTTAAAAGATATCTCTTACAGCTCTTTTATGATGAGTGAAGAAGGTCGGGTCAATCTTGCCGTAACAGCACAAAATTATAACGCGGCCGCTCGCCAGTTGCTGATCTTTAAAGAGTCGCCGCAAATAATTAGCGCCGAGAGCAATGCCTTTAACTCCTCCGAACAAGAAGGCCGGGACTATGTTTCTTTTCAGCTCATCTTGCAACTTGAACCGTCGGCACTACTGTTTTCATCGCAATTTTCCAATCTCGATAACCAAGAATAAGGTTTTTGTTTGCCCGGCTGACTAATCGGCCCGGCAAAGTGACAATCTTATCATGGTAAGCGTAACATCAAAAAAAGAACAGCCCGCTTCCAAAAATCGAAGCAATAAAAGCGAGGCTCCCAAGATAAAACGACCCTCAAAGATATTCTCCGAATATTATTCTTCGATTATCTTGTTATTAATAGCCGCGCTGGTGGGTGGCGGGTATTTGGTTATCAAACCAAAAATCGATGAATATAAAAACTTGCGCGCTCATTCCGAATTACAGCGCCAAAACATCACCAACGAACAACAGTATCTTGCCGGGCTTAAACGTTCTGTTTCGGCCGCCCGGTCGATAGATCCGGAAGTTTTAGACAAAGTAGACAAAGCCTTGCCCAGAGAATTTAGCATACCTCAGACTTTGGTCATGATTAATCGCGCTTCCAAAGCCAATAACACGCAAGTATCCGGTATTATTTTCAGCCCCGAATCCAAAAGCTCTCGCAAAAAAACCGAACTGCAAAGTATGCAGATGACACTCAATGTTTCGGCTCCCAATTATGCCGCGTTGAAAAATTTTATCAACAGTCTGGAAAAAAGTTTGCGGCTCATAGATATTCAAATGCTAACCGTATCGGAATTCAATCAAGAAGGAGCCGGTTTTACTTTACAGCTTAGCACTTATTACTATCCTTCCGGAATACAAGATTAATTATGAAACTTGACGGCGCGCCTCCTATTTTTTCCCGTATAATGCTTGCGGTATCCGCCCTAATCGTGGTTGGAGTGGTGTTTATTTTTGTCTCAAAATCATTGGAGCCCGCAAATATCATACCCGCGGCACTGCCCAAAAAAGCCGAAAAATTCAATCCCAAAGCCGACGTTTCTGAACATCCGGTGTTTCCCGTACTCGTTGATTATCACATGGAGCCCGTACCCGATATGCCCATGGGTCGTGATAATCCATTCGAATCAATAATCAAAGAAGCTACAACTACCGTTCAAAGCGGACAAACCGGTCAAGTACCCAGAAGTGGCTTAAGATTATCGCCCATCAACACTTCTACGCAAGCAACATCAACAGATGAATAATTATATGAATGATCAAATACTGGATTTACTACAAAAAAACGACAAAATCGACGATAAAGCCCGAAGCATCGCCGAAGATTTGGTGAACCGCGGTAAAACTTTGGAACAAGCATTGGTGGGCGGAAAATATGTATCAGACAGCGATTTTGCTCAGGCTCAAGCCGAGGTTTTGGGAATCCCGTTTATGGATTTGTCAGAAATGGAAGCTGACCCCGAAATATTATCGCTAATCCCCAAAAAAACGCTCAAAACTTTTAAACTTGTGCCCGTTGATTATCAAGACGGCGTTTTAACCGTGGTTTTACGCAATCCTCAAGATTACCGCGCTGTGGAATCGCTTGAATTTTTAGCCGGTGAAAAAGGCTGGAAGATCAAACTTGCCACTGCACCGGCTTCGCAAATCAACAAAATGGTAAAGTCTTTAAGCGGTTTGGAAGCTGAAATCGAAACCTCGCTTGAAGCGGCTCGGGGTAAATTCGAAAAAGGCAAAGCGGATGAAGTATCCAGCGAAGGAAAAATTGAAGATATTATCAAAGGGGCACCTGTGTCACGCATGCTCTCGGTTATCATGCGTCATGCGGTTGAGGGCGGAGCCTCGGATATTCATATTGAACCTGTCGGTAATGAATCTCGTATACGTTATCGCATCGACGGAGTGTTGCGAACTTCGCTTACTTTGCCTATTTACGTGCATCCGGCCCTTGTATCGCGCGTAAAAGTGCTCGCCAATCTCAAAATCGACGAAACCCGGGTACCTCAAGACGGGCGCATTACTCAAGAGATCAACAAGAAAAAAATCGATTTTCGTATCAGCACTCTTCCCGTAATTGACCACGAAAAAGTGGTTATGCGTATTCTAGACACCACGGCGGGCGCGCCCACTTTCGAAAAGCTCGGTTTTCGCGAGCAATATATAGAAATAATGAAAGAGGAAATCAAAAAACCTCACGGTTTATTTCTTATTACGGGTCCGACCGGTTCAGGTAAATCCACAACCTTATTTTCCGGCCTCACTTTGTTAAATTCCGACGGAGTCAATATTTCTACCCTTGAAGATCCGGTTGAATATTACATCGAAGGAGTCAATCAATCACAAGTCCGTCCTGAAATCAACTACACATTCGCCACCGGCTTAAGGTCGCTATTGCGCCAAGATCCCAACGTGGTTATGGTTGGTGAAATCCGCGATAGAGAAACCGCCGAACTGGCCATACATGCTTCTCTAACCGGTCATTTAATCTTCTCCACTTTGCACACTAATGATGTTTACGGCTTGGTACCGCGCTTATTGGATATGGGAGTTGAACCTTTTCTACTCGCTGCCACCATGAATTTGGGAGTCGCGCAACGTTTGGCGCGTAAAATATGCCCTTATTGTAAAGTGGAAGAGGAAATCACGGATAAAACGCGCGACGAGCTTATGAAGGTCATTAAAAATATTCCGAAAAAATATTTATCGCATATCGATTTAAACAAAAAAATAACTTTTTACCACGGTAAGGGTTGCCCCAAATGCGGGGATCTTGGTTATAGTGGACGCACTGCCGTCGCTGAAGTGTTTCAATTTACGGACGTGGCGCAAAAAGCCATTGAAAAAGGTTTTAGTCGTAAAGTTTTTGAAACGGAATTCAGACGCCAAGGCATGATAACATTGTATGAAGATTTGGTCTTAAAGGCGGCCGAAGGCCTTACCACGGTCGAGGAGGTTAAACGCTTGGCTCAAGATACGACCGAGACCGCTGATTTGGATGAAAACGGTCAGGAAGATAAACCTCTCGACCCCGACCAATCCGAAAAGAAAAAAGCTGCTTAACTATGCAAAAGCAAAAAATATTATTTATCGAAGACGACGCGTTTTTAGCTCGAATATACACCAAAGCGTTGGATGAAGCGGGCTATGACATAAGCCTGTGTTCCAATGCCGAAGAGGGGGTTAAAATGCTCGAGAGGGAGCGTCCGGATTTGATTCTATTAGACATTTTATTGCCACACATGGATGGCTTTGAATTTTTAGAACAGATAAAAGCAAATCCGGATTCGCAATCCATTCCTGTTTTGGTACTAACCAACATGGGCAATAAAGAAGATGTTGACCGTGCCAATCAACTGGGAGTTTCGGGTTATTTGATTAAAGCTCATACGTTACCCAAAGACGCTGTCGGTAAAATCCAAACCATTCTTAATTAATTATGCCTTCTTTTCGCTATCAAGTACGCTTGCCCGACGGCCGGATCCAATCCGGTATTGTTGAAGCATCTGATAGCGATAGCGCGGTAGAGGCTTTGGAGGACCGCCAATATGAAGTTTTATCTATCGATAGTTATGCGGGTGTGGAAGCGCATACGGATTCGTTAATGCGTTTTTTAAATACGGTCAAAAGCAAAGAATTGGTTGCCACCATACGCATGCTGGCTGTTATGGTTTCAGCTTCGGTGCCATTGGTTGACGCGGTACGCAACGTTGTCCACCAAACCAGCAACCCGCGCTTAAAATCCATAATGGCTGATGTTGCCAATGAAATCGAAGGCGGAGCCAAACTGTCTGACGCGCTGGAAAAGTATCCCGATTTATTTTCCGGTTTTTTTACCAATATGATTCGTTCCGGCGAAACCACGGGTCAACTCTCCGAAGTCATGAACTATCTGGCCGACCAGCAAGAAAAAGATTATGACATGAAAGCCAAACTGCGCGGAGCTCTCATGTATCCGGCATTCATTATTACGGGTATGTTTATCGCCGGCTTTATTATGATGGTTTACGTGGTTCCCAAGCTCACTGAAGTTATTATGGACGCCGGAGCTGAGTTGCCTTTATCCACACGTATCCTCATCGGTACCTCTGATATTCTGGTCAATTTTTGGTGGGTTATGCTCATCGGTCTTGTTGCCTTTGGCGGGTTTTTCTATACCTGGGTCAGAACGTCGGAAGGCAAGCTGGCTTTTGATAAAATTAAGCTCAAAATACCGATTTTTGGCGGTTTGCTTCGCGATATATACATAGTACGTTTTTGTCAGTCAATGCATACGCTCATGAAGGGCGGGCAAACGCTTGTTCAAGGTTTGGAAGTGGCCGCGTCTGTTATCGGTAATGAAGTTTGGAAACAAATGATTTTGCAAACCATACAAGCGGTAAACGATGGCGAATCAATTACATCTGTCATGGCTAACCGTAAATTCGTGCCTCAAATGGCCGTGCAAATGATTTCAGTGGGCGAAGATACCGGACAGCTGGCCGAGGTGCTTAAGCGCGTTAGCGACTTTTACTCTCGCAGTGTGGATAATGCATCAGCCACAATACTGACTCTTATCGAACCAATCGTGATGGTCGTGCTCGGCTTGGGTGTGGGGCTTATGGTATCGGCAATCATGCTCCCTCTCTATCGCATCTCCGGAGGCATCTAGGCAAAAGCAGGGCTTTTGCAATCACCAATAACCAACGAAACAATAACCAATAATTATTTCAACTACTAAAATTCTTAATTTATCAATTGGTTATTCAGTTATTGAATTTTGGTAATTAATTGGTTATTGGAATTTGATGATTGGTTATTAAGTATGCTATACTTATACACAACAAATAATTTTTTTTCTTAATTTTGTACGATGTACGATGTACGTTATACGTTGTACGCAAAATTTATCCCATGCTTATGAAAAACAAGAAAGGTTTTACTTTAATAGAACTCTTGGTGGTCATCGCCATTATCGGCATCTTGGCCACGCTCGCAGTTGTTGCCTTTGGCAGCGCTCAAGAAAAAGCCCGCGATTCCAAACGCGTCGCTGA
>CAYFST010000002.1:8745-19583 GCA_964345995.1 uncultured Gammaproteobacteria bacterium
CAAACCGGCATCATCAACTAGTTAAAACAATTAAAAAATCCCCGAACATTTCGGGGATTTTTAATACCCTCACTTGGTACAAGGGGCATGGGACGAGCGACGTATATATGCTATAATGCCTCTATATGCAAATGCGACAACGATTGTTAAAAGGAATAACAATTCCCGAGCTTTTAATCGGAGTATTGGTCATCGGTATAGTAATCGCCATCTTTGTCTATGCTTTGGGCGTCCAGCGCGCCACATCGCGTGACGCCAAACGCGTCTCCGACATAAGCGTATTGCGTGCCGCCATAGGTCAGTATTACCTGCAAAAAGCCACCTACCCAACCACGGACGGAATTTTCATCGGCCAGCCGGGCGGAGCGGAGCGCTTGGGCGGTAACGGCTTTACCACCATAGACGACCCGATCACACCCATCTTTTTAGATCAAGTACCCATCGGCCCCACAAACGACGAGTACTATGCTTACCGCGGTAACCAATCCGGCTACAGTCTTATGTTTAGCACTGAACGCGAAACCGCTTACGGACCGCCCGGTACTTATTACGCGCATTCCATCGGCGTGGATCAACTTGATGAAATTAAATAAAATTAAACGTCGCTCGTCATGCGTCGCTCGTCCCAATCAGCAGAACACCGACACAGGACGCGGGGCATAGGACGCGGGGCAATAAGCTAATGGAATTTTTAGAAATCTTTGTTGTCTTACTTTCCGCGGCTATCGTTGGCTCGTTTTTTGGTTCCTTTATCAATGTAGTCGCCATCCGCACTCATGAAAATTCCAGCATCACCGGTCGTTCCAAATGCCCCAATTGCAAATCCAAACTCCATCCGCGCCATTTGGTGCCCGTGCTTTCCTGGCTTATTCAGCACGGCAAATGCGCCATGTGCGGCAAACCTATTCACGTCCAATATCCTGTCATCGAACTCACGGCCGCCATACTCGCGGTTGTCGCTCTAACACGCCACTTGCCTCAAGGCGATTGGGCATGGGCCACATTCGAATTCTTCTTCATGATTTCATTGCTTGTTTTTGTGGTTATGGATTTGCGCTGGATGGAACTGCCGTTGGAATTAATGGTGGGTACGGGCATCGTGTTCGCTGTCTGGCACATGGTTTTGCGCAGTTTGGCCGGTGTGCCGACTTTAGAAATCCTTTGGTCGCATTTTATGGGTTTTGCTTTGGTTACAGTTTTTTTCTTATTTCAATACATAGTATCCAATAAACGCTGGATCGGCTCGGGTGATATCTGGCTGGCAGCCGTGTTAGGGGTGGTTTTAGGGTGGCCATTGGTAGGGATTGCAATTTACTTTGCTTATATATTTGGCGGCGGATCAGCTCTGGTATTACTTTTTACTAAAAAAATCAAACCCGGATCTCGCATACCTTTCGCGCCCGCATTAATAACCGGCGCTTTTGCGGCAATATGGTGGGGTCCGAACGCCATAGCCTGGATAACTCATGCAATATCATAAAACATCAGGATTCACTATTATTGAAATGTTGATTGGTGTATCAATTGTTGTTTTACTTGCCACTATTACGGTTTTTGAACTCAGAGGTACCAAAAGAACCGACGAATTAAACACTGCCGCCCGCCAACTCGCCGGGGATATTCGCGGAGTTCAATCAAGAGCCCTGGCTGCCAAAAACATTAATACATGTGACACCGGAGGTGCCGATAAAGCGGTTTGCGCAATCAGTGAAGTAGCTTGTTCAGGTAACCCTTGCGAAGCGGATATTCCCGCGGCATATGGCGTACACGTTGAGTCTGGTACTTCAACATATCTCTTATTTGCAGATATAAATCCTCAAGCGGGTATTGACTATCAATACACGGATGAAAAAGAATTGTATCAATCGCGCAGTCTTTTAGCTTTGGGTGGCGAGGATGTAGTCGTCGATCAAATCACCTCCTCATCAACCGCGGTGACTTTCGCGGATTTGGCTTTTATGCGCCAAAATGGAACGGTCAGATTTACGACTCCTAATACGCCTCCGGAACCGCCGTTAATTCTTATCCGCCTGCGTCATATTGTTTCCAATCAAACAGTCGAAATACAAATCAATCGCATAACGGGCCGTATATCCATTTTATGAAACATCATTTAGCCCCGGGTCAAACAATAATGGAAATGCTGGTAGTATTTTTTATTATTTCGGTTGGTCTTTACGGCGCGGTTACATTGATTTTTTCCAACGTGCAATTGCAAGAACAAGATTATGACCATATCATTGCCATGAATTTAGCCCGTGAAACTTTGGAAATTGCCCAAAATGTACGCGATTCCAATTATTTGGCCACATTGCCTTTTGATGAAGGTTTGGGCACTGATACGGGATCTGATTGTACCGCTGTACCTGATTGGGATGGAAGCGGATTTCCGGTATTTGATTTTTCGATTAACGATATCGCCAATGGCGATATCAATCGTACAGCCAACGGCATGTTTACCAATCAAGCGGGCACAAGCACCAGATTCTCGCGCCTCATTACTTTTGCACCCATCTGCGCCGATCCGGCCAACCGCTCTGACACGCAGGTCCCGGTTGGATGTGCTTGCTCGGGCGGCACTTACACCGAGCAAATCGGAGTACGCGCCAAAGCCGATGTTGCCTGGACCCGCAAGGGCCACTCACGCAATATAACCATCTACACTGATTTGTATGACTGGAGATAATAACAGAACAACGAACAAGGTCGAACAAAGCTCGATCGAACCACGAACAACGTTTCAGAAAAATCGTAGTTCGAAGCTCACGATTCACCGTTCGACGCTTAAAAGCGGTTATTCCTTGGCCGAGTTACTCGTAGTCATGCTTCTTTTTAGTTTTGCATTGCTCATCCTCGGTCAGACTTACATTCAATTCATCCGCCTGTCGCATAAAACGGCCAACGCGGCCGTAGTACAGCAAGATACGCGTTTTGTCTTAGAGTATGTGGCGCGCGTTGTAAGGGGCTCGGAAGTTTATTATTCCGGTAGTATCGCCTCGCCAACCTCGAGCTTGCGTTTACTTAAAGAAGACGGTGATTATATTGAGATCAAAAAATCCGATCCCGGTGATCCGTTTTGCGTGGATGAGCCCGTCATCTCGTGTTTACTGGTTACCAGAGACAGTGGAATCACTTGGGCACCGCTTACGGCTAACAGCGTCAATGTAGACACTTTTAATGTTTTTGTAAGTCCAACTCAATCGCCGTTTGAATTATCGGGGTTTGACTATCCCAACGATCAACAGCCGTTTGTGACAATCAATCTAACACTGACTTATAATGCTAACAGTGAGCGCGAAGTTTATAGCCAGACCGCGCAAACAAGCATTTCATCCCGAGTCTATGTCCGATAACTCAAAAAAGAAACAACATAGAACACGTAACTTCGATTCAAAAAAATCGAAGTTCAAAATTCGAAGTTCAAAATTAGAAAGCGGTAACATTGTCGCGCTGGCTTTGATTTTGACTTCAGCTATCTTAATCACCGCAATCGGAGTGGGTATCGTGGTCATGCAAGGAGCTGAGCAGTCGCGTGCCATGGATAAAGCCGTGGCAGCTTACTACATGGCAAATTCGGGAATCGAACTCCAACTTTTCGGTATCCGTAAAGACGATCGTACATTAGCTACAATGGCATCAGCTTCCAATACATATCCCGGCGGCACGGGGTGGCAATCTACCACAGGCTTAGAGCCGACAGGGGTTAAAAATATTCCCTATCTGCCCGAGGAAGAGCTGGCTTTTGTGGATTTATTTAATCCCGATAACATTTCAGAAACATCCAACGCTACCGAAGTCCGCGTTATTTGGGCTGATGGTGATGATTGTGGCGGTGATACGCCTCAGCTTGAAACAGCCTACGCCGAATGGGACCCCAGTGGCGGTACTATAAGTTGGCCCACGGCAGAAAACTATACCATTTGGCCATTTGAAAGCTCGCCCATGAATATTACTCCGCTAGATGCGGATAAATCCTATCGTTTGCGCCTGCGACCCTTTAATTGCTCGGTAAAAGATGTACAGATAAGTATGTATGATGCAGGGGGTAGTCAGTTAGATTATCCCGGGGATATCGTTCTCGGATCTGAAGGAACTTATGAAGGTACAACTCAAAAATTATCGGTATCCATGCCACGCCAAGACGTGCTCTCCGGTATTTTTAGCTACATAGTATTTTCCCAAGAAGAGCTTTGTAAAAAAGTCGGTTTAGCCGGTGCTTGCCCGTAAATACTTGCAACTACAATCATGCAATAGTTAAGTGCGCTAAAAGGTCTGCGTGTTTGAAATTCAGAAATACAACTTGGAATCTATAAGTTATGTTCCAGTATAATTCGTTTTTTTTACAAAAGGAGCTTTATTAGTGTTTTTGACGAAAGGCGGGGCATCTGTTTAACTGTTATGGTTCATGGCAAGGAGGCAGGCATGACCGAGTACGTTATCATCGCCAAAACCAAAAACACCCACACAAAACAAGATGCACACCCCGAAGTATTCAGAGTTATCATCGAAGCTGGGTCGCTCGAGCTTGCCGCGAACAAATTCCGCTTTGAATATTCTCAAGCAAAATACAACTTGCTCGCCATTGTGAGCAGGGGAGGGGTCAAGGAAGTGGCCAGATTGTTGTAACGTTTTGTTCTATCATTTTAGTCGATCTTTGAGGTCGGCTTTTTCATTTCACTTACATGACATCCTACCGGGTCAATAATCGGATTGCATTCAATATAATCCCGTATTCTATCCATTCCCCGATCATCGCGAATAATCCGATCATAAAAACGCGATTGCCACCTGAATTCCGGAAAAAATTGCCGTATCCTCCGCGTGCACGCGCTTTTGAATTGGTTAACCACCAATTGCAATGATTGTATTTGTAATGGACCGAATTGATTAATCGGTTCCCGTAGAGACGCGCCATGGCGCGTCTCTACGGGTGGTAAATGTTTATTTATGATTAAAATACCGTGAACATGGTCCGGCATGACGATGAATGAATCTAATATAACGAACGGAAAATGCTGTGGTATTCCATTCCAACACTGATGCACATCACAACCCATATCAGATAATCTCATGATTCGATTATGGACCTCACCAAACCATGGAATGCGATCTTTGCTACAAATTGTAATAAAATATGCCGCGTCATCGGAATAATCGTATTTTGTATACCGACATGTTTTTACGCGATATTTATTTTTAAATAATTCTCTCCTCTCCATGTAATTACCCGTGACACGTTTTTGATAAGATGTCAATGACAAATTCTCCACAATCCGCTAAAATGGGATGGTATGACCAAAACCGAGGCCAAAGAAAGAATCGCCAAATTAAGGCAAGAAATCGACCGCTACCGTTATCAATATCATGTCAAAAACAATCTTGAAATCTCCGAGGAGGCTTTGGATGCATTAAAACACGAGCTCTACAATCTCGAAGCTGAATATCCTGATCTCATCACTGCCGATTCACCTACCCAACGCGTTGCCGGCGAGCCGGCCAAGCAATTCAAAAAGATTCAACATCAAACCCGCATGTTATCTTTGGAAGATGTCTTTTCCGAGGAAGAGGCCAAACAATGGCTAGCGCGCATCAAAAAACATGACAGTCGCGCGGATAACGACGGTTTGTACGCGGAAGTCAAAATGGATGGGCTTGCTTGCTCATTAGTCTATAAAAATGGCGAGCTTACCCTAGGCGCTACGCGCGGCGACGGTACAATCGGTGAAGATGTAACCATGAATGCGCGCACCATAGAAGCAATTCCGCTTAAGCTCCGTCATCCGTCTGATCGCGAGATTAAATCCTTCATTACCAAGCATCACCAAGACATCGACAGCAAAAAACTCGAAAAATTCCTCGAAACTCGCGCGGGCCGTTTTGAGGTGCGCGGCGAAATATACATGACTCGCTCCAATCTTGAAAAACTCAACAAAAAACTCAAAAAAGAAGGCGAGACCGAGCTGGCCAATCCGCGCAATGCCGCGGCCGGAGGCTTGCGTCAATTGGACCCCAAGGTTGTCGCGAAACGCAATTTAAGTTTTTTTCCGTGGCAACTTGTAGCAGACATCGGTCTCAAATTCCAGTCACAAGAAGATGATCTGCTGGCTCTTTTGGGTTTTCCCACCAATCCATATAACAAGCTATGCGGCAATCTCACAGAAGTAAAAAAGCTCATGGACAAGATCGAGCATGATCGCGATAAGCTGGATTATCAAATCGACGGCGTTGTGATCTCCGTCAACAACAATAAGCGCCATGCAGATCTCGGAATCGTCGGCAAAACACCGCGCGGATCGGTGGCTTGGAAGTTTCCGGCCGAGCAAGGCACCACAATCGTCCGCGACATAAAAGTTTCGGTCGGCCGCACGGGCGCGCTCACTCCAGTGGCTGTTATGGATCCGGTTCAGCTCGCCGGCACAACTGTTACGCATGCCACATTGCACAACATGGATGAGATCGAGCGCTTGGATGTGCGAATCGGTGACACTGTTATAGTCGAAAAAGCCGGAGATGTAATCCCCAAGATTATCAAAGTCTTACCGCGCATGCGCATAGGTAAAGAAAAGAAATTCAAGATGCCGGAAAAGTGCCCCATCTGCAGCTCTCTCGTCAAGCGCGAACAAGGCGAAGTTGCGTTAGTCTGCACGAACACAAAATGCTTTGCCCAAGAACTTGCGCGCCTCTCACATTTCGTCTCCCGGCAAGCATTGGATATCCGCGGCTTGGGTAAAAAAATAGTGGAAATTTTAATCCAAGAAGGTCTGGTTAGTGAACCGGCCGATTTGTTCGCATTAAAGCCCGGTGATTTTGACGGGCTCGAAGGATTTGGCGAAGTCTTGTCCAAAAAGTTGGTCGATGAAATCCAATCCCATCACAAAGTCGAACTCGAACGATTCATCTACGCATTGGGTATCCGTCACGTGGGCTTTGAAACGGCCGTTTTGCTCTCACGCCACTTCAAATCACTGGAAAAACTCCGCCGAGCCTCGCTCGAAGAGCTCGATGAAATCGAAGGTATTGGCTCAGTAGTCGCAAAATCAATTCATGATTTTTTTAACAACAAAGACGAAGTAAAACGCCTCGACAATCTCTTGGACTACGTCGATATCAAACGTCAAACGTCAAACGAAGAAAGCGGTCCTCTGAGCGGCTCGGTTTGGGTTTTTACCGGAAGTTTGGAGTCAATGCCACGCGATGAAGCTAAAGAAACCGTCCGTAAACTCGGCGCAGACGTCTCCGAGTCAGTATCTAAAAAAACCACCTACGTTGTCGTTGGCGAAGATCCGGGCAGTAAAGCGGAAAAGGCCAAGAAGCTGGGAATCGAAGTTTTAAATGAAAAAGAATTTTTGCAGAAAATAAAATAGCTACCCTTTTTGGGTAGCTTGATGAGTTCAGAGTTTTTGTATTTGCACGCCGGCGATCTCCGACTTTGTCAAAAAAGCACTAAGATCGTCCAAAAAGGTTTGTGTTTGCTCTAGCCCGATGTAGGCAGTCAGCAGATCCCTTAAGCGGTTGCGCTTTAAGGGGAATTCCCGCAAATTCATGAGCGCATCCCAAAAACCTCGTTGGATTTCGGGTGTGGTTTGCTGGATCAGCTTGGCAAGCTTTTCTTGGGCTGAGTAAGTCCATGCTTCATGGTGTAACCTGGATCTGACACAGCCATCTTTATCTGCCATGTAACTTGAAAAGTCACGCTGTCCTGAGCCAACAAGCATGTCAAAAATATAGGTAGACATTAAAGTTGCTTGGCGATAGGGGACATCTGTGCGCAAGTAGGCGTTGAAGTTGGCATCCACTCCGCAAATCAATGATCCGTCAATCATCGCGGTCAAAGTACCTTGCCCGGCTTTCGACAATCTCCATAGTCCGGAGCCCTTGGGACACTCCCGGAAATTTGCGATGTTGCTAAAATCCCGTATTGCGGTGATGGGAACCACTTCAATCCCCGCTGTCATTGATACAATATAGGCCGCGTAATGTTTTCGTCCATGCGTCGGCGGTGGTGCGGGCGAGAAGTTTTCTTCGATACCGCCCATGAATGGCCTAAAGACCGCCGTGAGTCCGTCACCGCGCCCCTCCATCAGCAACCAAAATTCTTCGAATTGCGGAGTCGCTTTTCGAGGTTCATCACTCGACATCAATCTTGTTTTTACGCATTTGGCTCCATATGGATTGCCGTCACGGATCAAAGCCTCTACCTCGCTAGATTTGAGCGGATCCATTCTGGGTTTGATATAACGGTAAGTGATTTGCTTAATCCCCGGTGCTGGCATTTTTTTGCCTTTCTACAGATTGTGTTTGAATGTTAGGGTACGAGATGTGTGATAATAACAGACGAAAGATAAAAAATCAAGCCAAAAAGAAAAGCCTCAAAGATCGAGGCGGGGTAGTGGAAAACAAGAAGAAGAGGTAAGTGGCTAGGCCACGTGCTGTGGTGGCGGAAGTGAGTCCTTATAGGACTCTGCTTGTAGAGCCGCTTCCATCATCTCCTCGTCATTGAGAATGTAAGGATAGGTTGCGAACATGGCTTCGAAACTGGCGTGGTAGCGCGCGTCAGCCACCATGCGACCCTCTTCGTCCATATCGATGTTCACGCCCATTTGGCGTAGTTCATCGATGAAATTTTCATCCGAACGATTCTCATCAAAGCGAATGAAATAGTCATCAACTTCATAAGCACAAACCACCAAAATTTCAAAGGCGTCGTCAGAAAGCTTGGAAATTGTGAACATGTCAACCTCCCTTAATGTTCGAGTGTGGCTATAATATTACATAAAAACGGCTTATTGTCAATAAAAATATTGCTACTTACGCAAAATAAGCTAAAGTAAAGGTCATATGAAGCTAAAGAAAAAAGTCCGCCAGCTTAGCGCGGACATCTCCGAGTCAATCTTTAAAAATACCAATTATGTCGTTGTCGGTGAAGAACCGGGGTTAAAAGCGGAAAAGATCAAAAAATTGGGAGTGGAAAGCTTAAACGAAAGTCAATTTTTAAAAAGATAAAATAAAAAGAGGCTCAAGCCTCTATGAAAAGTTTTCTACCCCGTAACAATCTCTTGCCCGCAGACGCGCCGGTTTTTTAGCAAAAGGTTAAGCTTAGAGAAAAACTCGGCAATTTCGTCTTTGTGCAGATATTTGGCCAGCTCATGCGCCAGCTTGTCTTTTTTCATCTCCGTGTCCTCAATTTTTTGCAGGGCTTTCCAAAAATCGATGGACACCTCGGGAAATTCTTTGGCAAGGTGCTCGCAGAGTTGCTCGTGCGCCGTATAGGTAAAAGCTTCCTGATGATAAACGGTTCTTACTTTTCCGTCTTCATCAACCAGGTAACTACTGGCATCTCGTTGCCCCGATCCGATGATCAAATCCAACAACAGTGCGGCTATTAAGGTTTTTCGCTTGAAAGCCAGGGATTCGGGTATTACCCTTTTACCAAGGTCAAAGTTGTGAACGAATAACGGCCGACCTTTGACATATGCTGTCAGAGTGCCCGGCCCCGCCAAAGCGAGCCTTGCGAGTGGATTTTGAGCGCTCGTATGCGTTGTGTTATTCAAGTCGGAGAAGTTTCTTTTTACCGAGATTGGTACGACTTCGACTCCGGCCGACATGGAAACCGAGTATGCCGCGATATGCCTATTGGGTTGGGTTTGCGGATCAATCTTGCTAAACCTAACATCGATACCGGGATAATCCGGCCTGAATCGCGCGTACAATAACCGCCCGTTCAGCTCTCTTGGGTCTTTCTCGTTTTCTTTCTTGCGACCTTCGAGCAATACCAGGAATTCAGAAATGTCGGGAGTTTTGGAAAAAGGAGCATTGGCCGTTTTGAGATATTGTGCATTCACATACTCTGCCGAGCAGGGATAGCCAAAGACCAAAAGATCATTCGCCTGCTGGTTGGTTAAAGGCGCTTTTTTATCACCTAAGGGATGATAGGGAATTTGGGTTATCCCATCAAAAGGCATGCGTGCCTCCTTCTTTGCTTGCCAAGGTTCAATGCCGGATATTAGCAGATATCGCCAAAAAAATCAAGATTGATGTCCGCGAAAAGAAAAAAGACCCGTTTTACGGGGTCGAGGCAAGGGAAGGAGGAGATTGGGCTCGGTTAGGCCACATGTTGCGGCGGCGAAGAGTTGTGGTACGGGGCACTTTCTTCACCGAGAGCCTTCAAAGCTTCCTCATCACTAAGGGCGTAGGGGAGAGTTTGGAATACCTCTTCAAAGACATCGTGGTAATGCACCGGCGCGGTAAGGCGACCGCTCTCATCGCGTGTAAACTTTGCGTGCATTACATCGCGCAGATAGATCATGAAGCCGTCATCACATCTGACTTCGTCAATAACAAGCTCATCATGGCCGAGCTTGTACGCAAACACGGTTTTCATCTCATAGCTATCATGCCTGAGCGCTCGGATCACAAACATGTATCTCCTCCTTTTGATAGGTCATTTGTAGTTAAATAATTACATAAAATCGCTTAATTGTCAATAAATATCTTGCTAAGAGTCTATTAATAGGCTAAACTTTCGTTATTATGAAACTAAGCAAAGATCAAGTCTCGCACCTGGCCGAGCTTGCGCGTCTCAAGCTCGATGAAGAACAAATAGACAAAATGACCGATGAGATCGGGTCTATCTTGGAATATGTTGCAAAAATCCAGCAAGTCGACGTAGCTGATGTTGAGCCGTATGCCATGGAAGCCGTATCCCAAGGTTTCCGCGAAGATGAGGCCTACGACTGCGACGACCTAACTCGCCAGCTTATCCTGGAAAACTTTCCCGGTCGCGCGGAGGATCTGCTGGTAGCACCCGGAGTATTCGAAAAGTTAAAACAGTAAAACTA
>CAYFST010000002.1:19683-23171 GCA_964345995.1 uncultured Gammaproteobacteria bacterium
CAAGTTACAATTTAAAATCTAGCGGTTTTGCGTGTAGCTGGATAATTGCTAGATTCCGGATTTCATATTACATATTTCAAATTATGTCCTCAAACGAACTTACAATAGCAGAAGCTTGCAAAGCTCTTGAAGAAGGCTCATTATCGTCACGACAGATAACAGAGGCGTGTCTTAAGCAAATCCAAGGCATGGACGGCGCATTGCACGCTTTTTTAGATGTCTACGAAGACGATGCTCTTACAGAAGCGGATAGATCCGACATTCGCCGCGAGCAGGGGAGGATATTGTCGCCTTTAGACGGTATTCCGGTCGCCCTCAAAGACAACATCATGCTGCAAAACAAGCGTTGCACGGCCGGCTCGAAAATTCTTGCCACGTACAATGCAACCTATGATGCAACAGTTGTTAAAAAGCTTAAAGACGCGGGCGCTGTCATCTTGGGTAAAACCAACTTGGATGAATTTGCTATGGGCGGCTCCACGGAGCGCTCGGCTTTTGGTCCCACTAAAAATCCTCATGATCCGGATCGCGTGCCAGGCGGCTCATCCGGCGGATCAGCTGTCGCTGTAACGGCTAACATGTGCTTGGCCGCTCTTGGCTCTGACACGGGCGGTTCCATTCGTCAGCCCGCGGCTTTTTGTGGCATCACCGGATTGAAGCCCACCTACGGTCGCGTGTCACGCTCCGGTCTTATTGCCATGGCCTCATCATTTGACCAAATCGGCCCGATCGCCAAAACCGCGGAAGACGCGGCACTCGTCCTCTCCGTCATCCAAGGCCAAGACAAAGCCGACCAAACCACGGCCAAGATCCGGGATTTTTCACCGGATTGGAAAGAATCATTGCAAGACCTCAAGATCGGTTTGCCACGGCAAGCATGGGAATCGGACGGTATCCAAGATCATGTTCGAGAGCGCACCCAAAACGCTCTTGCTATTTTTAAATCCCTCGGCGCAAAGCTGATTGACATCGATCTTCCTTATGTCGACGAAGCGCTTGCCGTCTACTATCTGCTTATGCCGTCCGAAGTCTCGGCCAACTTGGCACGTTTTGACGCCATTCGCTATGGCGCGCGCAAACAAGGTCTACCTCTATTTGAAACCTACGCTCGATCCCGCGCCGAAAACCTGGGGAGCGAAGTTCAACGCAGAATCCTCATCGGAACTTTCGCGCTTTCATCAGGCTATATCGATGATTACTACGTGCGTGCCAAAAAAGTACAGACGCTAATCCGCGGGGGTTATAAAAAAGCCTTCGAAAATGTTGATATTATTGCCATGCCGACGGCTCCCACCACAGCCTTCAAACTCGGTGAAAAGCTCAATGATCCGCTCTCCATGTATCTTGAAGATATTTTTACCGTCTCCGCCAATGTAACCGGCTTGCCGGCGATCTCCATTCCTTGCGCCACAAACGGCCGTATGCCAGTTGGTCTGCATCTTTCAGCACCCTGGTTTGAAGAAGTGAAACTGCTATCAGCCGCGAAAGTTTTTCAAGATAATCTAAAAACAATGTAGGGGCAGATCTTGCCTGTGACTTTTAGGTCATGTCTGTCCGCCCTTTGGCACGAATAAACACAAGATTCACCCCTACGGGTGATAAAAAATATTTATGTTTGAAGAAACGATTTTTTACAGCGATGCGGCCGTCGACGGTATGTCGCTTGCCAACCTAATCGGTGTAGTCCTTTTGGTTTGCTTGGTAATCGTGTTGCTCATTGTCGCCATCATATGGCTCAAGAAAAAGCTCACAAGTCCAGAATTATATGGAATGACTCGTGAACAGGTCGCAAAGCGTTGGAAGCAGGTAATGGATACAAGTAAAATGAACGGTGACATGGGGCTGAAACTTTCCATCATTGAAGCCGATAAACTTTTAGACGCGGCTCTCAAATCACTGGTCATGCCGGGTGAAACGCTCGGCGAACGGTTAAAAGTCGCTTGCTATAAATACCCCAAACTCAAAAACGTCTGGTGGGCGCATAAACTTCGCAACAATATCGTGCACGATCATTCATTCCGACTAAATTCCGGTCAAGCTAAAAAAGCTCTTAATGAGTTTGAAAAAGCTCTTAAAGAACTTAAGATTCTTTAATTAAAATCTATAAGCTGAAATATATAAGCTAGCGGAAGCTGAATCCGGCAGAAATATGAGTAATAATAGTGAATCGATAAAGAATTTTTACGACCTTTATCTTTGGAAACAAGCGCATTTATTTGTAATGAAAATATATAAAATAACCAAGAAATTCCCTAATGACGAACGCTACGGGCTTGTTAGTCAGCTACGTAGAGCTGCTATTTCTATCACTAGTAATATCGCGGAAGGATTTAGTAGAAAAGGTTATAATGAAAAGATTCAATTTTACAATTACACAAAAGGATCATTGACCGAAGTACAAAATCAACTCTTCATTAGCCGTGACGCAGGTTATATCTCAAATCAAGAATTTACAACACTCTTTCAAGAATCGGTAACGATATTAAAGTTATTAAACGCTTTTATGAAGAAATGTTCTCAATATTTTAACAACCGTAATTAACTGCAAGATTTCAGATTATAATTTATAGATTGTATTATGATTCCATGGTTTCAATTTCAAAGCTTTACTCTAGGCCCGGTTAGTATCCAGGTTTGGGGCCTTCTCGTCGCCACAGGGCTTCTAGTCGGTACATGGGTCAACACCAAGCGCGCCCAACAGCAAGGTATAGATCCTAAATTAATTTGGGACGGAGCTTTTTGGGCATTACTTGCCGCATTTGTCGGCGCGCGTGTCTTTCACGTCCTGTTTTACGATCTTGGCCATTATCTCGTAAACCCGATCGACGCCATTAATCCGGCCGAACCGGGTTTCTCTGTCATTGGAGGCTTTATCGGAGCATCGCTAACCGTCACCTATTGGATCTATAAGCACAAGCAACCATTCCTCAAGTTCGCGGACGTTGCCATCTTTGGCTTGCCATTCGGACTTGCTATCGGTCGTATTGGTTGCTTCTTGATCCACGATCATCCGGGAGTGGCTTGTTCATCCAATCCGCTCTGCATAATCTATCCTGACGGCATAGCTCGCCACGACCATGGTCTCTATCTCTCCATCCTCGGAGCCGTCACAGCCGTTATCTTTCTGATCCTTGGTCGAAAGCATCGTCCCGCCGGCTTTTTTCTTTCCCTCTATATCATCATCTACTCAACCATCAGATTCTTTCTCGATTTTTATCGCGCTATCGACGCAACTTATTTTCATCTAACACCAACACAATGGCTGCTGATTCCACTATTTTTACTCGGAGTCTACCTGATAGTCACCGCAACCAAAAAGCGGGAACAATCCTCAGATGAAAAGCTAAAAGCTGAAATCTAGCAATTATCCGACGACACGCAAAACCGCTAGTTTTAAATTGTAGTTTTTAGCTTTTAGTTTGTAGATTGTAGATTGCAGCTTTTAGATTATAGTTTTTAGTTTTTAGTTTTTAGACTGTAGATTGTAG
>CAYFST010000002.1:23271-36712 GCA_964345995.1 uncultured Gammaproteobacteria bacterium
TTGCAGCTTTTAGATTATAGTTTTTAGTTTTTAGTTTTTAGACTGTAGATTGTAGCATTTAGTTTGTAGATTGTAGCTTTTAGATTGTAGCATTTAGTTTGTAGATTGTAGCTTTTAGATTGTAGATTATAGTTTATAGTTTGTAGTTTTATAAAACATATCCCCCAATACGTTGTACGCTGTACCCGGTACATGGTACGATATTGTAGTTATGCATGACTGTATCGTAATCGGCGGCGGACCCGCCGGAATGGCCGCTTCCGTCTATCTGGCGCGCCAAAAAATAAATTTCCTTCTTCTTGCGGGTAACTTGGGCGGCCAAACCATTTGGAGCTCGCAAATCGAAAACTACCTCGGCTTTCACCTCTTGGACGGTCCGGAAATGGTGAAAAAATTCCAAGAACATTTGAATGATTATAAAGAAGATTTTGAGATGAAAAAAGGTGAATTTGCGCAAACGGTAAAAAAAATCGATCAAGGCTTTAAAGTCATAACCGATAAAGATGAATATGAAGCCAACACGATTTTAGTCGCCACGGGTACAAAGCATCGAGAACTGAGTGTGCCCGGCGAGCAAAAATTTAAAAACAAAGGTATAACTTATTGTGCCACCTGCGACGCGCCTTTATTTAAAGATAAGCAGACCTATGTGGTGGGCGGCGGTAATACTGCCATGGAAGCGGCTTTATTTCTCGTTAAATACACCGATAAAGTGACTATCCTTTCCATCAACCCCGAACTTGAAGGCGAACGGGCTTTAATTGACAAAGTTAAAGTTGAACCCAATATCCGTTTTGTGGGCCAAGCTAAAACCGTCGCCATAACCGGCGATGAAATGGTCAACGGTATTACCTACAAAGATGCGCATGACAAAGAAATTCATGAATCCGCACAAGGCATCTTCATCGAAATCGGCTTGGAGCCCATTACGGACTTCATTAATATTGTAGAGAAAAACAAATGGAATGAAATTGAAATTGATAAAAGCAATGCTACGTCCGAGGATGGTGTATGGGCGGCCGGCGATTGCACCGATGTAACCGAAAAACAAATCGCTGTAGCTGTGGGCGAAGGTTCCAAAGCATCGCTGCAAATTATAAAATACTTACAATCAAAGCAATAAGACACTAGACCCTGGTCACTAGATGCAAGTAGAGTCTAGTGTCCAGTATTTAGAATCTATCTGAAAGATTTGACTCATTATATGCGTATAAATAAAATATACCTTTATGAATTCTGAAGAGCGGATTAGAAAAATTTTTCTTATCGGGGTCAGCGTTATGCTAATTATTATTGTCGGTGGTTTGAGTTGGGCTATTTTTGCGGAAAACGAAGATCATCAAAATATCAACCCGAACATCACTTTCAATGACTCTCTTAACCCTGCGACAGGGCCGTCTGATGCCAGAGTCACGGTTCGTATCTACAGCGATCTGCAATGCCCGGCCTGCCGGTTCGCGGAAGCTGAACTTGCGAAAATACGAAGCGAATACCAAGATCAAGTACGCTTTATCTGGAATGATTTTCCGCTTACTAACATCCATCCCAATGCTTCGATCGCGGCCTTGTCCGCTCGTTGCGCCGATAAGCAAGGTAGATTTTGGGAATTCGCTGACAGAGTTTATGAAACTCAAGAAGAGTGGGAATATTCATCATCGCCAAGGCAAAAATTTATTGAAATAGCTGATGAATTAAAACTCAATCAACAAAAATATGCTGAATGTTTGCTTGACAAATCGGTCATGGATCTAATCGAGAAAGACTTCCGGGAAGCTGTCGCTATGGATTTGAACGCAACTCCGACTTTCTTTATTAATCGCAAAATGCTAGTCGGAGCCATAGATCAAACAACTTGGCGGCAAGAATTAGATGCTGCCTTGTCAGAATAACTACTTGATAGATTTTATGGATGTTTAACTCGAGAGACTTGTATTGGTTTGACAATTGCTTGCACAAGCTCAAAAATACGATAAATATTTAAGTATTTTTTACACTTATCCACAATTTATGGAAAACACATCTAAAGGTCAAAGTATTTGGGAGTCCAGTCCCAAGACCACTTTCGCACTGGGTTTGATTGCCGGTGTGGCAGTCATGTCAACACTGGCTTTGGTTTTTGTTCTGAATTTTTTAATGTCCGGCAAAAATTTCGGAGCGCTGGCACAGGGCGTTAACCAGCCCGTCGAGCAAGCCAAACCCGCGATCGCGGATCCAGCAGTTGCGGATCCCGCGGAAGAAACTCCGCCGGCCAACCCTGTTAAAGCTGTCGATCCGGCTACGGATCACATTTGGGGTAATGCTGATGCCAAGGTTACTCTAATAGAGTATTCCGATTTTGAATGTCCTTTTTGTGGCCGGCATTATCAAACCATGAAACAGCTCAAGCAAGAGTATCCTAACGACATTAGGGTGGTTTACCGTCACTTTCCCTTACAATTCCATCAAGAAGCTCAAAAAGCGGCCGAAGCTTCCGAGTGCGCCGCGGATCAAGGCAAATTTTGGGAAATGTATGATAAAATATTCGAGGCAAATTTAGCGGAGGATATGAGTGTTTCTAAATGGAAAACAGCCGCGGCCGATCTTGGATTGGATACCGAGCAATTCAACGATTGTCTTGATAGCGGTGAAAAAGCTTCCCAAGTAGCCGAAGATCTAAGTGAAGGCTCCGGAGCGGGTGTGCAAGGAACTCCGGGCACCTTTATCAACGGCGAACTTGTGGAAGGGGCCTTACCTTACGATTCATTCAAACAGATAGTCGAAGCTGAATTAAGCAATTAAATAGGAGAGTTTAGTAAAAAAACAGACTCGAAGTCTGTTTTTTCGTCGCACTCTTTCGTTTCAATCACATGTCTGTTAAAATAACATTTTACTCATAAATATCTACAAGTTATAGATTAACAATTGATATAATATGCAACAAAAAGTCATCATGATTATTATAGCCATAGTAATGGTTGCCGCGGCCGTAGGCGGAGCCTGGTATTACTTCACAAAGGGTGGAGAGGCTGTCGCGAATAACGCAAATCAAAACAGTGCGGCCACCGCGGATTTATTTGCGAATAGTCAAGGTTCGGCAGATGAACAAGCTCCACAGGCGCCATCGGAACTGCCCGACGTGGTAGCTAAAGTGGGCGGTCAAGAAATAACCAAACAAGAATTACAACAAGCTGAGGCACAAATTTTAGCCGGTCAGCAAATGGATCCTTCTTCGCTCGACGCGCAAACCATGCAACAAATCCGAGTTCAGGCATTGGACGGCATAATATCCAATAACCTGCTTAAGCAAATTGCGTCCGAGGCTGATATCAATGTAGAAGCTGAAGCTATTGACGCGCAAATTAATAATATCAAAGCCCAATTTACTGAAGAAGGGCAATTTGAGAGTATGTTGCAACAACAGAACCTGACTCAAGAGCAACTAAGGGAATTGGTGAGTAAAGATCTCGAGGTGCAAAAGTATCTTGAACAAACACTGGGATTGCTTGATATCAGCACAAGTGAAGAAGAGATTTCTCAATTTTATCAAGAGCAATCATCTGCGAGTGAGCAGGAATTGCCACCGCTTGAAGAAGTTTCCGAGCAGATTAAAACAATGCTAATCCAGCAAAAACAACAACAGGTTATCATGTCTCATCTACAAGAGCTGAAAAACAATGCTGAAATCGAAGTTTTAATCTAAGCTAAGCAAAATTTACATAAAAACAGGCTTTATTGGTCTGTTTTTTAGTTAAGATGGAAGTAAGACGAGATGCTTGACTTTTCTTTGCACTTTTAATCACTCTATTAGGATGCGATAAAAAGCCGTCAAACGAGGGCGATACAACCAATTACGGTTCACCGTCCGAATATAGGAAGGTTGTTCAACCCGACTATGGTTGTCGCGCCAGGACGGGTACCGGGGTTCCTTTTACCAATATGGAATATGGTGTTGGTGGCGTGGAGTACTATTCTAGCTATGCGGGCTCCAAATCCGCAGCTACCAGGGAAGCTCGCGAGCAATATGTAATCAACAATCCTAGTGCCAAAAAAAGCAAAATAAGGGTCAACTGCTGGAGATGTGACACAAAGGGCCTCGACGAGAAGGCGAAGGAAATCTGCGAGTCGAGGTAGTCAGAGTCGGTGGTTAAAAAAACCCGCAACGTATCCGTAACCGCATTACTCGCGGTTTTTTGATTCTTAACGATTTTATTAAATTGACCCACATTCGCTTAGCCAGGGCTCAGTACAAATCCAAATTCCCGGATGTGATTTATTTTGAAAGCAACTGCTGGGATTGTGACAAACCCAAATTGAAGGGGAGTACAAAAGATACTTGCAACTCACCTGTTGGGTCGAGCTAAGCTCTGGCCGGTCTTTAGCCGGAACTAACTTCGCAGTTTATCTGCTTTTTTTATACTTGATAAATTTCAGCAAATTAGCTATTATTCGCTCACAATAGAAAAGTTAATTTACGGAGAGGTCGCATAGTGGCCTAGTGCGCTCGCTTGGAAAGCGAGTATACCGCAAGGTATCGAGGGTTCGAATCCCTCCCTCTCCGCCACGTAAAAAACCTCCGCTTTTGCGGAGGTTTTCGCTTATCTCATGTGTTACAACCAAGTTTTTGTGCTTCGAATATGAAACAAAGTAATTGAGATAATTAAATATAAAACCATTGTCGTCTACGATTATTATTCTTTGCAATTTTCAGAAACTTGTCCGCATACGCTGGTAATGGTACAAAATAAGCATATGAATAACCGTCGCTTCACGTATCTGCTGATGGTGCTGTTTTTCTTCGGCGTCGGTTGTTTTGGCCCCGCTGATAAAAATAATGAAACTTGTACAAAGTCAGACTATGGTATTAAAGAATTTAATCTCTATGCCAGCAGGCCTATTATCTCAAATACATACGACTTACAATTGACCATCGAACAAATAGGAGATTGCACCAAACAAGCGATAGTCGTATCCCTTTATGAAGACGGTCATTTATCACAACAGCATGAGGTTTCGGATTTGGGACAAACAAAACACATTACTCTTCCTTGGACCGTAAAAAAAGATAAAAACTATGATTTAAAGGTCAATTTGGAAATCATGGACGATAATTTAGATAATAACCAAGAGCGAATTAATGTCACGGGCATGCCATTGGGTAATTATTTAAACATTTCGGATCTTTCGGCTGATAGAGTTAGCTCGTCAACCTTATTGGCCGAAAAATTAGATCTATCCGGTTCGCTTAAAATAAGTATGGCGCAAATTTACATCAAATCCAATAACTCAGCCACCGCTTCCGGCAAAGTACGGCTCACGTTGAGGCAAGACAATAACGGCGCACCCGATAAAATTCTTGCCTATTCCGAGGTCGATCTACCTTCAAAAGAAGGCTATTATTGGCTGCAAGCGCCTTTGAATATGTATCTTGATGCCGGTGATTATTGGTTAACTGTAACGGCGCACGGCGACGGTGAGTTTGATTGGCATTATAATCGCAGACAAATCGACGGCTGGGAGGATTATTTACCCAGGCCCAAATACAAGACAGATAATAAAACGCTGTTTAAGAATAAAAGGGGATGGACAGTCATGCCCGAAAAGAATTACAGTTACAAACTGCATGCCCAAGATCCGAGTGAATAGAAACTTTATAAACCGCGGTTATGATAAAAATCGGTTAAATAAAATCCATAATTAGTAGTATATCTGCGTACATGGATTATTGATAAACGCTTTCGCTCATTAAAAGGCGACAATATTATGGTATTCATATTTGTCACTTTTATACCGAATAGGGCAATCTATCAAGCTAAAATTGTGCAAAATATAGATGCTTATTTACAAAAATACGTAGTAACTAAATAATATTAATTGAACAAAAATCAGAGATACAACTCTGATTTTTAGCGGTTAATCCGGCTACTGTGGTTAAAAGCTAAACACTCGTTCAAAAAAGCTCTCAGCTTGTTCCATGGTCATCGCATTGTAAGGTATGTTCACTTTTTCATTTGTCGGTTCACTTAGCCAAATTCCGGCTCGGAAAGTTACGGTAGTCTGACCAATCACTCTACAAGTTTTATCGGTAAAATCATCGTTCCACTCGCAATCTTCTTTATCCTGTGTTTGTTTTAAACCAAATTCAATCCTTTCAACTCTCTGGCTTGCAAGGTTTATATTGGCGGCCATATGTAAAGCTTCGGCATCTTCAAGATTTTGTTCGTATTCTTTATGAATAATATCCATGGATCTGCTTCTTGCGTCCGGGTCGGTAATTTTTGCAACTTCATTAAGCTCGTCCTGGTATTTTTTTTGCACAACATCCTTATCTATATCGATTCTGACACGTACCATATCCTCGCCGGCTTGATTTTTATAACGTTTTTCCACACCGGTCACTTGCAAAAAATTCTTGTCGCTCAAAGTAGCAAACATTTCACTCAAATTATCAGCAGTTTCACTATCTGTTGGATCCACCTGTGGTAAAAATTCACCCCAGCTCTCTTGCCTCGGAGCATCAAAAGTAAACCATCGCTGGGTTAAAGGTGATAAATCCGCACCCAACTCTGTTAACTGGTTTTTTATAGATTCCGGCAACATGCCAACTTTTATATACATTTTAGCCGAAACCGTACGCCAAAAAAGCATCAGTGGATCGGATAATGTAAAAACATCCTCACCATCTTCTATATATAATTTGTCGATTTTGAAATAACCCTCGCCGTCCTTGTTACCGTTCTTATCAGCGGGTAAAGATCTTTGCGCGAAACTAAGAGAAAAGTTTGCTTTTTCCGGTCCGTTCACATAATCGTCAACCCAAACATTTTCTTGCAGATTCATATGCACTTCGCCGGAAAGATTTGCGCCCGACGATCCGTAATTTTTTAGATTTTGGTTTAAAATATCTTGAGGGCTGGCCGCGAGCGCACTTGATGCGTAAAAAATTACTGCAAAAGCTATCGCGTAGCCCAATAAATAAGCTATTTTTTTCATAGTCTAACCATTATACTTATTTAACACGCTCAAGTCCATAAGCTTTACTTTTTAAGATTTACTTAATGTTCAAAGTCATCTTATCAGCCTGCCGGAGGATGTTGGCAAAAAGGTAAAAATCATGTATAAGGCAAATGTGCAATCATAAATCGCAAGAGAAAAACTCAGAATTGGTCTGGTTAGCCTCTTGCGGTAAAGCGCGGGAGGTAGCCATGGTCGCGGAGGCAATCAAATGTCCGTACTGTAAAAGGCCTGTGCCTTACAGGCACAACCCCGACTGCCCGGCTACAAACGGCACACCCGATCCCATAATGGTAAAAAAGTGGGAAAGGGGAAGGTGCATCGGTTTTGCCGACGAGCGTCTCACTTGGCGCGAACTGGAGCATTACTCGCCGGCGTTCAAGCTCGGCTACCGCATCGGCAAAGCCGAAATAGACGCTCTAGTCGACGACGCCGCGCAGTCCCGCTGCCTCGGATAATCTCACTTGCCACTAGTTACACCTAGTGGTTTTTTTTACTTTGTGGGTTGACTTTTTTTGTACAATCTGTAATATAGACTTAGAACATTATTAAAAGCAAGGAGTCGTAAATGAAGAGCGATGAACAAAAAGAACAGAGTCTGCAAATACCAATATTTCTTTTGACTGTTTTTTTTGCCATTCTTCTCTTTTTTGGGGGAGCATACGGTATTAAGTGGTATCTAAAAGAAAAGAAATTCAACAAATACCTCAACGAATACATTGAGGAGGAGGTTGAAAACGCTCTTACAGAGGCCACGGAAGATCTCAGCTTTCTCCCGCCCGAAGGAGTCACGATTAATAAAGGGACAGAGTCTAGTGGATCGTGCTTTAGGGAAAGGGAGAATGCTTGCTCGGCTGCAAGGAAAATGGTACCCAAGAAGCAATGTGCTGATAAAATACAGCTAGTGGCTTCCAAGCCGCTTAAATGTGATTGTGATGTTAATCCCAGGTGTGGGGAAGGGTACCCCTGGGTATGCTCAGTCTCATGGGAATTTATCTGTGACATCAATGCTGAATGCGCAAAACATTCTGACTGCCCCAGCAAGGACTGGCTGTGCCGTGAGCGCCGCTGCGTTCAATTCGAATAGCACCCAAGCTACTAGCACCTACCTCGGTGCTTTTTTAATGCGTCATTCGTGATTGACGTGTTTTAACAAAAAAACCCGCCATTATTCTGCGGGATTGAGCAGTGCGTTCATAGCGCGTGACCATTGTTTGCCTCGTGTCCAGAAAGCAATTCGCGATCCATGATAAAAGTATGGCCCCATATGAAACATTGCCGCCACAAGGGGGTTGGTTTTCATTTCCGAATCACACACAATGCAGGTCGCCACAGATTGCTTCGCGGCCTCCAGAGCTAGTAAGAAGCCATACGGAACCGGCATTTGTAGTTCTTCATAGCTTGCCACGTAAGGCGCGTAAATAGATGATGGGTGCAAATAAAGCGAGGTGAGTACAACATCCAACTTTTGTGTGCGGATTTGTTCCACTGCATCAGCCAAGCGCGCTGTTATAATCAGCTTTTTTGCCAGTGGGGACAAGTCTTCTTTTGCATCATCTCTGATTACAAAATCCGGCTCTACCATCAAAACATTCTTATCCCCTTGGCCGGACACCTCATAAACCCCATCCATAACCTCTATGAACATTGGTTTATTTTTAAACTTAAAGATAACTTCTAGCACTTTACCAAGAAACTTGTTTGCCGGAATCGCGAATACATTATCAGGTAGAGAATGTAGAAGATATTCACCACGAAAGAGCATGGCAAATTTTTTATCAGGATCGTAGATGTGAGGCAATGTGCCATCATCCTCACAAATGATCAGTTCAGATTTTGCATAGCATGTGAAAATCAACCCATCGCAATTTTCTTCCAAAGCATTCTGGATTAGCGACCTAAGCTTCGTATCTTTTACCACAATATGAACGTACATTTTTGCCTCCGTTATCTTTATTTAAGCTTAATAATTGGAAATGGTCAAGGTTATCGACAAGTGAGTCCGACACCACTGTTGCTAGCGTTCTATTTTTGTTCTAAACTGGCATATAGCAATTCAGATAGGTGCCAAGTATCGACAAAAAGTCATTTTTGTGATACTGTTTAGCTCGCGGTCAACCGACAAGTTGCACCCCTGCGTCAACTTTTAGGCGCTGATTTTACGTTCTTAACAATTAAAAATTACAAATTTGCAATTACAAATCAATTGATTCACTTGACGAGTGATTAAAATACTAGATTATGCCGGCAGGCTTCCAAGATTTTTAATTTATAATCTGTCATTTGTAATTAGAAAGTGCATGAAAGACAATATAACCATCAAAGGTGCTCGCGAGCACAACCTGCAAAACATCAATCTCGAGATACCGCGCAACAAAATAGTCGTCTTTACGGGGCTTTCCGGATCCGGTAAGTCCTCTTTGGCTTTTGATACGATTTTCGCCGAGGGTCAACGCCGTTACGTCGAGTCGCTTTCAGCTTACGCGCGCCAGTTCTTGGGTCAGCTCAAAAAACCCGATGTCGACGAAATCGAGGGCCTATCGCCGGCCATCTCTATCGACCAAAAAGCCCACTCCGCCAATCCGCGCTCCACAGTCGCCACCATCACCGAGATTTACGACTATTTACGCGTGCTCTACGCCCGCATCGGCAAACCGCACTGTCCGATTGGCGGCGAGCCCATTCGCAAGATGACGATCGATGAAATCGCGGATGTTATTTTAAGTACAACCGTCGAAATTCACACCAAGCCCGATAAGATCAAATCTCGCAAAACATCCGCATCAAACAATGAAATCATGATCCTCGCTCCAATCGTCCGCGGGCGCAAAGGCGAGTACTATCAACTCTTACAACAAGCCTACGAATCCGGCTTCTCAGAAGTCCGCGTAAACGGCAAAATTTACCCTCTACGCGAGCGCGTTCCTCTGGCACGTTACAAACGGCACACTATCGAGCTCATCGTGGACCGCATCCCGCTTGCCTGGCCCATAGAAAACAACCAACCCTTGCGCACGCGCCTCGTCGAAGCTATTGAAATCGCGCTCGATCGGGCTGACGACACTGTGGTCGCTGTTTTAGACGACGGAACCGAAAAACTCATGTCCGCGCGTTTTGCCTGCCCTGAGCATGATTTTGCTTTCCCGGAAATCGAACCGCGCCTTTTCTCATTTAACTCGCCCTACGGAGCTTGTGAAGCCTGTAACGGTCTGGGTACAACATGGATCTATTCTGATGAAATCTGTGAGGTTTGTGGCGGAGCGCGCCTGCGTAAAGAGGCTCTCAGCGTCTTGGTTAACAAAAAAAACATAGTCGACGTTACCGCACTTACCATCGAAGAGGCTTTGGATTTCTTTCAGCACCTCAACCTTAACGAAACAGAATCAGCGATAGCGGAGCCTATCATGAAAGAAATCCTTTCCAGGCTCGAATTCATGCAAAATGTCGGACTTCACTATCTAACACTTAACCGCATAGCCGGCTCGCTCTCCGGCGGTGAGGCTCAGCGCATTCGCCTGGCTTCACAAATCGGCTCCGGCCTCGTGGGAGCGCTCTATGTCCTCGACGAGCCAACTATCGGCCTGCACCAGCGCGATAACACGCGTCTCGTGGAAACTTTGGAAAAACTTCGCGACTCGGGCAACTCCATCATTGTGGTCGAACATGATGAAGACACAATCGCGGCCGCCGACTACTTGGTGGACTTCGGACCGGGAGCCGGCAAACATGGTGGCAAAATCGTTGCCCATGGCGAAATGCCAAATATCTTGCAAGATAAAAACTCTGTCACCTGCGCCTATCTCCGCGGAGATAAAGTAATTCCCAAGCCAACCAAGCGCCGCGGTGAGCCCAAAAACTGGCTCGAAGTCAAGAAAGCCAATGCTTTTAATCTTAAAAAAATTGATGTCAAAATTCCGCTTAAGCGCTTTGTTTGTGTCACCGGCGTATCCGGTTCCGGCAAATCCACGCTCATCATCGACATTCTCTACCGCGCGCTCGCTCAAAAACTTTACGGCACAAAAGCAACTCCCGCGGGTCATGGGTCAATCAAAGGCCTGAATTGGGTCGATAAGATAATCGATGTTGACCAGTCGCCGATAGGGCGCACGCCCAGATCCAATCCCGCAACATATACCGGCATGTGGACTCCGATCCGCGAGCTCTACACCATGACTCCGGACGCTCGCATGCGCGGATACAAACCGGGTCGTTTCTCTTTCAATCGCCCGGGTGGCCGCTGTGAACACTGCGAAGGTAATGGCCAAATCGCCATCGAAATGCACTTCCTGCCAACTGTCTACGTCCCTTGCGATATCTGTAAAGGCCGTCGTTTTAACCGTGAAACACTGGAAGTCAAATACCGCAATAAAAACATCCACGACATCCTCAAAATGAACGTGGAAGAAGCTAATGAATTTTTTCAAGATATTCCGCCTGTCCGCGACCGCACCAAAATCCTCAAAGAAGTGGGCTTGGGCTACATCGAACTCGGCCAACCTGCTAACACGCTCTCCGGCGGCGAAGCGCAACGCGTCAAATTATCGTCAGAATTATCAAAACGAGACACCGGCCACACAGTCTACATCTTAGACGAACCCACAACCGGTCTTCACTTTGAAGACGTCAAACAACTGCTCGAAGTCCTACACAAACTGGTCGATCGTGGCAACACGGTTATCGTCATCGAACACAACCTGGATGTAATCAAACAAGCCGACTGGATCATCGATCTGGGCCCCGAAGGAGGGGATAGGGGCGGCACCGTAGTCGCTGAAGGTACACCGGAAGACGTCGCTGTCGTCAAAGCCAGCTACACAGGGCAGTATTTAAAACGCGCCTTACGGCGCTAGATCAAAGTTAAAAATGCAAAGAGTTAATTAAATTTGTTGAATAACCGTGCGAAGTTTAATTACAATTTTGTATAATCATATAATCCTCAAAATCCCGGTACAAAAAAACGGAGAGAGATCTCCGTCATGGTTTATTGTTCTTTCTAGCCCGGGCTAACCGTGCGATTAACTCGGTGCGTGTAATGTACTTTACCGGCTCCGATTCATCATCCATAATAATACCTTCTTCTTCAAGCTCAAAGAATAAATCATTTTTTTTATCTTTAAGTTTTAGATATCTTTGCAAACGTTTTTTAAAGCTCTCGCGCGTCGGCTCAAGCAGCATATTGATATATGGCTTAAACTTTGGATTTTTGCCGTGCGCGTCAATTTCATTCAACCTAAAACGCAATTCCGCGTCTTCCAATGTTTCCCAAGGCTTCATTATCCAACTTGGCCCTTTCATCGGGCATCTGTCGATACGTCGCAAAACATAGAGCCTGCGTTCCAAAACTTCGGGAAAAATCTGTAATATGCCACGGTACTTTGGGCTTAACAACACCTTTCTCCAAAATCGGAAACGAAGACCCGCATCCGTGTCATCCTTGTAAGAACTTGCCGAGCCTATGGATTGCAACATTATCCAACGCAACAATACTGCGCAGGCTTGATATTCCACAGATTTTGGCTGTTTTAGCCAGGGATTGACTTCGAGATATTTTTTCCATACATCAACGTCATCATCCTCGAGTTCGGATCTAACGAATGCCTCGATTTTATCCAAATGCAACCGAGAGCCATCATCATTTGGTGCGCTGTGTCCGACTGTTTCCACCGGAGCCACCGAACTCGGTGGCAAAGACCATTCGTTCGCGCCTCGTTGCTCATCATCCGCGTCGCTAGAATCTTTTTCAATTACTCCGGCTTGGGCGTCGATTTCCTCGCCGGCGGCAACCTGAGCCGTGTCCGGATTTTCTCTCAACGGGTTAAATAGCCTCAAGGGCTTTAATGTCCGTGGATAAGGCTCGAGCATCTTAGTCGGCACGTTTTTCGTTGGCTGCACATCGGCTCGATTTGCTCGGGGTTCACTTTTCGGCCCATTATATTGCTCAACCTTCGGCTCCGGCTTGTAAACCGGTTCGGGCTCGGCCACAGCCGATTGACCGTCTTTAATCTTTGTTCGCGGGGCGGGAACGGATTTTTTGCGCTTTGGCTCTACCGAACGGGTGAAGCGCGGAGTCATTTGCTTGGGCGGCTCATAAGCTTGCAGTCTCGCATTCCATAACAACCCCCTTTGCCTGCTTGTGGCATTTTTACACTCTTCGGTAATGTGCTGGGGCAGAAGATGAAATAAATGGGGCATTCGATTGGCAATGCTCCAAATCACATCCTCCTCATAACCAAGCTTCACAAAAGTCTCCACGGCAACTTGCAAGGTTACCGGCTGGATCTGAAACACCCAAGCCTGTGTTTTTACCAAGCGATGCGCGAGATTTTGGCTCAAACCCGCTTGTTGCAAGATCTCCTCAACAAAAAAGATATGCTGATAGGAATCCGCCCATTGCGTATTTTGGCTTTTAAAAACAGCGGCATGATTCAGCCAATGGTACAATTCGCTCATC
>CAYFST010000002.1:36812-60736 GCA_964345995.1 uncultured Gammaproteobacteria bacterium
ATTTTGGCTTTTAAAAACAGCGGCATGATTCAGCCAATGGTACAATTCGCTCATCGACCAATTATGCTTATTAAAATTCTCGATCACAATTAGCGGGCAATCCGAAAATAACTGAAGGACTTTTTTGGCCAACTTTGGCACCAGCCATTCTTCCGTGCCCAAATCTCTCAACTTTTTCTCAATCGTAAGCAATTGATCGTATCTTTCGCGGGCATGCATAGCGCCTCCTTTGTCAAAGACCCGACTACATAAAAACACAACCTCAAAATACAGTCAAAACTGGACTATCTCCGCTGGATAAGACATACTTACTTATAATTACAAATTACGAATTACAAACTAACGATGTTTATCGCTTCGGCAATTATTACAAACAATATCCCGTAGGGATTCCTACATTGGCCTGCGCCCCGAAGCTTTATGCGTAGAGGGTGTAATCGGTAATTGGTATTTTTGAGCCATGATCCCCAAAGACATCAAAATCCAAGACAACATCCTGCCCGACGCACCGGGTGTTTACCTCATGAACAATCGCCAAGGCGAGATTATTTATGTTGGCAAAGCCGTGTCGCTAAAAAAACGTGTAAATTCTTATTTCACCGGCAAGCGCGACCCCAAAACTCAAAAATTGGTCGCAGACATTGCAACCATTGATTACATCGAGCAACCAACTGCCATCGAAGCTCTGTTTCTCGAAGCTAATCTCATCAAAAAATACAAGCCTTATTACAATATCCGCGAAAAAGATGATAAAAGCTATTCCTATCTTGTCATCACCAACGAGGATTACCCTCGACCATATGTTTTGCGGGCAACGGATTTGGATGATAACGCCGTCAAGAAATATAAGGCGGTATATGGACCGTTTACTTCGGCCGGCGCGGTCCGTAACGCTCTCAAGATTTTACGCAAAGCTATTCCCTGGTCAACTTGTTCACCGGGTCAAAAGCGGCCTTGTTTTGATTACTCATTAAAAAAATGCCCCGGAGTTTGCGTCGGCCTCATTACAAAACGTGAATATGCCAAAATCATTCGTGATCTGATGGCTGTTTTTGAAGGCCGGCGCCCGGAGCTGGTCAAACGCTACCGCCGTGAGATGAATAAAGCGGCCAAAGAAGAAAAGTTTGAAAAAGCGGCTTGGTTGCGCAACCGCTTGTTCGCATTGGAGCACATTCAAGATATTGCCGTCTTATCCAAAGACGACCGCAAATTGCCCGACGACTATCACCAAAACCCTGTCCTCGGCAGAGTGGAGGGCTACGACATCTCCAATATCTCGGGAACCTCGGGCACCGCCTCCATGGTCGTCTTTCGCCGCGGCGCACCTGAAAAAGCTTTATACCGCAAGTTTCGCATACGCTCCGTCATCGGCCCCGATGACTATGAGTCATTGCGCGAGGTTCTTCGTCGCCGCTTCAAGCATCATGAAACCGGCTGGGAATGGCCGGATCTGATCCTGATCGACGGTGGCAAGGGGCAAGTGAGCGCCGCGTTGGATATTGTCTCAAAACTCGACTCACCCAAGACCATTCCGGTAATCGGCATTGCCAAAGGCCCGACGCGTAAAAAACAAGAACTCATCATCCCACCCGTTTTTGAAGGTCTAAGATCTCAATTGGAAAAACATATGGACATCTTAATCCAAGTCCAAGACGAATCCCATCGCTTTGCAATTTTATATCATCGAAAGTTGAGGTCACAAAGCCTGTACCTGCCTAAAAAAAGCTAAGCCGAAATTGACCCCGACCATCTCTCAAAAATTTTCAAACTACACGAGTGACCGGCAACATGTACTATATTCATAGTACCCGGTTTCCAATTTCTAAAAGCTAGCATCTGGAGTCTGGCGACAGCTGATGGATAATAGTAAAAAAATCCCCGAGGTAGGGGATGGTATCGCTCAGATCAGCGGGGCTCAAATGTCATTGTCGTTCACATTTTCGCTAGTGTAGAAAAACAACGTTTTTAATCTTTGTCTACCGTCTTTATAAAAAACGTCGTCAATTGACCCTTGGGTTAAACCTTATGAAAAAAGGGCATTATGCTATTTTTTGGCACCAGAATCGAGCCTAGTATTCCGTATTGATTACTGAAAGTGAGCCGTACCCTGTAAGAATTGCTCGGATGGTCGGTAATTAACAAATGGCCATTTTGTGCAAATTTCAGTGCCAAACTATTATATCCACCAACGCAAATTGCTTTTTGGCGCACGGCCAGCGCTACACGGATACAAGCTTCAAACCTGTAAACGTTGGCATAACCTCGAAATATCAAATCAATATCAATTTTTTTCGCGTCATTGCTTGACGGCTCAACTTGCAAAACAATAAGCGTACAAGGAGCTTGGATGTGATAGGCATAAGCAACATTAGTAATGGGTACCGGTCGCATTTTGTTCAGCACTCTTCTGCGTGTCGTTTTTCTTGTGTAGCAAATTATCAGCATCTCTGGCCATCTTGGGTTCCATTTTCACCAGAACCCCGACAGCCACAACATGGGCTGTGGTAGTATTCGCAAGATCTAAAGCTCTCCGCACCAAGCTTGAAGATTTTTGTGCTTTGGAAGGCCGAGTATACATGGATTTCGCCAATAATTTGGCCATCGAGTCCTGAAACAAATCACTCACATATCCGCAAATCTTTCTAATGAGCATTAATACCTCCTTAGGTTCTATTTAGCACAAAATAGCCTAAAAAGTCAATCATGCACAATTCAAAATTATTATTTATTATTTATTATTTTTTATTTTGATATATACACATTGGAACAAAAAAAGAACAAACTTTTGGCTAATTTAAGCATCAATCCAAGTGGGGGAAAATGATTGACGTAAGGGGCGTAGTGGCATAAAATGGGATTAAGTGGGGAAGAGTGGGAAAAGAAGTTTTGCCGCACGCAGGTGTGGTATAACTGTCCCGCCGTATTTTTTTACCCTGGAAATTATATAAACGGACCTATTAAGTCCGCGCTATGTTCATAGGTGAATATCATTACACAATAGACGACAAGGGACGGCTATCCATCCCTGTAGGCTATCGCACCGAATTATCGAAAGGTGCCGTGGTGACGCGCGGGCTTGATCGCACGCTATTTCTTTACCCAAAGAAACAGTGGGCATCCTTGGCTGCGAAAATCGCAGCTTTGCCGCTGTCTCAAGCGGATACCCGCGCGTTTGCCCGGCTAATGCTAGCCGGTGCCATGGAAGTCTCAATAGATAAATCGGGGCGCATCATAATTCCCGAATACTTGCGTACTTACGCCGGCTTGAGTAAAAAAGCTGTTATATCCGGCCTCTACGACCGCTTGGAAATCTGGGATGAGGATGCGTGGAATAGCTACGCGGCAAAGACCGAAGCAACCGGTGATGAAATCGCTGAACGTTTGGCGCCACTAGGCCTATGATCACGGATAATAAAACAATTCATAACGCGGTCATGGTTCGCGAAGTTTTAACCGCGCTGCACCCTCATCCGGAGGGGCGTTATTTAGACGCAACTCTGGGCGGCGCGACACATTCGTTGGAAATTCTCAAATCCTCCACACCAACCGGGCAACTGCTTTCGCTTGACGTTGACCCCGCGGCTCTGGCTCGCGGTAAGCGCCTTGCTAAAGAGTTTGGCTCAAGGTGGAAGGTAATGGAGAGTAATTTTCGGCATATTCGCGAAATTGCCAAAAAAACAAAACTGATTCCGTTTGACGGCATACTGTTCGACCTTGGTTTTTCCAGTGATCAGCTAGTCGACCCCTCGAAAGGCCTGTCATTTCAAGAGGATGGCCCGCTAGATATGCGCCTAGGACCCAAGGGCAATGAAGACGGTTTAACCGCCGCGGAAATAGTTAATAGCTGGACAAAAGGCGATATAACAAAATGCTTAAAAAATTTCGGTGAAGAATCATACGCGTCCCGTATAGCGGAGGCTATTATTACTCGCCGCAAAAAACAAAAATTCACAAACACAAAAGACCTCGCTTCGGTCGTGGCAGACTCCGCCCCTCGTCAAAACATACGAGGACGTCTGCATCCGGCTACAAAAACCTTTCAGGCCCTCCGCATTGCGGTAAACGACGAGCTGGAATCGCTCCGCGTGGCTCTAAATGCCGCCTGGGAAATCCTGGCACCATGCGGAGCGATGGCAGTTATATCTTTCCATTCATTGGAAGATCGTATCGTCAAACAAACTTTCAAATCATTTACGGATGCCGAAGTATCAAAAAAACCCATACTTCCATCTCAAAAAGAAATTAAACACAATCCTCGCGCGAGAAGTGCAAAATTACGCATCGCGCGAAAACAAACACAAAATAACCTATGTCCAGAACATACGCTATTGCTATGACGCGTCCACATCAACGCTTTGGCTTTAAAGAGCGCATCTCCAAGCAACTCCCCAAAGGAGCTTTGGCTTGGGCGTTATTCGTCATGGCGTTCTGGATCGGTTTGGCCGGTATCTACGTCTCACAAGTAACTCATGCCGCGCCACGTTCCGATCGCCTGCAAACTCTTGAACGCCAAATCGTGGAGCTGGAGCGTGACGTAACAGCCATGGAAGATTCCATCGCGCGCAAATCTTCCATGCACGCCTTAACTGAGCGCGCAAAGGGTCTTGGCTTCGTAGAAGTCCAAAGCCCGGAATTTATCAATCCGGCATCACACGCCTTTGTACGCAGATAAGCGTCTCCCTGGCAGGGGGCGGGTGAAAGCCTAAAACCCTTTTTGCGATTATGTTTGTAAACGCTTTCATTAATGCAAGGAATGCTTTGTATGTATACCGTTTGCTTTTCCCGGTATTGATGTTCATGCTTTTACAAGTTGTAGGCATAGATCGCGCATAAAATACAAACCAACCACAAGATAAAAAACACATCCAACACAAAATGACAAAACTCCCCCGGCAAGCGCGTTTCCGGGGGAGTTTTCTTTTTCGTGGAGTTGTAACCTCAAATCAAGTTTATCGTTTTATCTATTACTAGCCAAAACAAAGCGTCAAAACAGGTGAGAGGGGTCATGATCACCAATCAAGAGCAAATCGCATCAAATCGACTTCCGGCCATCGTCTTTTCTAATCGCCTAAGGCAAAAACTGCACAGTTGGCAGGAACTCGTTGAATTGTCCTTTCTCCTGTCACTCATCGCCGTAGGTTATGGCAGTTTGTACCTTGTTTACCATCTCCTTGGATAAAAGCCCCAACCTTCACCAACCCGCCCTTCAAAGCTGTTCAAGACGGGTTTTTTTGCTGAACAAACATTAAACTATTGACACTTTCTTCAATATTTGCTAAATTAAACCATTCTTTGACAATCATTTACCACAGCACAGGAAGGAAGAATCGATGGATAACGCAAAATTGAAGCCACACAGATTTTACCCCGCAACTTCCGTAGATCAGAGTTTGTTGACGAGGGTCTGGGATTATCTCCAACGAATCTCAAAACAAGATCTTTATTTATCCAACGGCCGGTATCGCTTTTACTGTTGTAAAGATTTTTACAACACTAGTGAGGGCCTTGGTCTTCCCCCTCATATAGCAGTTAGTATCGATCGAGGTCGAGGGGGAGAGGAAGATTTTGACCCGGGTCCAAGTTTCGCGATCATCAACGAAAACGGAGCGCTGATGGTTGCTCAAAGAAACAACGATGCGGATAACGTGCTGGGTTCCAAAGGACAATTCACCCAGGACGAGTTCCGCAGAATCTTGGTGCAACTCGCCGATAGTAAGTAGCTCAAAAAAAGCTCCAAAACAATCCTCACCCGCCACAAGCGGGTTTTTTAGTGCCAGGATTGACAATTCATGAAAATCATGCTAATTTAAGCCATCCTTGAAAACTCAAAAAGGAGTACAAAATGATCAGCAAAGATAGAATGTTCGAAGAATTCAATATCAATGAATGCGAGGGAGTTGATGAAAGGCTACTCCAACAAGTATGGAGTCAGTTAACAACTTTGTTTGTATCAAAAAAGAAAAAACCGATTATATTACAAGCAGACGGTCAGAATTTCACTGTGCATTACGGCTTTGCTGCGTTGCGTCAAAATGAGCAAAAGCGAAATCGGTTTTCTGTATTTGAAATTTGGATCGGTTCAAAGCATCCAAGTGAACATGATGAATTTGATGCACAAACCATCTATCTAGCAAAAATTCAAGGAAAAATCACCTTGGGTCAAGTCACAGAATATTCCATAACCCATGATACGCACATTGGTATTGAAGAGTATTCAACCGACCCAATCGATGAACCGATTGAAATGACAGCGTTTACAATCAAGGAACTGCAGTCAATTCTAGCTCGGCTTCTACAGGTGAGCTAGCTCACACCTCCCCGCCACAAGCGGGTTTTTTTCTTTTTTGCAAAATTGGTCATTGGTATCTTGATTATTGGTTATTGATCGTCATTATATGATATAATGACGGAATGATGCAGCGCTCCGGGGCACTCGCGCGATTGGTGTTTGTCGATCTTATCGGCAGTGTTATTTGGTTTCCCATTTGGTGGTACACAAAAGGCCTCATCAATTTCATACGCTGGTGTTATGAGGGTTTGCTTTATCGTTACAAGCAATACGCTTTCGGTGTCTGGATCAAAAATTTTTTTGTGCCCATGTACGCGCAATATGATTGGGTTGGCCGTCTTATTAGCGTGGGCATGCGCATTGCCGTAATCCTTGGTCGGGGGATTGCGCTTTTTATCGAGGTTCTCGCATATCTTTTCCTTGTGCTGTGCTGGTGCCTTATTCCACCGCTGGCGTTAATGCTGGCTTTGCAAAATATGTATGCCGGAGTCATCTAAAACGCCTGAATCCACGTTTCCGCATGTCCCGGAGGCTATTGTTTGCACTAATTGCGGGGCCGACCCGCGTGCTTCTTCGAATTGCTCCAAATGCAAAGGAGCTGGCGTGGGAATCCCCACAGATGAGGGTTTTTTGGTTTGGAATACAATCGTAGATGAACTCACCATTGCATTGCGCAAATTCCGCATCAAAGTCAACGCCATCTTCCATCTCTCCATCCTGGCGGTAATTATCATCTTCTTAGCTTTATTTCTTACTTTTACCATTCGCGATTTCACTTTTACTGATGTACAGACGCTGGCTTTTTGGACTTCCGGCTATTGGTTTGTTACGCTTTTTTACTTTTCAATCGTCATCGGTGCCTTTTTTATCTTCCGGCTCAACGAATTCACCAAACCCGCCAAAACCCTTCCCGGATATTTGCCTTCGTCAAACGTCGAAAGTCAAACGTCAAAAGGTGAAGAGGAGAAGCTTACTAAAGCTGTTGAGGTCGTGCATTTTTACTCGCCCGAAGCCATGGAGGTCGTTGAGTCCGCTTATCACTTGGCCAAAGATTTGCACGTGGTGGAGATCACGCCCGAAATACTGTTTGCAGCCGTTTTAACTCATCGTTCGGGCGGATTGTTTATGGCACGACTTGGCATGAAGTTTGACACAATCAAAGAACCGCTCGTGCGCCTGCTAATGACTGCCACTTCGGGCAAGCCACCTATTCACTTCTCACGCGAAGCTAAACGAACCCTGGCCGCGGCCTATGCTTTTGCCAATCGTACAAATCGCAAATACGTTACGCCCATGGAAATATTTTTGCAGTCATTTTTGGAATCCGAACAAATGCAGGACATGATCGACCGTCAAGGCTATCTCAAAAGCCATGTAGTGCATGTCGCGGAATGGATTTTATTGCAAGATCGTTTAATAGAGGATCAGCGCCGATTTGCCGATTTGGCGCGCTTAAAGCCCAAGTCAGCCATGAATCGCGCCATGACGGCCATCCAAACATCACTGCTCGATCGTTTCAGTGAAGATCTTACACTGCTCGCGCGTCAAGGTTATTTGCCGCCCATGGTTGGCAATGAGCAAGTCATGGAAAGCCTCATGCGTGGCATAGAATCCGGTCAAGGCTCGGTCGTGCTTGTTGGCGACCAAGGAGTTGGCAAGGCTGCTATTGTCGAACAATTGGCTCGCCTAATGGTGGAAGAACGCGTACCCGAGATCTTTTTTGATAAACGCATAGTCTCGGTCAACCTTGCGCAAGTCGTTGCCGCCGGTGACTCGGGTCTGGCAGCCGAGCGCTTAATTGCCATGCTCAGGGAGGTAGCCGTTTCCGGCAACATCGTACTCGCGCTCTACGGAATCGAAGCACTCGTGGGCAACGCGGCCGGCCCCATGGATTTGGCGGAAACCTTTGCCAGTGAAATCGAAAAAGCCCGTTTCCCGGTTATTGCCACCACAACACCTCAAGCTTGGACACAATATTTGGAGCGTCGTCGCTTGGGCAAAATCATGGTCAAAGTCGAAGCACCGCACCCGGATGCCGAGCAAACCATAAGAGTACTCATGGCTAAGTCCGGCGGTATTGAATATAAAAATAAAGTTTTTATTTCATACGGAGCTTTGGAAAAAGCCGCGACTTTGGCATTGCGCTACCTGCACGACGTCGCACCTCCGCAAAACGCGCTTAATTTGTTGCGAGAAACCGCGGTTTACGCGCGCAAAACACGCCAAGAGCGCACTATTGTTACCGACGATGATGTGGCTAAAGTCGTACACGATAAAACTAGTATTCCGGTGGAAATGGTTACCAAAGAAGAATCAAGCAAACTCATGAATCTGGAAGACCGCATGCACGGCCGTATCGTAGGCCAGGATGAAGCGGTCGTCGCAGTGGCTCGCGCCATACGCCGCGCGCGCGCTGAGCTCCGCGAGGGCAAACGACCAATTGCAAACTTTTTATTCCTCGGCCCCACCGGAGTCGGCAAAACCGAAACCGCCAAAACTTTGGCGCAAGAATACTTTGGCGATCAAGATGCCATGATCCGCCTCGATATGTCCGAATACCAAGACCGGTCATCAATCGGTCGCATGATTGGTATACCCGGCGATGAGCGCGGTGGTCTTTTAACCGAAGCCGTACGCGACCGTCCGTTCACGATCGTCCTTTTGGACGAAATCGAAAAAGCCCATCCTGACATTCTCACACTTTTCCTTCAGGTTATGGATGACGGCCGCCTTACCGACAGCATTGGCCGTACAATCGACTTCACAAACACTATCGTCATCATGACTTCCAACGCGGGTACGTCATATATTCAATCAGCGGTCGCCGAGGGAGAGTCAATCGATAAAATCAAAACCAATTTATTGGAACGCGAGCTAAAAACCCACTTCCGCCCCGAATTTCTCAATCGTTTCGACGGCATCATCGTTTACAAACCTTTAACCCGCGATCAAGTCGTGCAAATAGCTTGGCTTATGTTAAACCAAGTCGCCAAGCAGCTAGAGGCCAAAGGCATCAATTTTCGCGCCGAAGACCCGGCCGTAGAGGATCTGGCAGACGCTGGTTTTGACCCGGCTTTTGGTGCTCGGCCCATGCGCCGTGTGATTCAAGACAAAGTCGAGACGCCGCTCGCGGATATTCTCCTCAAAGGCGAAGTTGCCAGGCACGATACGATAGTGTTGAATGAAAACGGCGAATTGACTGTCGAAAAAGCACCAAATCCTTATTAAGACCCTAGACACAAGACACCGGACCCTAACAATTAAGCAGTGTTTAGAGTTTAGTATTTAAAGTTAGTGTTTTATTTAGTTATGTCCTTGTCCGATCTAGCAATTTATAGTCTCTTGATTTTCACCGGTACAAGTGTACTGTCTTTTTTATTGAGTAAATACTCAATAAAAATAGCTCACAAATCACAAATTTTAGACATACCCGAAAAAGCCCGTAAAATTCAAAGCAAAGCAATACCGCTTTTAGGCGGTATGGGTATAGGTTTAAGTATTTTATTGGGATTGGTGCTGTTCGGCTTTTTCTCGGAAACGTGGGTCGGAAAAATCTCGCCTTGGCAATTAACGGGTTTTGGCCTGGGAATCCTCATCTTAATCATCGGCGGTTCTCTCGATGATAAATATGATTTGCCGGCCTGGCAAAGTTTTTTCTTTCCGCTCTTAGCCACGCTCATCGTCGTTCTAACCGGCACGACTATCGTACACATCACTAATCCTGCCGACGCCGGTCCGCTATTTTTAAACTGGTGGCACTTATCCGCCGGATCCTTACAACTGTCATTGCCCGGCGATCTACTAACAATCGCTTGGCTACTTATCGCTATCTACGCCACTAAAATCACCGACGGTTTGGATGGGCTGGTCTCCGGCATCAGCATTATCGGAGCCGCTATGGTTGGTTTGTTATCTGCTATGCCGGCTTTTTTTCAACCTTCAACAACGGTTATGTCTGCAATAGTGGCCGGCTCTTTTGCCGGCTTCTTGCCTAATAATCGCCATCCGGCCAAGCAATACCTCGGAGAAGCGGGGAGCACTATCGCAGGATTAAGCTTGGGCTTTCTGGCTGTCGTTTCAAGCGCCAAGCTGGCTATCGCGCTCGCAGTACTTGCCATCCCCATCGCAGACATCGCTTTTGTGGTTTTGCGGCGCATGCTTAACCATCGCCCTTGGTTTAAGGGCGATAGCTCTCATCTGCATTTTCGCTTGCTGGCCGCCGGCTTACCGCATCGTCGTGCAGTCCACCTGTTCTGGCTCATTTCCGCTTCGGCCGGATCCGTAGCCCTGTTTTTGCAAACACGCGGCAAATTGTTTCTGGTCTTTGTGCTGGTAATTCTCACCCTGCTTATCTCCTGGATAGCAGATCGTGCCATTCAAAAACGTTTACCTCAAATTAAAGATGAAAAACGCTGAATTTAAAATCCATTGCTTTATTTGCAATCGTCGTATCATGATCTGGATTATGATATTGGCGCTTTTTGTCATCGCTCTGCTTATCCTATTACCGGCTACCACAGTTTCATTCGGGCGCAGTAATGTTCAATGGGAAGAGTCGTTCCTCAAGCCCTCACAACAGATCACAGTTGCTAATACCAACCTAACTGTAGCCACCGCGGATTCAAACGCGGAAATCACTCGAGGTCTCTCCAACCGTGAAAAACTCCAAAACGATCAAGGTTTGTTATTTATCTTTCAGGATACGGACTATCGCAGTTTTTGGATGAAAGACATGAAATTCGATATCGATATGATTTTTATCCGCGACGGCGTTATCGTGGATATCGCCAAAAACATGCCTGCCCCCGGAGCTCTCGCATTCCCGGCCACTCACAAATCGCAACACCCCGCTGATATGGTACTGGAAGTTAACGCCGGCTTGTCTGATTATTACGGTTGGAAGGTTGGGAACGTAATCACAATTTCCAAATAATAAAACATTAAACAATAAATTTAGATAAAATAAGCTAATTTTAGCCAAAATAGCTACCTTTCACGTTATACTTTGCATATTATATATTGTACAATCAGTCGATTTGACATTTCGCTAAAGTTCGTCTAATATAGGCGCATTATGTTTGCAGTTATAGCAACCGGCGGTAAACAATATATCGCACAAGAAGGGGAATCCCTCAAAATCGAAAAAATCAAGGGCGAAAAAGGCGACAAAGTCGATTTCGACAAAGTGCTTTTAATTGCCGAAGATGACGGCTCCAAAGTTGAAGTCGGAACTCCGCACTTGGAATCCAAAGTCAGCGGTGAAATTTTGGAACAGGGTAAGGGTAAAAAAGTTACTACAGTAAAATTTAAAAATAAGATCGGCTACAAAAAACGTATCGGTCACCGCCAAGAATTTACCAAAGTCAAAATTACAAAAATCGGAGCCTAAGACTCCGATTTTAACTAACAATAAAAGTCAATTAAGCATGTGCATAGAATAGTTTTTAATTTCTGTTCATATGGCATATAATTCAATCATGAAGACAGTAATGGAGTTTGACTACGAAAAAGCCACTCAAGCTTTAAATTATATTGCTAAAAAGGAGGGAGGTGCAATTTCAAAGTTGAAAGCAGTTAAACTAATTTGGCTTGTTGATAGATATCATATAAGGAAGTATGGGCGTCCAATCACTAATGATACCTACTTCGCTATGAAATATGGTCCTGTCGGATCTTCTGTTAAAGACTTGGCAGAGTGTTCTGATTTTTTAGCAGTACAGGAACGAAACTATTTAAACAAATATCTAGAATGTGATGATGATTCCAATCTAGTTAAATCAATAGATGATGTAGATGATGAAGTTTTTTCAGAGTCAGAAATCGAGGCACTTGATGCTATCTTTGATGCTTTTGGAAATAAAACAGCCTCTCAATTAGTTAATATCTCACACAAATATCCTGAATGGAAGAAATTCGAGATACCACTAGAAACAGGTACTGCTTCGCGTGCTGTAATGAGTTATTCTGACTTTTATTTTGATCCCAAAATCAAATCAAGAGATTTTTTTCAATTGGAACCCGAGCAAAAAATTGCTGCAAAAGAAACATTTGAAGAAAATTTTGAAATTGCTAATTTCTGGGCTTAGTAATAATTGTTTATGGATGTGCCGGCTGAAATCCAAATTAAAGCAACCATAAAAAGTGGTTGCGTTTACTATTTCGTTGAAGAGTCGTTCACTGGTACGAAGCCACACTATTTTGTTGTATTAAATAACAAACCTTTAGAAGATGGCGTAGTTATTCTGGTATGTGCCGTCACATTGGACATTTCCGTTATCGAAAGGGCGCAAAGATTGGGTCAAGCGAAAGAAACACTAATAGATGTAACACCTCAGGATTGTGCATTGTTTGCTCATCCTACACTATTTAACTGCAACAGTGTTTTTGTTCGATCCATTGATGATTTGGTAACCAAGCTAAAAGATCACAAGCTTCGCATGCATAATCCTGTTGATGTAGATTTATTAAGAAAATTAAGGGAAGGTGTACTTGCTAGTAAGGAAGTTACAAAAAAGGTCAAGAAGCTGCTTCGGTAAATAGAAATCTAATTCTTTTTTCTATTCAAGTACGCATCAGTAATAGTCGCCTCATCCGCGTATTCAATCTGCGCGCCGGTTGGTATTCCACGAGCTAACCGTGAAACCGGAACATTTAACTCACTCAACTGTCTCGAAAGATACAAAGCGGTTGTATCACCCAGCACATCCGGGTCTAGCGCCAGAACGACCTCTTTCAAATCCGCCTCGCCACTCTTTATCCTTGCAATAAGTCGCTGTACACTTAAATTATCCGCTGTTTTGCCTTCCACCGGGTCTATCAAGCCGCCTAAAACATGGTATTTACCGCGGAAAATGGCAGCATCTTCAATTACACGAATGTCCTGACTGTTGGCCACGATGCACAAAAGTCCCGCATCTCGACCTGGATCTTTGCAGATTGAACAAGGCGATTCATCGGTCCACGCTCCGCAGATGTTGCAAGTCTTGACCTGATCGGCCAAATTCTTGGTAACCTCGGCAAAATGATGCGCTACAGATTTTGGTTGCCCGGCCAGCCAGTACGCGTATCTCAAGGCAGCGCGAGGACCGACCCCGGGCAAACGATCAAACATCTTGGCCAGCTCGTCAATACTGCGGGGTATTAACATAAATTTAATTACCGATTAACAATTTTTGAGGCCTTCGGCATTATATAAGTTTAATATTACGAAGGAATTCCTGTATTGTTAATTGGTAATTGTTAATTCATAATTATTGTTTCCCCATCATCCCTTGGATATCCTGCGCCAAATCCAATCCGCCCATGTCTTTCATTTTATTAGCCATCTCTTTTTGTAATTTTTCCATGGCATCGTTCACTGCGTCTTTTGCATAGCCTTCGAGCTTGGCTTTGTCGCTCATAACCTCATCCGCAAATTCAAATTTAATAATTCTTTGGTTACCATTTATGACGACCTTAACCTTGCCCCAGCCGGCTGATCCTTCGATTTGAACATCTTCCAACTGTTTTTGCATTTGTTTGGCGCGACTTCTTACATCTTGAAATTGTTTTAATTTATTGAACATACACTACGAATTACGAATCAGAACGAATTACGAATCTGTTCAACGCTATTCGTAAACAGCGCAGATTCGAAATTCGTACGGTTAGTTTAGCAATTCACCCAATTTTGGCAAGTTCTTATTCGCCAAGTAAAATTTTCAACATTTGCTATTTAAAATTTTGATTTTATTACGAGCCCGGCGGTTTGGTATTTGTAATCGGCTGGCTTGGGTCAAAAGGTTCCGAGCCCTGAGGTAGGTTGCCCATGGCCGGCGGCGTCATAGTCGAAGCCTGCGCCGTCGGTGCCAAGCCATGAGCACCCGAGCCTTGTGATTTGGCCATACTTCGAAAACTGGCGCGAGAGTCGTCAAAAAACAATTTCACGACTCCAATCGGACCGTTGCGGTGCTTGGCCACATGCACTTCTGCCAAATTCTTCTCTTCAGGGCTTAAGTCTTCAAGTCGATAGTTCTTATCCGCGGCTTTACGGTAAATAAACATTACCACGTCCGCGTCCTGCTCGATAGAACCCGATTCGCGCAAGTGCGATAGCTTGGGAATAGCCGGCTTGATCTGCTCAACAGCGCGCGACAGCTGCGAAAGAGCTAAAACCGGCACATTAAGCTCGCGTGCTATGGATTTTAATCCGCGAGTGATGTCCGCTACTTCCTGCACGCGATTATCCGTATTACTACCGCGTGATTCCATCAGCTGCAAATAGTCGATGATGATAAATCCCAGACCATGTTCCATTTGCAAACGCCTCGCCTTGGTCCTAATCTCCATAATATTTGCTGAAGCGGTATCATCAATATAAATCGGTGCTTCAGATAAAACGCCAATCGCGTGTCCGATTCTCGAAAAATCATCATGCTCGCCTTGGTCAGATAATCTGCCGGTTCGCATCTTCCACAAGTCAACATTACCCTCCGAGCAAATCAAACGGTCTACAACCTGCTCTTTACTCATCTCCAGAGAAAAGTATCCTACGGGTATCTTATGCTTCACGGCGGCGTGTCTCAAAAAATCCAGCGACAGCGAAGTCTTCCCACACGAAGGGCGCGCCGCCAAAATAACTAAGTCGCTGTTTTGAAAACCTCCCAGTAACTGATCCAGATCCGCGTACCCGGTAGGCACACCTCTTATCTTGCCTTTCTCACGATGAATCTCATCAATCCTTTCAAAAGCCGTATCCAAAACATCGGTAATACTTGTAAACGCGGTCTTTAAAAACTTTTGTGATACTCCAAAAAGACTTTTTTCCGCGCTATCCAAGATTTTTTCTACGTCTTCGGATTCATCAAAACCAAGCGCTGTTATCTCTTGACTGGCCGTAATCAGTCGCCTCAAAGTCGATTTTTTTTGAATTATACCCGCGTAATGCTTAACATGACTCGCTGTCGGAACTGCATTGGACAACTGTATCAAGTAAGCTCTCCCGCCAATACTCTCAACCAAACTTTTTTCTTCCAATCTGTTGGATAAAGACAAAATGTCAATCGGTTCATGCTTTTTAAATAACTCCACCATGGTTTCAAAAATCTCTTGATGCTTGGGCAAATAAAAATCCTCCGGTATCAGTGTGTCGCCGATCTTTATCATGGCCTCTTTGTCAATCAGTAAACTGCCCAAAACCGACATTTCAGCCTCCACATTCTGCGGAATAATTTTTTCAAGCTGTGTCATATGCTCGCAAATTACTACTCGGTCGGTCTATACGCAAGAAGATAAGCTAGGTACTGACTGTGGATATAAAATTCCCACAACTATGCTAATATATTAGCTGAAAAATGAAACAAAAATCCGTAACAACCCAAGTCGCGCTCAGCTTATTGGGGGCTATAGTTGGAGCCGGAATTTTTGGTTTGCCCGCGGTTTTCTCCAGTGCCGGTATTTTGGGTGGCACGATTTTATTTGTCATCATTCTGGCCGTTGTGTTAATAGTCAATCAGTTATATATCGACGTAATCTACGGCGTCAAGGGCAAACATCGCTTGCCGGGTTACACGGGTAGTGTTTTAGGCCACAAAGCGTATTGGATAGCACTAATTAGCATGCTCTGCCGTACGGCCGGCACCATGCTCGCTTATCTTATTCTGGGCGGTACATTTTTACACATGCTGGCCAGTGGTTTGGGTTTTAATTACCCCATGTGGTCCTGGGCGCTGATTTTTTGGGCTATTTGCTCTCTTGTAGTTTTTTACGGCGTAAGTGTGGTCTGTGAAATCGAAGACGAGCTCACCTGGGTACTGATCGGTTTCATGTTGTTTACGGTCATCATTCTCTTCCCGTTTATCAAATGGGATTTAACATCAACCGTCAATTTCTCGGGTTTTGTGGGTACTTTTGGCATCATCTTCTTTGCCGTGACCGGTATGACTATCTTGCCCGACCTTAAAGATATAGCTAAACGTAATGAAAGAGAGTTCCGTATGGGCACTGCTATCGCGGTATTGGGTGCCGGTATATTGAGTTGGTTGTTTGGCATCATTATCGCGATCGTTTATCCCGGAGTCTATTCAGTGGAAAGCATTCAAAAAGCATTCCCTCCAATCTTTTGGTGGCTCATTCCCGCAATCGGTCTTTTGGCTGTCAGTACTTCATACTTAACTTTTACTCAGGCTCTGAAAAACATACTTGTTATCGATATCAAAATGAAACGCATTCCGGCCTGGATCATAACCGTTGTAATACCTGTTATTTTATTTGTAGTCGTATCACGCAACTTCCTTTCCACTATTGGATTTGTAGGTGGTGTATTGTCAACACTAAACGGCGTGATGGTTTGCTTCGCGGCGTACAAAATCTTAAATCAACCGCAAAAAACTAAAAATTGGATCGATAGTTTATTGCACCGTAAGCCTAAGATCGGCGATAAATATTTCTGGATTTGGCGTTATATGCCCATCCCTATCGCAGTAGCTCTATTATTTGTTATGATAGAGCACATATTATCAATGTTCTAAAATATGAAAAAATATAAATACATAGCCATACCTATTGCAAAATGGTTTGCCAACATGTTGGTAATAATGGCGTTTTTTGGCTATATATTCACTAAACCAATAGCTCCTTGGGTCGATTTGATCGTAGGATGGACTCTGTCTGCGTTTATTGCCGCGCCTTTTGTTTACTGGGCGTTTAAATCCGACTTGCCAAACACAAAAGAGTTGGGTCTATTCGTTTTAGCGTGGGCATTGGTAACATTTTTAGCAGAATTTATATTGGCGTTCACGGTACTGCCGGATCCGTTTCTCGTTGTGCTAAGATACGAATTTCTAGTACAAACTGTTGTTGAAGTAGCTGTAATATTTGTAGTGGCAAAAGTCATGCGCCGCCAATACGCTTATCACATGGCCGCACCGGGGATTGATTTCGACGAAACCAACCAAAAATAACCAAATTACACCAAGATACAAATCAAACCAAACATGCTAACAATAGTTTGGTAATGTTTGGATTTACTTGGTCAATGTTTACTTAATATTTAATCTCGCTCCGCAAGTCGAATAACGTTTTTAATCAGCAATGCTACTGTCATGGGGCCGACTCCGCCCGGAACAGGGGAATACCAACCTTCCAAATCAACCGCGCTTTCAGCATCAAAATCACCTATAACTTTGCCATCCGGCATTTTTGTAATTCCTACATCAATCACGCATGCGCCATCTCTGGTCGCATTGCTTGTTAAAAACCCCGGCTTGCCAACTGCGGTTACAATCACATCCGCTTCGCGCAATTGCTTGTCATCTTTTTCATTAGCCAACATTACGTCTACATCGGCGCCGGCACGCTCAAAAATCCACTTCAGCGGATCCGCGAAAGTATGTGAATTGGCCAGAACCATCACATGAGCATGATTGGGCACGACTGGAGTCGCCGCCACCAGTCGCAGGATCCCCTCATGCAAAGGTGAAAGAATCGTAGCCTCGCCATGTTCGAGTTTGGCAATATTTTCCGGATGAAAACCATCAGCATCTTTTTTGGGATCCATTTCCGCGATTACCGCGTCAGTATCATGCCCTTCGGGCAATGGCAACTGTATCAAGATGCCGGTTACACTATCATCCTCATTCCACTTTTTAATAATTTCTATCAACTCTTCATCACCGGTTTCCGCAGGCAAGCATCTGATATCCGTGTCTATGCCAATCTTATGCGCAGCTTTCTCTTTTAACGAAACATAAATGCGAGACGCCGGATCATCGCCAATCAAAAGCGCGACCAATTTGGCTTTGATGCCTTTTTCCGCTACTTCTTTACGGCATTCTTCTTTAATTTGAGCGGCAATTTGTTTGCCTGGAATGGGTTTCATGGTGAGGAGAATATCAGAAATTGTTTTTAATGTCTACGATACCCCCTTCTCTTCTCCCTTTGCCAAAGGGGGCAGCTGCCTATTTAGAGCCCTCTTTCAAAAAGGGGATGTCCTGAGATTATTCCAAGGACAGGGGAATGATGCGACACCCTCCTTTGGTAAAGGGGGATTAAGGGGTTATCTACACCCCCGGCACCTCAAACCTCTCACAAACTTCCTCAACTTCAGCTCTAAGCTCACCGTAAAAACCGTCTGTCTTTAATGACTCTCTAAAATCTTTAATAACTTGCTTACGCTCTGCCTTATCCTCCGGCAACTTCACGTCTTTTATATGGCCGGCAAAGCGGTAGATCCAATCAGCTATTTGCTTCATCTCATGCTCACCCATGCCTCGCGTCGTCACGGCCGGCGTACCAATTCGCAAACCGCTCGGATAAAACGGTGAACTCAAATCTCCGGGCACCGTATTTTTATTGGTATAGATTCCAATCCTCTCCAGCCCCTCGTGAAAGAAGACTCCTCGTCCGGCGCCGGTATTGGTCAAATCTATAAGAATCAAGTGATTGTCCGTCCCACCGCTCACAAGCTCAAAACCTTTTTGCATCAACTCACCGGCCAGCGTCTTTGCGTTAGAAACAACTTTGGAGGCATATTCCCCAAACTCCGGCTTAGCATCCTCATTCAACGCAACGCCAATCCCAGCGATCGTGTTAAGATGCGGTCCGCCTTGCAAGCCCGGAATCAGCGCCTTATCGATTTTGGCAGGCAATTTCTCGTCTTTCGCCAAACCTTTCTCTGTAACCATTATCATAGCACCACGAGGTCCGCGCAAAGTCTTATGCGTGGTCGTCATCACCAAATGCGCGTACTCCACCGGAGACTCATGTACCCCACCCACGATCAGTCCCGCTATATGTGAGACGTCCGCAAGTAAATACGCGCCAATTTCATCTGCAATCTCCGCAAACTCACGGAAAGGAATCGCTCTTGGAATCGCCGTGCCTCCGCAAATGATTATCTTGGGTTTTTCCTCGCGCGCGAACCGTCTTACCTCAACCATATCAATCGCGCCCTCAGCCGTCATATGATAGGGCACGCTTCGCCAAAACTTACTGGTCATGGAAAATTTCCAGCCATGCGTCAAATGTCCGCCGTCTAAAAGATTTAAGCCCATAATCGGCTCACCAACATCAAGCAGTGCACTGAAAATTACCAAATTGGCCGGTGACCCGCTATACGGCTGAACATTTACATAAGGAACTCCAAATAGTCGTTTCGCTCTTTCTTGCACTAAAGTCTCCAGTTTATCGGCAAACTCATTACCCGCATAATACCGCTTCCCCGGATATCCCTCCGCGTATTTATCCGAAAGCACAGACGTCAACGCCTCCAAAACTTCTTTGCTCGTATGATTCTCCGATGGAATCAGCGTCAAACCTTCGCTCTGCCGCTCTTCCTCGGCTTTTAATATTTCATGGATCTCAGGATCCTTATCTTGTAACTTTTTCATAAGTATCTCAAATAATTAATTTGCAAAAAAATAAAGTCGTTTATCAGGATAAAGGTCACAAGTTTATCACGCGTAAACTGAGTAACTCTTGAAAAACTTTTAGCCTAAGTTGTTACACCATATCTTTTAACATCGGTCTTATTCTCCAATAGGATAGCTTATCAGCATCAAAACCGGCAAACCAGACTTACATACTTTACGATAAATGAATCAAACTCCATAACATTGTACATTGTACGTTGAACGTTGTACGATAACGTATATGAAAGCACTCAAAATCATCGGCGCTATAATCGGTGCCATATTACTCATAGTCGTCTTGGCATCTGTTTTTATTTACTGGCAAATATCCGGCGCGGAGCAAAAAGACTTGGGAGTCAGTTATACCAAAGAAGATGCCGTAACAGCCATCCAAGACAAGGCCAAAGTCGACGTAAACGATCTTGCGAAAGTTTATTTTGGATCCGATTTTGCGACAGATGGCGAAGTTTACGTTGATCAAACTTTTACGGACGCCGAAATTAGCGCTATCCAAAACTACGCCAACGAAACTTCCGGTCCGTTTAAGCAAGTCCAAATCCATTTTATTGGAGATAACAAAGTCGAAGCTTCTGGCTATGTCGAAGACCCCCGCGTCACAATTCCGGGCCCTGTCTACGTGCGCGGCAAAGTAATCCAAACCGGCCCCAAATCTTTTTCTACCAACATCGAATCGCTTACGATCGGCAACTATGAAGTGCCCCGCGACATTATCGATAAAGCCAATTCGGAATTTATCGGTTATGTAAACGGAATTTTGGCTAATATCGATAGCCTCAACATTGAAAGCGTATCCATAAATAAAGGATCCGTGGATTTTAAAGGAACACTACCCAAAAAAGTCAACGGTTTGCAATAAGACACGTCACTTGCCCTTGTCAGCCATAACCTGTTCGGGTCACATTTTTACGTATAAAAAAACAGGCCGTCGTAGCCCGTCTAAGAAATCCAAGCATAATTGCTTAAAGATTGTGTAATGGCGGTCGTGGAGTAAAAGACGTTAGCCAAGTTCTCGCCTCGCTTTACTTCGAAGAAGATGGCGACTCGGTCTTCGTTTTCAATAAACGGCTGACCAGATCGGCCTCGCAATATATCATACAAAGCGCTAAGCATATTAACTATCGTCTCTCCGTTGACCAAATAAAGCCACGCTTTATAATCAATATTGTCTTCGGGTCGAGTCAGTACTTCATGCATCGCGTCCAGTGGCGCCATATCATTTTGAATTGGCCATTCGTATTCGGTTATTAAAATCGGATATTTGCCCACGCCCCAGAGGCGTAAGGTTTCAATGTTCTGTTGGGGGTGATTCAGATAATCATCAGCGCCATGTTCTTTGGCGATGGCAAGCATGGGGTGTGACATGGACTTGCACGAAAAGAACAAAGTTGAACAAAGACTGCTTGGAAAGAGCGACTGTCTCACATCTTCATAATTCATTCTCACCTCCGCCCACAAATTAATGCAAACCGGATAAAAAGTCAAAAAAAGACCGACAAATCGGTCTGAAGTAATGTCTAATCTTTGCCCCCGGTATAAGGTCCGTTAAATTGGATGGTCAAATCTTTGTCCGGCCATTTTTGCTCCAGATAATCCTGCACAGATTGCTCTTTTCCAAGTATCTTCCATTCGTAGTTGTCCAGCACAATCATCTTGCCGCTGTTCGTATCCTTATAAGTCACAAAGCTGTGCGCGTTTACTGTTTTGACTCCATTAATCGCTGTCACATTCTCCTCCGGACCGACGGCGACCACCAGATTCGGCGACAAATCGTGCAAATGCGCCCAAAAGTAGTGTTCCACCGTGAAATCATCGCAATCCGCCCAGCCACTCCTGAATGACGCAATCGGATGCCGGAAAGTATCGTCTTTATTCAGATCCCAGCTTCGATAGGCCAAGGTACTGGCCACGAATGCCGTGTACAGTTCCGGGTCCTTGCCCAGCAGAGCGTAGATCTGAAACAGCTTTTCATTAATCACGATATCATCAATCCGCACTGAGCGTTGTGCTTTTAACTGACTTTCTCCAAGCTCTCTGTCGCCAATACTTATCGGCGCCGGTGCCAAATGATCTTGGCTAACTTGCCTGGTTGTAAAAAATTCCAATACACGCTGGCGCGATCTGCAATGAATCAAATAATCAATAAGCTCGTCAGTATTTACATCGGCCGTTTTTTGCTCCTGGCAACTGACGCTCGAACCGGGGTCAGCGTCGCGGTCATCGGCGATTTCATAAGCCGAATCAACGATGTGGCCGTAATCATTGGGATTGAAGTTTTGGCCAAACTTATCTACAAGTTTTTCAACGGGCGTGGGAGTTGCATTTGTTGCGCAAGCAAGGCTAAAAGATAAAAACATTAAAACCGAAACTGTTTGTTGTTGCATTTTACCTCCGAGAGCAAATTAAACCACTTAGTGCAAAAAGTCAAAAAAAAAACGGAAGAATTCCGTTTCTAACAAGACGGCAAATTATCCGGTAGAGGATTTTTATTAAAGTACATCCTGAAAAAGGTTGTGCCGGCCTTGATTTGATAATACAGCTCTGTAAGATCCCTTGCTTCATTTGTAATCATGTGTCCTTGCGTAATTTCATCGAACGGCGCGAGTTTACCTACTATGGTTTGGATTTCTTGTAAACTCGTATACGCTAAACTATAGCGATAGGCAATTGGTTCGCTAAAACCCAATAGAGCGTAAAACAGATCCTCGCCCGTCAGTGTTTTGGTAAAAACATAATCAAATTTTACCAGCATAATCGGATGCAAACCTCGTGCAGCTATTTTTTGCTCAAAATGTGTTTCAGCACCCATTTCTTGAGCACGTTGCACTTTTATGGACGGCAACACTTCAATCAGCTGATTCTCGGGTTCGTGCTTGGGTTGTGCGATACCAAAGTTCAAAATTCTTACTCCACTTGATGAAAAGAGCTCGGTGGTGATTTGTTCCAATGCTTCCATCATGCCTCCTTCTGGCCGATTGGCGCAAATTTAACAAAAATATCTTCAATAGTCAATACCTTTCCCGGAGCTGAACTATTTGCTACGATATGTGCGAAAATATGAAAAACGTTCACGCTTGGAAAAGTGCCCACCTTATCGGCATCGGCGGCATCAATATGTCCGCAGTGGCCAAGATCTTGAAAAAAGCGGATATCAAGGTCACGGGCTCGGATGTTAAAGAATCGGAGATTACCAAAGAGATGGAAGCACTCGGTATCAAAGTTGTAATTGGTCCGCACGATGAACGTAATGTTCCGTCTGATTGTGATGGCATAATTCACACATCGGCCGTGCCCCATACCAACCCTGAAAGAGTAGCCGCCAAACACCGCCACATAACCGATATCAATAATTTTCAGTGGATGGGCGCTTGGTTTAAAGGTCAGCAAACCGTAGTCGTTGCCGGCACGCACGGTAAAAGCACTGTTACCGCATTATTGGGCCTCATGTGCGTCGAAGCGGATCTGGACCCAACCGTAATTGTAGGCTCCAAAATTTCGGGTTGGAAAGATCACAATTTCCGGCTCGGTAATTCGGATTTGGTCATCGTGGAAGGCGATGAATACGCCAAGCACTTTTTGGAATTTCATCCCGAAGCGCTCATTATCAACAATTTGGAATTGGATCACACGGATATCTACCCCAATATCGATGAACTCAGAAAAACCTTTGAGCGCTTAATCCGCCAAACCAAGATAGGTGCCACCATAGTCGCCAATGGCGAATTCGAACAAATTCATACCGCTCTTAAACCTCTCATGGCCACCCGTAAACTTAACGTCAACTATTTCGGACGCAAGCAATCACTTAGCAAATCTGTAAGTATTTTGCGCAATGAAGTTCGTGCTACGGCCGGCTCACGCGTAGCTGACGCAGAACTTAAAATGCATGATATCAAAATTCAATGGCAAGATGAGAAACTGCGCGTCACCATCGCCGGCGCGAGCGGAGAATTCAAGCTAATCTCTAATCTCATTGGTGCATATAATGGCCTCAATCTCGTTGCGGCCACGCTCATGGCACGTCATCTCGGCGCCAGCGACCAAGCTATTCAAAAAGTCGCCGAAGATTTCCCCGGCATCTGGCGCCGTATGGAACTCATCACCGAGAAGAATGGAGTAAAAATTTTTTCCGATTACGGTCATCATCCCTCGGCCGTTTCAGCCGTAATCTCTGCCGTTCGCGAAGCTTACCCTGATAAGCGCCTTGTACTCTGCTTTCAACCTCATCA
>CAYFST010000003.1:0-20391 GCA_964345995.1 uncultured Gammaproteobacteria bacterium
AGTGCTACTTGCGCACGGCGAGGAACCGGCAAAGGCCGTCCCAGACGCTGCCGACCCAGCGCATGTCGAGGTACCGACCAAAGCCATCGCACCACAGAAACGCGACGAAGCGAAGACCGCTCACGCGCGCCTCGGAGCCGAGAGCGACGATGGCGTCCTTCCGCAGCTCGTCGGGATACTTCTCAGCAAAACTGAGGAGTTCCTCGTAGAGCGCGGGCCGGAGCCACTTGCGGTCCATCTCGGCGAGCACCTCGTCGGTAAACGCATTGCGGTCCATATGGACGTACTCGAAGGCGACCTCGCGGTCCCCGATGTCCATCGGGACGGCCTTGCAGCGTTCGATCGGATCGAAGCGCTTGCCCTTGTAGTCGGGGTTGACGTAGGCCGGGAACCGGCGCTTCAACTCCTCGAACTCGGGCTGAACGTAGACGACCTGAGCCGAGAACGGCGCGTTGCCGTTGGTCGGTCCGCCCCGATACGGGTGGCCGCCCTGTGGTTCGTCGGGCTTTGGCTGCTCGGCCTGCCAGTCAGCGAGGATACGGCAGGCAATCTCGTCCATTGTTGAGCGCCCTTTGGGGGTGACGAGCCGATGGATTGCCTCGATCGGCACGTTGTTGCGCTCACATGCCTGAATGAATTCGTCACCCAGACCGCGCGACAGACCGAAACCCATGCGGAGCGACGTATAATCGGTTCGCTTTCCCATGCAAACTCCTTCCTCTGGTTCACCTCTCATCTTCTGCACCATGCGGAAGATCCCAGGCTTGCCATTAACGATTAAGTGCTAAAAAATAAGGTTCGAAATTTTTTAAGATTTGTGAAAATATAGCATAAAAACACATTGTGTCAAGCCCTTGTACCCATTTTTAACTAAAAAATCGCCGATCTTGGCGATTTTTTTTGCACAATGAAATAGTGACCATCATCGGAAATACGCCGAAATGAGATGTCAGCCGAGTAAACTCGGTGATACATCATCGACCTCGGGTCTGCCTAACTAAACCGAAGTTTAATTTCGGCAGAATCGAATTTCCAACAGTGTTGGAAGTTTCTCCCTAGAAAGGAGGTGATCCATCCACAGCTTCCGCTACGGATGCCTTGTTACGACTTCGTCCCTATCGCTAGCCCTGCCTTCGTCCCCTCATCGGGGCCTTCGGGCATTGCCAACTCTCTTGACGTGACGGGCGGTGAGTACAAGACCCGAGAACGTATTCACGGCATCATGGCTGATATGCCGTTACTAGCGAATCCAACTTCATAAGGGCGAATTGCAGCCCTCAATCCGAACTGAGGCTAGGTTTGATGAGATTAGCTCCACCTTGCGGTTTGGCAACCCATTGTCCTAGTCATTGTAGCACGTGTGTAGCCCTGGACGTAAGAGCCATGCTGATTTGACGTCGTCCCCACCTTCCTCCCCGTTATCCGAGGCAGTCTCCCATGAACATTCAACATGGGACAGGGGTTTCGCTCGTTTCCCGACTTAACGGTACATCTCACGACACGAGCTGACGGCAACCATGCAGCACCTATATAGCACCCTCGAAGGCGGCCAATGTTTCCATCGGCTTGCAGCTACATTTCGAGCCCAGGTAAGGTTCCTCGCTTAGCGTCGAATTAAACCACATGCTCCTCCGCTTGTGCGGGTCCCCGTCTATTCCTTTGAGTTTTAGCCTTGCGGCCGTACTCCCCAGGCGGGATGCTTAATGCGTTAGCTTTTTTCACCGACACTGGGAGGGTCGATACTCCCAATATCTAGCATCCATCGTTTAGGGCGTGGACTACAGGGGTATCTAATCCCTTTCGCTCCCCACGCTTTCGTCCCTGAGCGTCAGTACCGTTCCAGCACATTGCTTTCGCATTTGGCGTTCCTGCCGATATTAACGGATATTACCCCTACACCGGCAATTCCATGTGCCTCTCCCGGACTCTAGCCATGCCGTATCGTGAGCGGTGTTAGAGTTGAGCCCTAACATTTAACCCACGACGCGCATGGCCGCCTACGGACCCTTTACGCCCAATAAATCCGGATAACGTTTGAGGTCTCTGTATTACCGCTGCTGCTGGCACAGAGTTAGCAACCTCTTATTCATTTGGTACCGTCATCGTTCTTCCCAAATAAAAGCGGTTTACAAGCCGAAGCCCTTCATCCCGCACGCGGCGTCGCTCCTTCAGCCTTTCGGCCATTGAGGAATATTCGTAACTGCAGCCACCCGTAGGTGTCTGGGCAGTGTCTCAGTCCCAGTGAGGGGGGTCATGCTCTCACACCCCCTACCCGTCGTAGCCTTGGTGGGCTTTTACCCCGCCAACAAGCTGATGGGCCATAGGCTCCTCCTCCAGCGGTCGCCGAAGGCGACCTTTACATGCGAATGACTTATGTCCCCGCATGTCCATCGTGGAATTAGCTCCGCTTTCGCGGAGTTATGCCCGACTGGAGGGTAGATTACCAATGTGTTACGCACCCGTTTGCCGCTAACATCAAAACGTATTGCTACAAAATGATGTCCGCACGACTTGCATGCCTTAGCCACGCCGCCAACGTTCATCCTGAGCCAGGATCAAACTCTCAGTAATAAGCCTTACGACTTATAACCCCTACTTTCCTGGTAGATAGTAGGGTCAAATTGCCTCCATACTCTTGCATGGAGGACTTGGAATAAACGTATTTCCTTAGACGATCACTATTTCATTGTCCAAATTTCGTCACTCGTCCCACGTCCCGCGTCCTACGTCGTGATTGAGGTTATTGCGGATGTGTTCTGTGTGATTTTCACCCCTGTTTTAAGGGGTGCGGGAAATATAGCCAATTACCCAGAACTTGTCAAGAAAATGGCAGGCGAACTTTGTGGATAAGGCAATTACTGATTCTTGGCTTAGTAGAGCCTAAAGAACAATATTCTTAGACAAAGGATGAGAGATGAAAGATTAATGAAATAAGGTAATTGTTACTTTTATCTTTACTCATTTGCCCTTTATCCTTGACAAAGAGGCATTTTTATGCTATATTAAGCGGTTCTTTCTAAAAAAATCCACAAATTTATGTAGAGGCGTATCCTTGTGATCGGTCGTTTTTAGGAACGGATAAGCACAAGGTTTATCCCTATATGAAAACAACAGGAGGAAAAATGGCAAGTAGGAAAAGGTCCCGCGAGGGACGGAATTTGACGCAAGAGAAGAAGGCCAAAGTCGAGGTTCGGGCTCAAGCTGTGGCCAGCCCGGCTGATCCGGAGCTCATGGACGGTGTACGCAAGTTCACCATGATCCAGAGCAAGGACAGGCGCGGCGAGGTCACGATGGCTTACAAGCACTACCTCAAGGGGTGCGACATGGAGGCCATCTTGGAGCTTGGCGACGCCGGTGCGATAGCGCACGGGCTTGTTGAGGCCATGCGCCGCGGAATGCGCGTCGAAGCTGACGCGCAGGTGGTGCTGGCATATGCCGAGCCAAGCTCGCGAAAGCAATTGGCCGAAGCATTCGCGGCACAGGCTCAAGAGCTCGCGCTCGGCGCGAGCGAGCACGAGGAGCGCTTGGCGCGCTTCCTCGAGGCAATGGCCCGGCGCATCAGCCCCAGGACCAAGCCGAAGCGCGAGCCGAGGAAAGCCAAGGCCAAGCCCGAGAGGCTGGAGGCCGTGGTGGACCGAGCGCTCGCGCTTGGTGATACAAAGTCCGCGGCCAAGGTCATCGCCGAAGCCAAGCTGGTGGACGATGATGTCCAGCAGACATTGGAACGGCTCGCGCCCGAGCTGGCTCGGGAGCTGGCAATCAACCTGCGGCGGCGCGCGCGCAAGGCGCAGGGCGGCAAAGCCCGCTTCTTGAAAGCGCTCGCGAACCGTATCGAGCCCACCGCGGTTGCCGAGTTCCCCAAGCGGGAGCAGGGCAAGCGCCGGGCGGCATAGGCGTGGCCATGTGTTACGCAAAGGCCAGGCTCGATGAGCTAGCCACACTACGACGATATTTGGAGCTTGGCGAGGACTACAGGTTCTTTACCAAGCTCTTCCCGCCAACCGAAGCCAAGGAGAGAGGTATTGAGAAAATCCTACTCTCCTCTGAGCTTCGTCGATTGTTGGTTCAATTCGCGGGCATGACAAGCAGTAAGCTTCTGCATCGTGTCTGCGGTTACCTGTTCCATTTTTCACGTGAAATGGAACATCAAGCTTCGGCGCTGGACAGCAAATACTATGGCAAAACCAAGCGCGCCGTGAATTTGCGCAAGTCCGCCGCCAAGCTGTATTTACTGCGCCACGATATGCTTGAGGCGCGGCAAATACCTGTTTCGATCTTACCTCCATCCATGAAGACGCCCGAGGTCGAAGCGGCGTAACTCACCACCTCCCCCCCCTCTCTTAAACTAAGAGAGGGTTTTTGTTTAAATTGTTCCCCTTCCTTTTATCTTAAGAGATAGGGTTAGGGATGGAGTTGAGCCTTTGCTAAAGCGACCCAATCATCAGCGGACAAATCCTCGGCACGGGCTTTTTCGTTTAGATTCAGTTCTCGCGCCAGGGCTGACCATTGGTCGGCTTTGATATTTAAGTTGCGGCTCAATAGCTTGCGCGGATGAGCAAAACCGAGCTTAGCAACTTTCATGACAGCTTCCGGATCTATCCCCCATTTAGCGCGACGCTCTTTTGGCAACATCGGGATCATCTTGATGATGGCTGAGTCGACTTTTGGCGGTGGATAGAATGAAGTTGGTGAAACTTTGTGAATTATTTCGATACTTGAGCAAGTAAGATGAGACATCAAGGCAAGTAGCGACATTCTTTGTTTTTTATCTTTGGCAAGGATTCTATCCGCGACTTCTTTTTGGATCAGAGCAACAAGCAGTGTGGGCGGATTATCCGCGTATAATGCCTTGCGAAGTGTGATAGATGTGATGGCATAGGGCAAGTTGGAGACGAACTTCCAGGATTTTTTGCCCATGAGGTCATCGATGTTTACTTTAGAAGCGTCGGCGGAAACTCCTCTCCCAACCTCTCCATTTAACAAGGGAAAGGAGCTTAAGTAATTAAAGAGAATTTTGTCTTTTTCTATAAAAGTGACCTTTGCTCCGGCTGTGATGAGTTCTTGAGTTAGCACGCCGAGGCCCGAGCCGATCTCGAGGATTCTATCTCCCTGTTTAATCTTTGCCGCGTTTACGATCTTTCCCAGAATGTTTTTATCAATTAGAAAATTTTGGCCCAAGCCTTTATCTGGACGCTTACCAAGATCTTTTAGAGTAGAGATTATCTCATTTTTGTTCATAGCTTGATTGCACCTTTGCGGTAAATTGTGACATTGCCGTCTTCGGCTATGCTCGCGACCGTGGTGGGGAGGTTTTTGGGAATGGCACCGACATCAAGTACAAAATCCGGTTTGTTTTCACAGTTTTTAAATGCACGAGCCACTCCTAAGCCGGAAACAGCCGGAGAAGAACCGCTCCTGTTGGCCGATGTTGCGGCTATCGGATAACCGATTGCTTTAACAATTGCTGACGTGAATTCTGAGGATGTGACCCTAATGCCGATTATTTTTCTAGAGCTGATGTGTGGCGAAAGTTTAATTTCGTCTTTAAGATTAAGTAAAAGTGTAAGAGGACCCGGCCAGTATTGCTTGATAATGCGACGTTCAGTGGGGTTAAGAGTGGCAATGCGATTAACTTGAGCAAAACTTGAGGCGATAAGTTGGAGTGGCTTATCTTCTTTTCGGCCTTTTATGGCAAAAATTTTTTGTACAGCTTTGGCGTTTTTAGGATCGCAGGCCAGTCCGTAAACCGTTTCCGTGGGAATAGCGATAACTCCCCCTTGTTTTAATACAACTATAGCTTCGTTAATTTTTTCTTTGACTTCTTTATCCATAATTAATCTTTATTCAACTCTGCACGGACATCTTTTTTAGCCGCGTCAGCGCGGAGTTCGGCTTCGATGAAGCCGTCGAGGTCACCGTCGAGGACAGCGTCCGTATCCGCGGTTTCATATTCGGTGCGCAAATCTTTGACCATGTGATAAGGATGCAGAACATAGGAACGAATTTGATTGCCCCATTCTGCCGAGTGGTATTCACCTCGTAGTTCTTGTTTTTCAGCTAATAATTTTTCTTCTTCGAGCTTGGCGAATTTAGCTTTAAGAATCTTCATTGCCGTTTCTTTATTCTGTGTTTGCGAGCGTTCGTTTTGACAGGAGACTGTTATCTTTGTGGGCAAATGGACGATGCGAACTGCAGAGTAGGTTGTATTGACGGATTGACCGCCTTTACCACCGCTCATAAAAGTATCGATGCGTAAATCTTCGGGCTTGATTTCTATTTGGACTTTGTCGTCGATTTCGGGAATAACTTCGACCAGCGCAAACGATGTTTGCCTGAGTGCATCCGCGTTGAATGGCGATTGACGAACCAAACGGTGAACGCCGGCTTCGCGCTTCAGATGGCCGTAAGCGTGTCGGCCTTGGACAAAAAATGTGACAGACTTAATGCCAGCCTCTGTACCGCAACTTTCATCTACAAGTTTGACTGTCCAGCCCTTTTTCTCGGCGTAACGAAAATACATACGCATAAGCATTTCGGCCCAGTCTTGCGCGTCTGTGCCGCCGGCGCCGGCATGGATGGACATGACGGCGTTTGACGCGTCGTGAGGGCCGGAAAGTAGCATGGCAAATTCCATTTTTTCAAAAGCGGATTCCAGCTCGGTAATTTTTGACTCTGCTTCGACGATAAATGTTGTGTCTTTTTCGCTTTCGGAGATTTCGACTAGTTCTTTTATTGAATTAAGTTCGGATTTGAAATTATTCCAAGTTTCATATTCATCTTTAAGTTCGGAGAGTTTTTGCATCTCAGTTTTAGCGCGATCTTGATTTTGCCAAAAATCGGGAGCCGAGACTTCAACTTCCAGAGCTATAATCTCCTCTTTGCGGGCATCTAAATCCAAAATATCCCACGCTTCGGTTAGACGTGATTCCAGATCTTGAATGCGGTCTTTGAGTTCTTGGGTCATTACAAATTAAACAATAAATTACAAATACTAATTAACAAAGAAGGATGAATAAAGCAATAACCTTGTTATTGATGAGAACGGTAAAATTTATGTATGGACTCTTCTTCAAGTTTTTCCATAATAGGCATGATAACCGCTTTTTGCTCTGGGGTCATTTTTTTGTTGCGATATTCAAGTTCTGCTGAGGTTACCAACTTATCAATCCAGGGTTTTATGTGCCAAACTTTAAAAATATCCGGGCGATGCATTAAAATTTCCATGTAAGCGGTTAAGCCAAAATGATATGTTTTGTCAGGGTTGTCAATTATTGCTTGAATTGCTTCGGGAGTCAGATCCGCGCCCTCAAGATACAAATCGTTTAATTGAGAATCTATCATCGCTTTAACCATATTATCCGAATATTGACCGCGAGCGATTGTATTTTTTTGGTCCAGCATCAACTCACCTCCTTCAAAACTTTTTAATATTTCAATAAGCGCGCTTTCGTAAATATCCTCCCCGTATTGCAAGTGTATCTTGGGAATATTTAGTTTATGCCTATTTTCGACTGATCCGACCTTTTTTATGGCTGAATTGTAACGATTAATTAACTGAAAAGTTTTTTCCATATCCAAAGTCCCGCTAGAATCAGCTTTTAAGTCAAAAACCATTTCTTTTGAAGGAGATGGATTTGGAAAAAAGCTCCAGAAAACACTATCGGGAACGCTATTGATATTGCCGTATTTAATGGCATCCGGCATTGGCAATTCGCGGACTTTTAGTAGCTCTTGTAATATCGCATCACTTTCCTTTTTGTCTAGATTCTTCCAATCTACAGAGCTGAGATCGACGGCTGTGTAAGGAATAGCTTTGTCGATTTCTTCATTAGTTGGGCAATTGTTCGCATCTTCACATTCAGGATTATTAGATTTTATAAATTTATACGCTTCATTAATTTTTTGTTTGGCTTTTTCCGCGTCATTATTATTAATTATCTCCAAATCCATAATTTCATCGGTTGTGGAAGGTTCTTTCCACCGGATCCCTATTCCTCGTTCCTCAACAATTCGCTCATTATAATTCGAGCTTCTCAAGTCGCCTTGGATGTTGATGTTTAGCGGTACGGGTTGATCGGTGATGATATCCAAATCAGGACTGGGCGATATTTCGCCCGGCTTGGCGTTTGAAGAAATTGTAACAGATTCTTTGGCGACCATGGCCGTTTGCAAGGCTTTAAGGCTTATGGTTGGCGATCCCGGCCTATTTGCCTTGCCCGACAATGTATCAACCGGTGGTTGTAAAAAATATGTTTTATCGATAGAGCCGTCAGGAGTTAGGACTTTTAGAATGGCAATTTCGTGCTGCTTTTCGAATGCCGTACCCAGTTCGTACTTGGCGCGTTTTTCGGCGGGAAGACGATCGATAAGCGCTTCAAATACCATTTGTTCGGCACGAGTGATCGAGACACAATTACGTTTACCCGTGATAAAATATTCGGTTACAGAGGCTTGCCCCCAAACGTAATTATCATTTGGGCCGAACATCTCATTAACGACAGAGCGAATAAACTCTTCCGATAAATCCTCGCCCATACGAGAGGCGAAGCTCTCGATCATTTCTTGTTTTTTTTGTTCGGCAATTTTGACCCGTTCCGGATCTACACCGTTTAATTTTTCAAGTGTTAAATAGCTTTCATTCAACTTGACATCTTCTCCGGATTCCATTTTTTCGCGTAACTCATTAATATAGGCATTTTTATTTTCTTGATCTACCCGTTCACCACGAGAGTGGATTTTATCGACTACTTTTTGGCGATCGATCTCAGATTGCGGACGGATGACACCGCCCGGTTTTTCCCAATCATTTACCGTATCTAAAACTTGCTTAATTTGGGCTGTAAAACCGGTACTTCGGGCGATGACCGGTGAGTGCAATGCGCCAGCTACAAGCAGAGTTGTTGCGAATTTGTTTTGTTTGGTCCAATCTCGAATTTTACCCAGGAGCGTTTGCTTTGCTTCTTGGCGAATATCAGCCTCTCGTTTATTTAATTCACGGAGTTTGGCGATTGTTTCATGAGCCAAGGTCTTGGTTTCATCTTTAGACAAATCAAAAGATGCGAGGATTTTATCTACAGATTTTTCTGGTTTATCATGACTTGGCTCGGCTAAAATCGCGTCCGCGCGCTCGAAAACACCGGAAATAGAACCATGTAATTCCGGAGATAAAACCTCTTCTTGAATTTCGGGTGATTTATGAGTTGGTTTTTCCATAAGTTTTATCTTTTACACGTTTTTGCATGTTTTCAATTTCAATGCGTTCCAGGCGGCGCGCGAAAAGGCGAAGAATTTCTCTTCGCTCCACACCCAAAGCGCTTAAACGGCTCCGGTATTGTTCCAGATCTTCGTCGACACGGTTTAATAGCTCTTTGATTTCATGTTCCGCTTTTATCTTATCCATAGCTCTATTATGCCACGAAAACACTCGATAACCAAGAACAAAACCTCGCTTTGTACGAGGTTTCGTGCGGCATCTAAATCTTTTTTTTAAACTTTTTTATTTGGTGAATTTCTGCGTCAAAATTTTCGCTTTTCATCCACAGTACAGTCGTACGCCTTACTCAAATGCTCAATTTCGTTTTTAACTTTGTTCAAATAAACAAAATTAAATCTATTAGATGTTGAACTTGTTGCGATACGCGCCTATAACCGGAATTTCCCAGAATTCACCCATTAAAGCTTTGACGAAAGCGATGATGTTGATGATAAGCACACCGAGAGCCAATAGCCAACCTATAATCGGAAACCAAAAGACGAATGAACCAATAACCCAAACGATTAGCAGGACAAGGCCTTGTTTACCATGTTCTTGCGAGAATTTGGATTCTTTTTTAGCCAATAAGGGAATGAGGCAAAGAATACCGACGTAGCCCAAAGCGGCTATTAATTTATTTTCCTCTACGTCCTTATTGTCGAACGTGGGGACTTTTGAAGTATCTGTCATAACTTTGTTCAATTAGATATTAACAATTTATGGAGGAATTATAACATATGATATATTAAATAACCAATCATCTAGAAAAATAATAACCAATAAATACTTGACGCCTCAATATCCGAATAACCAGTTGGTTATTGATGTTTTAGGCTTGGTTATTTATTGGTTATTGTCGCGTTAAATCATGTTCAACGTGATAAACGCATTTGGTTGTTGGTGATTTTTGGTTTACATCATTCCGCCCATGCCACCCATGTCGGGCATACCGCCGGGCATAGCCGGTTCATCTTTTTTGGGCAAATCGGTGATTACGCATTCAGTTGTGAGGAACATACCCGCGACAGATGCCGCATTTTGCAATGCCGAACGAGTGACCTTGGCCGGATCGATGATACCGCGATCAAGCATGTTCACGCTCATCTCATCTTGAGCCGCGTCATAACCCGTGTCGCCTCCGGAGTTTTTAACAGCTTCCACGATAACATCACCTTTACGACCGGCATTTTCGGCGATTGCAAAGACAGGAGCTTCTACAGCCTTCTTTAAAATACCGATACCTATATATTCATCGCCCGAGAGGCTAACGGCGTCCAATGCTGTCATGGCTTTAATTAATGCCACGCCTCCTCCCGGAACGATTCCTTCTTCAACAGCCGCTTTGGTGGCCGCGACAGCATCGTCGATACGATCTTTCTTTTCTTTCATTTCCATTTCGGTTGCCGCGCCAACTTTGATGACGCCGATACCGCCGGTAAGTTTGGCCAGACGTTCTTGTAATTTTTCGCGATCAAAGTCCGAATCAGTGTTTTCGATTTGCTGTTTAATTTGAGTAATACGAGCATCAACCGCGGCTTGATCGCCCTTACCTTCGACAAAGGTTGTGTGTTCCTTGGTGGCAATAACTTTGTGACAAGTGCCCAAATCTTCCATAGTGACACTGTCGAGCTTGCGACCCAAATCTTCGGTGATAACGGTGGCACCGGTGACAGTCGCAATGTCTTGTAGCATTTCTTTTTTACGATCGCCAAATCCCGGTGCTTTAAGCGCCAAGGCAGAAAAAGTGCCACGGAGTTTGTTAACGACCAAGGTGGCCAGAGCTTCGCCTTCGATATCATCGGCAACAAGCACGATTTCTTTTTTGCCGCTTTGGGCGACTTGTTCCAAAATCGGTAAAAGCTCTTGAACCGAGCTGATCTTTTTATCGGTTAACAAGATATACGGTTCTTGATATTCGGCGACCATGCGCTCCGCATTGGTAACCATATAAGGTGAAGCATAACCTTTGTCAACACGCATGCCGAGCACAACTTCTTTATCTATACCGAAAGTTTGCGATTCTTCGACTGTAATTACACCGTCTTGGCCCATTTCTTTCATGACTTCGGCGATGATCTTACCGATCTCCGGATCATTGGCGGAGATGGTGGCGACTTTTTCGATATCCTCATCTTTTACCGGGGTGGCGATCTCGTCTTTAATCTTCTTAACGATCGCATCGGTGCCGACGTGGATGCCGTGTTTGACCGAGAGAGGGTTGGCGCCGGATGTTATGTGCTTAATACCTTCAATGATCATAGCCTGAGCGAGAACCGTGGCTGTGGTTGTACCGTCACCGGCAACATCCGAGGTTTTGGAAGCGGTCTCTTTAACCAATTCAGCACCAATGTTTTCAAACTTGTCATCAAGTTCAATTTCTTTGGCCACCGAAACACCGTCTTTGGTGATTGTTGGCGCGCCATAACCTTTATCGAGCACCACATTGCGGCCCTTGGGTCCCAGGGTGACTTTTACGGCGTCCGCCAGCTGATCTACGCCGCGCTTTAGAGCTTGGCGTGCTTTATCATCATATTTGAGTTGTTTTGCCATATTTTTTTAATTCAAAATTAATAAATCAAAATTATCGAATCGCTATCGCGATATATTTAAATGCTGAAGGCGACAAATATTTTGCATTTTGGTTTTTGCATTTTTAATTGAATTATTATTCTACAACGGCCAGTATGTCGTACTCCGAAAGGACGAGATATTCCTCATCTTCTACTTTGACTTCATCCGGAGCATATTTTTTAAACATTACCTTATCGCCAACTTTTACCGACATCTCGGAGCGCGAGCCGTCATCGTTGCGCTTGCCCGGACCGATCGCGATAACCTCGCCCTGCTCCGGGCGTTCTTTGTCGACCGTATCCGGGATAATAATGCCGGATTTTGTAACCTCTTCTTTGGGAAGAGCTTTGACGATCAAACGATCGTTGAGTGGTTTTAGATTCATATATTTTTTTGAACCAGGTTTTCCTGGATTAAAGAATGATTAGCAAAATTATTATATTCACAATGGCTAATAGCTGACAGCTGTTAGCAATCAAAGGTTGAGACTGCCAATTGTGGCAATATATTAACCTCACTCAGACTTGCCGTCAAGTTTTATTTGTTGATTTTTTAATTTAGATTGCTGAGTGGTTTTTTGGCCGGTATTTAGCCAAAGAAGGAGGATGAAAAAAGTAAATATTGTAAGTAATTGCCCGCTCCAAAATGCCCAGAGGTAATAGTCGAATATAGAAATGATAATCCAGGCGGTAATTAATGCAAGCATCAAATCGCGTCGTTTTTTGTTGGCGGAAGACCAATACTTGAGCGTTTGTCTTAACAAAAACAGCACAGCACCAAAGATAAAGAGCGCGCCCACGACGCCAAAGTTAACCAGCATCAAAAGCCAGGTGTTGTGAGGAGGCTCGAGAGAACCAATTCTTGCTTCGACTTCTTCTTTATTGAAAGGGGCATTAAGCTTTGTTAAGGCCAAAATTTCAGAGTTGGGACCGGTGCCCAATATTGGATAGGCTTGGAAGACTTTTATGCCGTTTATGAGACTTTGGTTGCGCGTCGAGATGGATTGCTGTTCGAGGCGCGCGGGTTCACGATTTAAACCCAAACGAGTAGATGTGAGATCTAAGTGGATGATTGAGAAAGCGAGGTTGGTAAGCAAAATGGCTGCAAAAGCAACTATCCCCATTTTACTCCCCCTTATTAAGGAAGGAACGAGCAGAACGCTTAGCCCGATAGCCAGGGCGAGCCAGGCGGAGCGGGAGAAGGAATAGAAAAGCACGGCGCTAAAGAGCGGGAGAGTTGAGAGGATGAAGACCCTCTTCCAACTTTTTATCCCTTTTTCACTTATTGAGGGGGAATCACTGTAGAGCCAAGTCGAGATTAGTATTCCAAAAGCCATAAATCCGCCCAATATGTTTGGATGCGGGAAGCCGCCGTAAGCGCGCAGATATCTAAATCCGTTGGTTTGTACGACCGAGACACCGAGGCTTGTGGGATCTTGTGTGGCAATTCCGAGCCATGAATAACCGGGGACATATTGGATGTAAACTTGAACCAGGGCGAGAAAAGCGTGCGGGATTAGAGCGATAACAAACCAAGTTAAAACTTTTTTCAATTCGATATTAGCGCGGATGAGGGTGATGAAAAAAGACAAAAGTATAACAATTTGCAACCACCAAGCCGCAACGGGGCGGATGTCGATAAGATTATTAACAATGGTAATGAAACTCAAAGCCGCGATGAGGTAAAATGTTACTTGGCGAAGATTTTTGGCCAAATCTTGCTTTGACAGGAATTGCGCGATGACGATGGCCGCGAGCATGGGCAGATATGAGGCATAAATGGAAATTCTAGCCTGTTCCCATGGCCAACCGGCTAAGCTTGCCTCCGCAAACCAACGTGTTTGCCATGGCAAGAGGATGATTGCCAGACGCCAGAGCATATCAAACAACAAAATACGAACGTTAAACATCGATTTTTGTGAAATTTGTTTACGGATGGATGTTGAGGTCATGGCAAATTTGATGATAAACCTTGCGAAAACGAAGGCGGTTATCCGTTACATGAAATTTTAACACATTATCGTTAATCATGACGCGTGTATCTTGATTGGCTATGTAGGCGAGCTCTTTTGGAAATCTCACGCTTTGAACTTGCCTTAAATGTTTTTCAAAAAATGATGGCTGTGTTATGGGCATAAGCGTTGCGGGATTTGCGGTAGAAGCTGTACCTTTATCCAAGGCGATCCATGGTTTTGAGTTAGGATGCCGACCACGCAGACTTTTATTCTCGTACCAAAATCGATTCAATACGCCATCATTATAGAGAGGTAAAAGCGCAAGAAACCAATAGCGGAAATAGGGATCATCATCTTCAAGAGCATAGCCCGATAGGTTGAGTGCATTGTCCGTGATAAAAAAAGACAGACAAACCGGGTCAATGCTACTTTCGCCGGGTCGCGCGCCAAACAGTTTAAAAGGCAGTGCGGAAAAAAATCGTGTCCGCCAAATAGAACCCGCTTTGCAAATAATAAAAAAATCCAAATCGCTTTGGTCTTTTGATTGACCCAATGCCATGGTATTGCAAAGACAAATCGCACGTATCCAAGGAAGATGGCGCAAGTATGAAGCTACAAAACGAGCTTTTTTCAGTTTGCGGGGAAAATAGCGTTCATTAGCTTTGCCCGTTTGGATTATCTCTTGATGCGAAGCGAGTGCGATACGGTTATGGCTTTCGGCAACAATTTTTTGTTCCAATAAGGATTCGACTTCTTGAGTAAATACTTGAAAGTTATACGGCTGAGGCGTAGTTTCGGCCGGATCCAGCCAGAGAAACAGTTGTAACCTGGTTGGCGCATAGCGCCAAGATGCCTGAAAAGCCAGTGTCCGTAAAATAGCGGACCGGAGTAAATTTTGCATACACGACCCCTTGCTAAATATCTTTTAATCGCGCGCCGATTTGTTCGGATGAGGCAATGGCGATATTTTTTGATTCGGCCGGGAGTACGGCATCCGTAACAATTATCATCTTATCTCGCCAATCGATGACTTGTTTCCAATTGATAATCAGACTTGAATCAAGCAGACGCGGCAAAACATGCGAGCTCGCCACATGAAAAGATGCGATTTTGCCGTTCGATTCATCAATTTCTACAGCGATAACTTTACCCAAATCCACTCCCGACTTGGTCTGCGCGTATAATTTGTATTTGGGGTAAAAAACTTGCATAACTGCAGGCGATCAGCTGTTTAAAGTTAGCAGACAGCGATCTTTAATTGATGCTTGTTGGTGTTTGTGGTTCGGTGATGGCCGGTGGCGTTGGTTTGCGGTTTTGAATGTATTGCTGAGCAACAGTGAGGATGCTCATGATAAACCAGTACAATGTGAGGCCGCCGGGTAATTTAATGCCGACAATAAGAGTGATTATTGGCATCATGTACATCATCTGTTTGTTGATCATGGCCGTCATATCTTCATCTTTGGAGCCTTTTTCATCTTTAACCTCGTTGGGCGGTTGCTTGGTGACTCCCGGTTTTTTAAACATGAGCCATGATTGCCAAAACTGAACAGCAGATGCCAAGCCGGCGAGGATGTAACTGGGATTGGATAAATCGACAAGACCCAAGAGCGTGGCATCGATCATGCCCGGATTGGGCACAAAAGAATATAATTGCGTCAGAGTCTCGGATCTTAAGCCCAAGGATAAAGCTTGATAAAGCGCGATAAATACAGGGAGCTGAATCAATAGCGGTAAACATGATGAAGCGGGATTTACTTTTTCCTTTCGGTAGAGCTCCATCAATTCTTTGGCCTGCGCTTCTTTATCGTCTTTTAATCTTTTTCTGACTTCGGCAATCTTGGGCTGGATGGATTGCATCGATTTTTGCTGTTTTAACTGCTGAGCCGTAAGTGGATACAAAACCGCTTTAATAATAACCGTCATCACAATAATCGCGATGCCCAAATCAGCGCCGGGAATGGTGACGTAAAGCCAAATTAAAATGTTAAGTATGGGGCGAAATAAGAGTTCCGTGTAGAGCCAAATCATAATAATTCTTGTAAAAAATTTTTCGAGTCCGTCAAGCCGACTTGATGAACATTATAGTTATTTATTATCTTCGTCTTCTTCAGTTTCATTGACGTCTTTATCCGACTGTTCCTCTTTTGTCTCATTTGCCACATTTTCTTTTTCGACCTCCTTGGAATGTTTTTCTTCTTCTTCTTTTGCTACGACTTCTGTCGGAGCTTTTGCTTCTTCTGTCTTTTGAGATTTAGAAACTTGCGCAGACTCTGTTTTGGTGGCGGTTTCGTTATCTTTGATTTCCTCTGTTTTAACAACTTGCACAGCTTCTTCCGCGGCCGCTTCATCAGCTTCGGTGATGCCGGATTCGGTTAAATCCCCATGTTCGGAATCGGCGACGACTTCATCGCTATCGATGTTGATTACGGTTATCTTCCAGCCTGTGAGTTTGGCGGCTAGACGGACGTTTTGGCCACCTTTGCCGATGGCCAGCGAAAGTTGATCGGATGTAACTTGGACAGTAGCGAGATGTTCGGCTTCGTTTATTTCAATATTGTTAGCTTTAGCCGGACTTAAGGAGTTGAGAATATATTCTTCAACTTCTTCGCTCCAAAGCACAACATCGACTTTTTCACCGCCGAGTTCACGAATAATAGTTTGAATGCGGGTTCCGCGCTGACCAATGCAAGAACCGATGGGATCAATCATATCATCATTGGTACTGACGGCGATTTTACTGCGACTACCGGCTTCACGAGCAATGTCTTTGATTTCCACGACTCCGTTGGCAATTTCCGGAATTTCCTGAGCGGCAAGAGCCGCAACCAATCCCGGAGACGATCGCGACAGACGAATTTCCGGACCTTTATTAGTTAAACCAACTTCGCGCAAAATAACTTTAATTCGTGTTCCGGCATAATAGCGCTCGCCTTCTATTTGATCTTCGGGCAAAATTACTCCCGTGGCGCGACCGAGATCGATAAGAACCACACGACCCTCGCGACGTTGGACGGTTACGTTCATAAGCTCACCTTCGCGCTCTTTGAAATCTTGGTAGATTACATTACGTTCAGCCTCGCGTATTTTTTGCATGATAACTTGCTTGGCGGTTTGCGCGGCCATACGGCCAAAAGCGGATGGTATATTCAACTCAACTCGAATTTCATCATCGATTTGCGCATCGGGTTTTAAGTCTTTGGCGTCGGAAAGCATGATCATGGTTTTGGGATTAAAAGCAAATTCTTCTTCGCCTTCTTCCGATTCCGAGGCCTGCTGTTCGTTGCTTTTATCCTTTTCATTTTGATCAGATTTCGCAGGCTCTTCTTTTTGCTCTTCATCCTTCATCACTGTTTCTTTTTCTTCTGCTGTTTTTTCATTTTCTTTTTTATTATCAACGGGTACTTTTAATGTTTCCGGTTTTTTGCCTCCATGAGCCGCTTCAAAACGCTCGAAGTAGTCTTCGGGTAACTCCATGTCTTCGACAACAGTTTTAACGTCAAATATTCTTATGCCGGCCGTTTCACCGTCATATTTATCGGGATCAAATCCACATTTGATGTTTTGATTTTTATTGCCGAAATCTTTACGATAAGCGGCGGCTAAAGCTGATTGTACGGCTTCTAAAACCGCTTCTTCGCTAAGCATTTTTTCGTCGCAAATGGTTTTAATAGCTTGAGAAATTTGTGATGCCATACGTTAATAAACTTCAAATTAATAAATAATAAACTATAAATTTTGTACTAATCATTTTATATTAAACTTCAAATTTTAAATCTTGTATTTTTTCGAATAATCGTAGATCTTGTCTTTCCAATGATTTTTATAAATTCCATACACTTTAATATCATACTATCCGCTTTTTCTTTGGTAATTATTCCTGAATCTCTGAGTAAAGATAACCAATAAACAGTTTCCTCTGACTCTCTGTTAGATATCATTAGTTTACTTAAAAATTCTTTTTCAGATTGCGAACCTATAGCCTCGGCGATATTTGCGCCAATAGATGTTCCGGAACGTAATAATTGTTTGGCTAAAACCGGTTCCACATCTTTAATTTCACGGTATAATTTGATAATTTCCAAAGCTAATTTCCAAAGCAAATTGATAGCTTTTTTCACGAAGCGGATTGGGCTTCATAATTATAAATAAACGTAATTTAATGTTTGTAGTTTATTTTTTTATTGTTTATTTAAAATGACTCGTTCATCCGGAACGAGTCAATGGATTCAGATTACAGTAAACCGCAAGACTTGTCAATTGTTGACAATTAATGCTATTTGACATACACTTGTGCCGCTTCCAATAATTGAGGACATTCAAAAAAATCGAGGTACGAATGTCGGTGAAAACCATAAAAAAAATGATCAGAAATTCGGAAACGAATCAGCGATGTTCGCAGGCTAGCTTTCCTTTGATAGCTTATAGCCCGGTAATGTCGGTGTTGGCAAACAATGTTACCCGCATGGCAAAACAAGGGTATTTCATTATACTGACCGGCCATCATGGCGATTTGATTGAAGCACCAGCTTTGTTCAGGGATGTAGCTAAAAGATTGTTTCTTCAAGACTATATAACCATCCCCGTAAGCAAAAAAGAATCGCTCTATGGCATTAGCGACGCTGAAGGGTTATTTTTTCCGAATGCTGAGGCATTAACCATCGACGATCAAATGTATTTAACACGAGAGCTGGGCACTTATCTACGATTTGTTCTGCTATGTTTTGAGCAACGAAACGGATTGAGTCCAAATACTCATTTCCTTGAATGCCTCTTGGCTCGGACTGATAGGATTTTAACTTGGCCCAACTGGCAGGAGAGGCTGGAGGATCATCTTCCTCTGGTTTTAGCGGCAAAACGCTTTTTGGAAAAACAACAACAACGTGGGATTGTATTTGATCCTGATGTCGAACAGTACCTATGTTGTCGGAATTGGAACTCGACAGCTCATTTAATCGAAGCGATTTTGAAAGCAATGAAAAATCACATGTCGAAACCCGGCGCAAGCGCAAATTTGACAATGGAAGATTTTCTATGTTCAAAACAGCCGACAAAGCTCGCACTCGTATAGATTAGCTAAAACCCCCGCCGATTGGCGAGGGATTTTTTTAACATTGAGTATATTTGAAATTGGGATCGCAGCTATCGGGGATTTGCCTAGAATACATTTTATCTACATATGACTTAAACCGTGCTTCACTGTTGTAATTGTTATAAATATCGTACCGACCATCGTTGAGCATTATCCGGCAGTCATTAACCGAATCATAACGGCTTGAACCCACGTGAGCGGCATAGGTATTACCTTCAAACAGAATATACTTAGCGCCTCTATAACATTTTTGTATACCTTGAGGAATACAAGTGTTGTACCAATTATTATTGCCGCACGTGTAAGAACCGGTCCAGCCGGATGGGCAAGAAGGTTCCGCGCCCTCGCAGCAAGATTGCTGAGTAACAGGGTTGCCTTCGGCGCAACCATAAGGCTCTCTGCTTTCTATAGTTCTGTATTGTTTGCCATTAGAGCAAGTTCCCCATTCGCTGTAAGTAAACGAAGTACACTCGGGTTGCAGATTTATATAGATATTGCAAGTCTTCCACACCCATTCACCTGTCTGTTCGTTACAATAATCAGTATATTCTCTGCCCCAGCGACCAACTCCCATGCCACTTGGGGGCTTTTGACATACCCTCCAATCCGATTCCAATTCCGGACAATTAGTTTGCGGGGGCTGGCACTGGTTGACCCACTGGCCGTTTTGGCAGACGTAGCCCCCGGAATAACCGGCGGGGCATGATGGTTGAGTACCTTGGCACTCGGGTTCGAGGGCAACGCATTCTTTCCAAACCCATTCTTCTTTTGTTGTATTACAATAGCTGGCATATTGTTCACCCGGAGCGCCGCCGGCAGTAGTGCATTTGCGATAACCCGGACCATGTTTTTCAAAACATATATTCTTAGGGGGCGTTAACGGAGTATTGGGAACGCATTCGCCAAAATTCCACTCACCTGTTTTGGTATTACAACTGTTAGCTACTTGTGTTCCTTTAATGCCGTCATCCGCAATACAAGCACGGCTTTGTGGGCCATCGCATTGTTTGGGCTTGGATTCAGGTGGCGGAGGATTTAAGCTGTCAGCATCATCGTATAAACCAAAACAAGTTTGCGTGGGCGGTTCACAAGAATTTTGACATTTGATTTTGGCTTTTTCCAATAACTCATAACCGGCCTGGTCGAATTGATCGATATTACCCACACAAGCGTCGAATTCTTGCTGACAGGCTTTAACAGCTTCTTCGCAATTACCCAAATTTACACGAAATACTTTGGGACTAAAGCGAATATTGGCCAGCTTGTTCATTGACACCAGCTGGGCAAATTTTTGGCTAAATTGAATTTTTTTAACAAATGTTAAACTTTGTGGAGTGGTAAGTTGAAACATCTGCCCAAAACCCAAGGTTAAAGCCTGAACTTGACGTGGTGGCATTAATAACATTAAACCAAACAGCGCCAATACCGCTAATACGGTCATGCGCTTGTTGAATGATTTGGAAATTTTCATAGTATTTATTGATAGTTCAATAATTGTTTCTAAGGAGTCGGGCTTAATCC
>CAYFST010000003.1:20491-60638 GCA_964345995.1 uncultured Gammaproteobacteria bacterium
TTCATAGTATTTATTGATAGTTCAATAATTGTTTCTAAGGAGTCGGGCTTAATCCGCCAATGCCACCTGTGCCTGATGGTTGAATATTTAATCCGCCAATGCCACCGCCAGATTCGGCACTTTGGCCGACGCGATCTTTGTTTTTTAATTCCACCGCGCCGTTAAACACAACCCAAGGACGCAAGATATCATTAGCTTCATCAAAAGAGCATTCATTGATAAGTGTGTCGGGTGTTGCGCCACCGACCCAGTCCATAACTTCTTCATTTATCTTGGTTTGCGAGCCGTCGTAACAACCACCGTACGGATGCCTTGTTAAGAGCTCCTTATTTGAGGAGTCGATAACCGGACCTCCGGGGTAGAGTTCGTTATCGCGTGAGCAATCGCCTGTGCACCAACCCCAGCTGTCGCGGACTTGAACGCGCGGGGTAAAGCGACAACGGTCCAGTTCTTCAATATAACAGCCTTCGGTCGGAGCCAAACCGGGCAAGCATTCTTCATCATCGCGGGGACAATCGGTATCAACATTGCAAGTAATGTCAGGATTGAGGGAACAACGGCCGGCAGTACCGCAAGAGCTATTGATTATGGTCGTATTTTTATCGCAAGTATAAACATGTTTGAATTCGAAATACCCTTGGCGACAGGCTTCAGTGGAATTGCCAAAGAAAACACGCTGTTCGCAAGAATCATCATTACCGCAATCAATATCTTCGCGACAGGTTTTGTAGGCTTGTTTTTTGCAATTACCGATAGCTATACACGCGCCGGTACCGGGAGGACAGTCCGCATCCGAGCCACAAGCCAAACCAGGGATAAATTCGCATTCTTTATCCGTATTACAAACAGGTTTGGCGTTTTTCATTTGCGCGTCCGTAATTTCTTGGATCGTACCGTCGCCCCAATCGATAATAATGGTATCGAGCGGTCCTTGATTGTGCATGGCCCAAGCGTAGAAGCGAATGGTAACCAAACCTTGGCCACTGCCATAATAAACAAGACCAGAGGGCAGGCCATCGATACTAAAAGCGTCGACATTGGAAATGGGTTGCGCGTTAGAGCTGTCGCCGGAACGAGTCATGTCAGGAGCAGCTATCCGTGGCGGACGCGGGCGATACCAAGCTGAGTATTCGCGGTTTGTGCGCTGGACTTTGCCACCGCTTATGTACCAATAAGTATCGAGGCCGGAAGTAACGTCTGTGGCGGACGGGGCGGCGAGATCTTCATCGGATTTATTGACATGGTCCGTGGAAACCGGCTCGGAAACGTTGTAGGTTACCAAGCAATCATCTCGACCGTCGGCGCAAACATCGCCACGCGGAACATAGCCGGCGCGATGGGTGCACATGTTGTCGTCCAAATCCGGATCTTCATGATTGGGTACGCCTGTTAGAGCCTGACATTCGGGGATTGGCACCCACTCGTCATCGATGTAGTTAGCGTTGGCTTTGCAGTATTCAGACGGGGAGCCCCATGGATCGGCCATTTTTTCCGGGTTCATGGAATCCGGTAAGCCCAAATTACAATCGGCTTCACTTTCTTGTACGGTTCCGTTGCGTTTTCCACCAACACAACGGCAAGTTGAACGCATACCCAAGGTGGTATCGGGGTCGTTGGGATTAATAGGACCTTCAAGACTAATGGAACTGGAATCCACGCCTATTTTGCTTTGTACAGTGGGTTGCCACCATTTATGCCTTTCAATTTCCGCATTTGTCATGAAGTACTTATCATGTTTATCTTTAGGATATAAACCCTCTTTTCCCCAATTACTGTATATTTGCTCTTCCGACTCCCAAGGATGAATAAAGCTAAACGTTTGGCTATTAGGATCGTTAGAAGTTTTATACCAATGGTGCAAAGGCCAAACTCTACCCGGATGCAAGAACTTAAGCATTTTTTTTCTCTTACTTGTATATTCACTCCAAATACCGGCGGGGTTTAGGCTTAATAATTCACCTTCTATGCTATCACTGTCTGTTCCACCCGGCGGTGGTTCACAGTGGCCGGGAATAAATACATAAGAATTATCAGCATCGGGGTCAACAGTGTCTTGCCGGGGTACTGCGGCGGGCATGGCACCCGGGTATAATGAAAGCGCACGCACATCTGCTGGCCAATTTGGATTCATGAACGTGCCCCATCCGGTTTTATCGTAATAGTTTTCTATCATATCAACTTTTACTTGTTCGGCAAATGCTTTATAAGCTTCACTATCCAGTTCGATCGTATCGCTCACAATGGCATCCAATTTGTCAATTAAATCAAGCGAAATCCCAAAACCAGGCCAAATTTTAACAGCTTGTTTCCAAAAGTATTTCTCCCATGGATCCAACCACTCCCCTTGGCCATATGCTTCATTAACCAATGGAAAAACAGTAGTAAATCGAATTTTTTCAGGATCCCAAGGAAATTGAGAGTTTATGGAATAAACTTGATTATTCTCATGTGTAGAGTCAATACGATCTATAAAATTATCGCTAATCGCGTCCATCGCATTAACAAAATGTCGATAAGAATAAAGCTCCTCGCCGAGTTCCAAGTGAATGATGGGTTTATTTTTGGCCAACTCCATTATGGAATACTCATCCCTCTCGTATTTGTGATATGTTCTTGATAACAACCCTTCTACAAGAAATACACTGAAAGTATCGTATATACTTTGCTTCACCCAATACTTACCCTGAAAACCCAAAGAATATAATATTTGAGTCAACGGATTAACGCTAAAAGGGGCAACTGCCGCCATTCTTTGTTTGGGCGGCTGTTCTTTATCATTGATTTTATTGTAATAATCCGCATAAGCATTAGGTGCTAGCAAAGCACTCCCTTCGCAGGATCGCATGCATTTTTGATAAAGATAGCCAATAGTACCCGGATTTAGGTATTTCGTTTCTAACCCAGGAATAACACCAGTATCTTCCCAGCTACTTACAACAGGATAAAACTGGATTACCTCCTCTCGCGTATTCAAGTAATTCGTTGTCGTAAACGCTTCTTCTGGATCTACATTATCAAAAATTGTTTGACACATGCTTTCCCAAACTTCAGTGCCACAATTTAAATTATATGTATGATAATTCTCTTTTTTCCAATCGTGATTGTTAAAATTAGTTAAAATTGCCGGTTCTTGAAGTTGATCAGGTAGCTTATTTGGATAATCAGGTTCGCCCCATTCATTGGTTTTTACCAGTGGCATTGGGAGCTTGACTGTTGGAGGTTGGATATTTCTTGGTGCAATTACCAAATCTTTTTCATCTTGTAATTCATTTGAAAATAAAAGATAGACATCTTTACGCCCTCTATTCCAATCTTTACCGCTGGCACCTCCTTCATCAAAAGCACCCCAGTGTTCATAGTCAGTAAATACGCAATCTGAATTATCATGACAACGAGCCATGGGATTAAAACCTTGGCAAAAGCCCGTATTGTCGTTGTGAGGATAATTGGCGTTATATTTATGATTCGAATCTTGATTGCAATAACCGCAAGCAGGTACTTCTGTGCCTAAATAATCCTTCGTATAATAACCACCCGAGCCACAAGGATCGATGCGCATAGGGCAATCTTTGGATGCTTCTCCCGGTGTTCCGCATTTAAGACCAGCGCGTACCGAATCATCAGCGCAGTTAAAATCGGAAAAAAGCGCTGCCGTATCAGGAAGCCATCTGCCCAATTGATAATTTATAGGCGCTCCGTATTGTAACGATTGTAACGCGGTTATATCTTGTTCCCACAATAGTTTAATCTTTTTGAGTTGCTCAACAATATGGGTATCCGTATTGTATTTACTACCCCATCCAGAATAATCAACGTATGACTCTACTTCCTGTTTATAGCGCTGTAACTTATCTGGATCCTCAATAAGCTCTTGTAATCTATCAATCAAATTTCCATTAATATCCTTTTCGCAATTACTATCATAAACTTCCATTTCTAGTAAGCCATATACAAGCAACAACGGAGTCGCATATGTATATCCCTTGCCAGCGGTATTAGGTTTATCGGGTGCAATTGGATCTGCTATATAATAGCCATCTGGGCATTCTCTGCGGGAAAAGCGCAGGCGAATGCTATCGTTTTCATCCCTATCGTAGGTCGGTGCATTTTCTTCACCGCCCCAAATAAACCAATCATCGCAGTAAGTATTCCAGTTTATTGTTTGCGGAACCAGATTCTCACCCTTTCCGTTAGGACCTGAGTCACACATGCCAAACCTCGATGTGGGTATATAGTAATCGAAACGATCTTTCTCTGATTCACAAGCTGAGTAAAGAGGTACGGTTTCCTCTTTTACTTTTACTTCATTCCAAGACCAAGCTAAGGCCGCGTTATGGCAAATCGGATCAGTGTTTCTGGCCGGGTAAGGGTCGTCGCCACAATGCAGACCTCGATTCACACCCGAGAGAGTGTTACAGCGCCAATTTTGGTTCTTGATGTCCACGCTAACATCCGGGTCGCAAGTAGCATATTCTCCGCAAACCTTGAGACCATCATAATTATTGGCGTATTCAGGGCAGGGTTTGCCTTTTTGTGAACCTTTAACACAAGTCCAATCGCCCGACTCCACAGCGTTTGGATCCCAGCGGTAAACTTTGTAAACACGAGCAAAAAGATTGGTTAAAGGCACCCAACTGTTTTGTTGGCTTAAGATGGCGGCTGTTGTAAGGCCGGAGTCGATGAATCCGGGAGCTTTGTTTAAAGCGCCGGACGTTGGCACCGAAGCACCCAGTAGCATCGGATCGGAACCGATTTCAGATGTTGCCAAAGCGGCGCCATACGGTTCATTGCGCGAGTCATAGTTGAGGCCCAAGACGGGAAGTAAGAAATTGCCTCGCGACCAGATACGATCCATAAAGGCGGCGTTTTCACGTGATTCGGGCGCTATAACTTGGCCTACTTCTTTACAAACATCAGCCGTGACAGTATCCATTCGCATATACAACCAACCGGGGTCGGCACGGCGCTCGGTGGGCAGGCAAGTGGTAAACCAAAAACCGATAAATTGCCATGGGCCTTCAAAACCCATATTTTTTGCTTCGTCGGGCTGTAGGCGGTTGTCGCGCTTGTTTACATTTTGAAAAACCGCACGAATGCCAAAGTAAGGAGATCCGGCGTTGCATTCATGTGCATAATAAGTTTTATATTGTTCTTTAAAATTAAATTTTTCCAGTTTGTTTTGAAAGATGGCAAACGGCCAGCGGAACTGCTCTTGGTTGTCATTTTGATATCCGGTCTCCCAAAATTTGTAATAGCAAGACCCGTCCTCGCCTATGGCACATTCCATTCTAACAGGTGTTCCCTGATCATCGCGCAAAATTTCTTCAGAACTTCTGTCTAAGACTCCGGGAAACTTTTGGCGAAATTGTGAAATGAATTGCTGTGAATTTTGTTGAGTTTGCTCTAAATACGCCTGACAGGAGAAACTTTGATTTTCGGATTGATCAACCGTGGGATAATCCATATCCAGCCATTTGGGATTCCATTTACAAGCGGTTCCGGCCGCGTAGGGCATTAAACTAAATCTGAATAAGCCATAATTATAATCGTAATAATCTTCATCGGTCCAATTTATACCTGGCCCACTAGGGATAAAATATTCCATGTAGGAATTGGTTAAGCTGTCCCCTGTCATAATCCAACGGCCTTCTTTATCATTAGAATCAAAAGTATCATTTGCATTAGGGCGACCTTCGCAAGTGGTTACGCGCCGGCAGGCAAAACGCATATTCTTGGTTTGGTTGCTAGGTACGGTTCTTTGCCCGGGTATCGGTTCGCCATCTTCGTCTTTCTTGATAACCACTTTCTCTAAAACCTCTTCACTAGTGCGGTTTATAAAGCTGATATTATCAACTCCATCAATGGCTACATTAGCACCCTCATTTTGCGCACTCCACCAAACTTCGTTACGGGCGAAGTTGAACTGCCATAGATCGCCGGGCATCCACCAATGTTCATTATATCTAATACTTAAGGAATTATTATAATATTTCATTTGGGTGGATGGAGTGCTAAGAGTTTGCTCATTGGCGCCACTCATGCAGTAGTATTCGCCACTGCCTTGAGGCGCGATATAACCGGCGCTCGGCGCGTAATGGCGTAAATCTTCATTACCTCCACCCACAACCGCAATGGGGCTCCAGGTAAGGCAAGGAGCACTATCTTGAGAAATGCCATTCGTACGAGTGCGATCACGTTCCAAACAATAACCATACATACCATTATGTATAACCACGTCTTGTATAGAAGCACACATACCCGTTCCGCCGCACTGGCTGGCTTCTTGAGGGCCAAATTGTTGAGCGGCATTGGCTATTACTTTGTCTGATGCGCTAACCGGCACAAAGCCACCAGGCACGCACGCTCCGCCGTCATTATCTCCGCCAATACAAATACCTATGGCCGGTGCCCTGCCATCCACCGCGTAATACTGCTCTGCTCCGGCTTGGTAGCGAACTTTACGGTATGAACAAGAACAGTCCTCGCCATAAACACAGGCCTTGGCAGCCTCAAAACCTTGAGCCATTTCCAGAGGCGTTGGTGGCACGGATTGTTCATTCCATTTAGCTACATACGAATTAGGCAAGGGTGAAGTTTGCTCGGGATATAACTGGCATTCGGGCGAAGGTAGAGCGTTTTGCAACAAAGAATTATCAGGACCAGTATTACCTTGGTTGAAGTATTTGTAGATTGCGGTAATGTCGCGAGATAAATTATTGCCTTGATTACCGCCCGCGACAAATGAAAGCGCCTGTGGTTCGTTGATTGCCAAATAGCAAGTATCATTATTTAATACATAACCAATTCGATTGGTGCGAGTGTCACGACATAAATCCAAATTAGGATAAGCCGGATCCGGATCCAGTACTAATATCGGTCCACCTGAAGTAATGGGCAAGCCGGCGACCAAGCGTTTATTTTGTTTATATCTTAAAGCCGAGTCACCCGTTAAAATATCACTTCCAACCGCCCTGGTTTGAATGTCCGGCAATAAATATTGATTGGGTATAGTATAGCCCGAATAATCCATGTGACCATAACCGACTTCACGTGAACTGTATGCTTCCATGGAAACGAATTGCGCCGGAGTTAATAATTCCTCTATGTTGCGGTCCGTAAAGTCGGAACAATATATATCGTCATTTGCCGAACCATTATCTTCGCATAATTGTAATTCACTGCACTGGTTAACGTATTTTTGTTGAGCCGGATCGTAAACAGTCTCGCCGGTTTTACAGCCCATCCATCTGGCGCACTCTCGATCGAGTTTAACTTTTAATACTACATTTGAATCATTGGAACGGCCACAAGTACCTACAACAAAGCCGTCGACTTGAGGTTTGTTGGGCATACTACTCGGGAATAAAGAAATGCCTTCACGAATACAATCGGCATCCGTATTGCAAGAATTGTTTTGATTTTCATATTTTATGAGCTCCGTAGCGTATTTTTGTGTTTCGTATTCATTGACAGCGGTGCTCTTAATGATGCTGACAATCTCTTCCGCTGTCAGCTGTTGCTGAGGAAACGTGGGACTTTTGATTACGTAGTTACTGCAATATCTACAATGCGGATTACCGGGATCAGCCTCGCAATCTATTGGATTTTGCGGAGCACCCCGCTCGGCATTGACCAAGTCGTAACTGGCTTTACTGTTAGCGTAAAGACTGAGGATATTCTTATTATTGAAAAGTACACAACCGGCCAATGGCTCTGCCATACCCCCACAAGAACTGACGTCGATTTGCCGGGAGTTGATAAGGTAGTATGAGCGGCCCGTGGAATTTTTGGCATCCGATGTATCGTTAGGATCGACAAATTCAGTACATTCACTTTGGTCGACAGGGCATTTGCTGACCCAGCCGGTGTATTGATCCTCGCCCGTGAAATAAGCGCCGAAATTGGTTCCATCTTTGAGATAAGGCGCGGTATTTTGTTGATCATTACCAGGATAACAAGGAATATCGGTTTCACTTCTGAACCAGCCGCCGTATGTGCCATCGGTGTAAATACCGACTTCGGGATTGGCACTGAGTTCTTTAGCATCGCGCCATTCGCAGGTATGGTTACCCGGATCGCGGAAGTATTCGGTAACATTACCGGATTGGTATTTTTCGCAGTGCAGTTCGTCTTTACGGCAGGCAAGATTAAGCGATTCGTCATCATTATAATAAGCGTCCCAATCGTGTTTGAGTGTGACTGTGTCGAATTCGTAGATGATATCTTGATTTTGTAATATTTCGGTATTGGCGGGATTATTAGGATCAATGGTTACATCGGTCGGTTCCAGACTTAAGCGGTCTTGCGTGAAAATCGGCTTGCCGAAAGCACGGCAGGAATCTTGAGATTCATCACAGCGGGCGCGGGCGTCGTCGATGGCATAGTAATAACGCCAAGCCGGGCTGGTTACGGACCAATCGCCCAAATATTGTTCTTCGTAAGCTTTGGCATTGGCATCTTTACGAGGAGATGGGCCGGGAGTCCCGGTAATGTTTCGCGTTTCCGGATACGGATTGGAAACACTGCGCGTATCGATGAAAGCTTTACAGCCGATTGAGTCGGCACGGCAAAGGTTGGAAAAGTTTTTGGCAAAAATTTGATTACCGTCGCGGTCCATGTATTCAGCACAACCGAGCATGGCGCGCGGCTCGGGAGTACCCTCGGCTGTCGCATCGCAGGCCGCGGGAATTGTCCAGCTGTTTTTAACCAAAAAGCGGACATCGTTTAGCTGATCCAATTTGATTGTATCGATAAATAGAGAACCCATTGATGACGGACCGGTGAACGAGAGTGTGGAAGTGGTATCTTGAACTTCAAACGGACCAAGCTCGAATCTTTGCCAGATAATACTTGGCCTAACAGTGCTTATACTTTGGCCGTCGATGCTCACAGTTACCTCACCCGCGTCTTGGGACTTGGCCCAGAAAGAGACTTTGTAAAGCGAGCTTGTTGTGATAAGAGGAATATCTACTTGGGTTTGAATATCACTACCGCCATTTGATTCGACTCTAAGTGAATAATCTCCTACCAAAACAGATTCTTCGGAGCGGGTAATAACAGCGCCCGAATTGGAGCTAAAGCCAACCTCACTGCCATCATCGGCAAATGATTGAAAATAAGTTTGTACGGCATTGCGCCCGGTTGGTCCCAGGTAAGCGCGACAACCACCGGCAGATGCCGAACAAATATAGCTTTCAGAGGGCAAAGCGTAATACAAGCAAGCTTGTGCTTCGGGCAAGTATTCATGTCCGCCGGTCATTTCACAGTCTACTTGTGAGGAATCATCTTTGCGGTAAAGGGTACAATCTTCGTCCGAGCTGATGGTTTGAGAGTAATAAGCGTAGTAGACGTCACCTGCTTCGTCATAGAATTGACGACAATCCTGGTCGGCACCCGAGCTCCACAAAGCCTCGTCGCAAGAATCAGGATCTTTGATATCACCAAATTCCGCGCCTTTTAACATGACATCCGGTTTATTACTGGTGTCGGATTCGGCAATCAAAGCCCAGGTGCGCAAAACATAACCCTCTTCATCGCTACCCTCCCAAGTAAAGTAGGTGCGTGACAGTTCGTTGGGTGTTTGACAGGAACGGAGTTCATCATAATAAGCTATCGTCTCACCGCCCTCCTGAGCCGCCTCCATATTGGTAAACGGCTCACAGCCAACTTGTTGTAATGTACAGGCCGTGGCTTGCTTGGGAATCAGGTAAGTTCTGCCATCATCAGTGGGATCACTGAATTCGGGATGGACGAGGTTTTCCACCAAATCAAAAGATGAGGCCAGTTTACGGTATTCGCCATAACCCGAACATGCGGACGGGCAATAATCTTTAGAAGTCAGTGTAGCCGGAATTTCGGGCGCGGTAGGATCATTGACAGAGTTGTAACCTTGGCAACCCACTTCGGTTTGACGGCAGAGGCGGGCGTAACTACCGCAAGCCGGATTATCCTCGTCGTCATTACCGGTACAAGCGTATTCATCGGGAGCGATTTGGATGTAACTCTCTTCCAAATCAGCCGGTTCATCGATAAATTCGGTTACAAATTCTCCTTCTTCGAGTTGGATCGCGTCAAGATATAAGAAATCAGCCAAGTTAAGATACACTCGTGCTACTCCAACATCTTCGGGTGACACGAATTGACAAACTTTACGATGCCATTCACCGTCGCCGGGCACTTCGTTAAAGGTGAGGCGGCTATTGGCGCTATCCCAATAGCAATCTTCAAAATTCGCAGGCTCATCAGTGATACGATTGGCCGAAATTGTTTCATCATCATTGAAAAAGTCGATATTTACATGGCCCGAAGTGGTTCCGTAATTCTCTTTGGATTTAAAGTAAAATGACAATGTGTAATTTCGGTTGGGATAGAGTTTTAGGGTTTGAATAAATTGATCATTAGCAGCAGACTCCAATGTTAGCGATCTGGATCCATCGTATGAATCTTCAGTGGATTCGATGTTAGTATAAACCGCATTGGTGGAATCCCAGCCGGAAATTTCCTGCAACACATTTTCTCCGTTTTGTTGGGTTTCAACAACTTCTTCAAGTGAACCGTTTCGCACGAGGTTAAGAGCCGGCTCGCCCACTTCGACGTTTAAAACTTTGGTACAACCGGCCGCGGCACAAGGCTCAGCACCTCCGTCGAGGTAAACGCGCGGGCCATCGTTTAATGTGCCGACCCAGAGGCCGTCGGTTGTGTCGGGTGTGGGCGTATAACGCAAAGTGGAATACCACATACAGCCGATGTTTTCTTGAGAGCACGCACCGCGTTCCACGGTATAACGCAAAGCACTTAAATCCTTACCCTTAGATGAGACGTAAGTACGGCAAGAAGCATTGTGCGCATCGCATTCGGGCGCGTCAAATTTATAGACCGGGCGCTCGGCCAAACAATAACCATAACCACGGTCACATTCTCCGGTTTGGTCGGTTCCTAAACAAGTTACCATGTCGCCACATTCTTCTTGACGAGTACCGAGTTCGGGCATTAAAGCATCGCCGTAACCTTCGGCGCGACATTGATATTTAGGAGCGGCTAAAATCCAATTTGGGTCGATTAAATGACACCACGGGTGGTTCTTATCCAATTCACCGTCTTCGTTGCAATCATAAAAGCCGCGAATTACTTCGCCCAAGGTGACATAGCTTCCGTTGTGCTTGACGTTATAAGGTGAGTTGGCGGCCATTTCAAAACCGATCGGTAAGATACGCGCCAAGCGAAGCTTTTTGAGGTTGCCCGCGCAATAGGCACGCTGATAACAGGATGGGTCGGTATTGTTGGCGATATCGCTTTCAGGAATGAGTTCCCAATCTGCGTGCAGGCCTATGGCATTGGGGTTGACGGTCGCGTTTTCATTGCCAATGCCCGCGGCTTTGCCAATAGTGAGCGCGCCGTCGGTTGTGCCCATGCCGATCGCTATGGCCAGATTCTGATCCATAGCACAATTCCATTTACCGCGAATCTGTGAGCAGGTGGATAGTTGAGTTATAAGATCTTGATCTTTTTGTGAATAATATGAAGATATTATGAAATCACCTATAGATTTGGCAAAAGCTTGGCGTTCATAAAAATTCTGCATATCACCCGTAGCATCTTCATTTGTTAAATTTTGGTATATTATGTTGTATTTTTGGGTATCACCCGTAGATGCGCCATCTACACCCTCCTCAGGATTAAATATCTTATCTAACAAACCTAAGGCTAAACGGCTTGCAAAAGTTTGTATTGTGAGGATTGTTATGCCACTAATACCCGTTTCAAGAAAAGTAGCTATCATGTAATCTTCTCGTTGCTCTTTTGAGCTTAACGCCATGGCAACCGGATCTATATTCCTAAGGCTTTCATTGGCAAGCATACTGGGATATTCAATTTTTTGCGTTACTTTATCTAGAATAGGAACCATGCCTTCGGTTTCCTCGCGCGTCAGCTTGGCACTATTGCGTTCGCCCAAAATCGCATCAATATAATTTGAGTGCAACTCCAAACCCACATGAAAGTCATTGCCGTGCGGATTAAATGCCTCACGATGCATTGTTAGCGCTTCTTCAGAACTGACCATATCACCGATGGATTCAAAATTATCCACCATGGCGGAAAGCGTACAAGTACCGGGTGACATAGGACCTATCCCCGGCAGTCCTAGCCCCAGGCGAATATCCAAGGGGCTGGGTTTTTTACATAAAGTTGTAAAGCCGAATTCTGTTTGATCTCCGCTACCAAAATCCGCGCTGAACTGATGCATGGCATCAAAACGTTCAAAAAATACTCCGGATGCTTGATCCGCGTGATGTGTCAAATAATCGCCGAAGTTACCTTCCCAGAAGGTGGGCCTTCCATCGGGGCTATCCCCTCCCAAAATCCAATTGGCCGCATCGTAAGCAAAATTAGTTGTCATGTAAGCAATGGCATCCATAGCAGACCCCACGCCGGCAATAATTATTTTATTTTCTGTGCTTTGCAACATTTTTTCGGAGCGACGATACCACCAGTCATTTACCCTCTCACGCCATTCCAATGTGTATTCTTCATAATGTTGCATGCAGTCATAAAATTTTGTCCATGTAAATGTGGCGCTACCACTACCCGGCCCTTCTTGCGGCGCTTGTGCGATAGCATAACAATGCCAAACAGTTGGCGACATAGGAGGCGGATTGGGATCATCCGGTTTAGTGTCGGCCGCTGAGGTGTAAGGCCCCAAAACCATGGAGACCAGCATCGTCAAAATCGCCGAGCCTATGGCTGTTTTCGTAATCAAATTTTTAACTGTGAACTTTCGCATAATTTTTTAGTCTGTATCTTTTTGCTTTTCTTGTTCCATTTCGGCTTCCAGATCGGCCATGGCTTCGTTAAAAAACTTTAATAATTCTTCGTCTGAAATATCATTCAACTGCTCTTCGGTAACTTTTCCACTGGCAAGTATAGCCTCTCTTAGAACATCCGGGTCTTTGGGAATTTGTTGTTTTAAGGTTTCCAAATCAATTCCCGCGTCCTCGGCCACATCTTGATAACCTTCCGAGGCGGGTGATTTTCCGGTTAATAAATCGTTAACAGCGTTTGAATTGTTTTGAATTTGGTTATAGTCGTAAGGCAAAGTTGTTGTTGGCAAATCGTAATTTATAGGCTGTGTCATGCCACAATCTTCGCCGTTTTTGCATAATGGATTTTCACCGCGGGCAATTTTTACGTTATCAGGCACGTCATCACCGGCCGTGCTCCAAAGATAAGGAGAGGTTTTATAGATGTTTTCCTCGGCCCAATCTGATAATCCATCGCCGTCGGTATCTGTGCGTTTTTGCAAAGCTTCGTGTTCAGCGATAGGATCTTTAATTAAATCGCGATTTTTTTCGTAATCTTCAACGCTGGCCATAAAGGGCGCGTAGATACCTTGACGTACCCTGTAAGCTGAAAAAACAAACACAAAAATTGAACCTATAATTAAGGCTATTATTATCGTTTTTTGCTCTTTATTTAGCTGTTTCCAGTGCATCCGGCTTGACCCGCTATGGTGCATATTTTCATCCTGCATAGATGCATGTTTATAATATCATATATGAAAACAAAAAAGAACGTGATTTACACGTTTATTGTGCATAAAAAACAATCAGTACACGGTATTCGGTACATGGCACGAAGTACGAAGCGCGAAGCATAGCGAGCTACGCACATCTTACTACTTGCTTGATAATTACAAAATGTAAAAATTAAGAAATATGAAACCCGGTCATTTATCCCATTTAACTTTGACCTGCTTGCCATCTTGGCGGATGGGTATGCGGATTTCCAGTATGCCGTTTTTTATTTTTGCCTCGGTTGCGTCGGCCGCCACATGATAAGGCAAAACAATAGAACGGCTAAAACCGCCCCAATAACATTCTTCGTAAAACCAATCCGTGGCCAGTTCTTTAGTTTCATGTTTGCGCTTGCCACGGATAGTGAGCAAATCACCATGAACGGAAATATCCAAATCATCCGGATTTACGCCGGCGACCAATGAGCGGATCACGAGAGTATCGCCTTCGCGGTAGACATCGACCGAGAGTTGACCTTCTTCGGAGGCGGGCATCCAATCTGAGAGATTTGTCATAATGCGGTAATTATAACATACGAACAAAGAATTTCGAATATATTCATTGAACTTGGAGTATGGGATCGCAAATACGCGATTCGTACCGCGTCGACTCATCGCAACTCAGCTCGACTCTTACAGCTCCGCGCCCGCAATGCCTTCATATAGCGATGATGGGCGAGTAGATCGGATCAGCGTTATGGAGATATAAACTATATTTTGCACCATGTTGATTAGGTGTCGCGTTTTACTCGACGGAACATCTACTCTACAGCTTCAGAAGCGGTTTTTTCGATTTCCGGTTCAGGATCCTCTTCAATTACTTCTTCGACTCCGATGAGGCAAACAGCTTGCCAGGGGCGGTAATGGGAACGAAATATTTCTTCACGTACTTGACCGTCGGCGTAAGTTATTGTTGTTTTGAAATGCGCGTCAGCGCCGGCGTGAGCCGATTCGGTACAGCGTTTTTTACCGGGCGCCAAATCGGTTGTTTCGATGAGCTTGGTGGGCGGCGCGGCGGTTATGTTGTAAATACTCGGATCGTCCACGATGACTTCGCGACCGTCGTCTGTGCCCCAAAATTCAAAAAAGATTTCGGTACCCACAATATAGGCATTGATATAGACGTGTTTGGGAGTGTCGTTCACAAATCTGAAGTCGGGAGCCGGGTCGTAAATGGTGGCGTCAGTGCCGGCCGGTTCGTAATAGGAAACACGGTAAGAATGGTTGCGGCGTTCGGTTACTTTTAAACCCGTGTCCACCGCGCCGCGAAACATGGTGGTACCGATCTGACAAAGACCGCCTCCGTATTCGGGCTTGGTTTCATTACCTTTAATGACAAGCTCAGCCAACCAGCCATGAGCGCCGTCTATTTCACCCAAAGCGCCAAGCATGGAAAATTCTTCGTTTGGAGCCAATAAAGTACCATTAACATGTTCTTCCACGGCTTTGGTTATATTGCGCACGCGGTTGTATGGCGAGCCGCGAAAATTGGATTTGCCCACGCCGATCAATTCTTTGATACCCAAATCTTCCAGATTTTCGCCGGTAATCTTGCCATGTTCTTCTTCGACGATAAAGGGGAAGGTTGATGAAGGTGGCCAAGAGCTTAAGACAGGTTCCAGGGTTTTTTGTATATTAACTTTTCGCCCCAGAGTGCCGGCGGTAAAAGAAACAATCTCGCCGTCTTTTACTTCCATGGAGCCGCTCTTGCTTTCTTTTTCGATATCTTTGGCAAGCATACGGATACTGGAGGCGAAGAAGGTTTGGTCGATAACCGCTGTAGAGTCGTCATCGCCAATGGTTATCCAATTGGAAAGCATTTCGGGTTCGATGGGATACTCTTGATTCTCATGAGTAAAAACCAATTGTGGCCTTGTTAGCATTTCTTCAACGCTGGAAACAATATTTTGCAAATCTTGTTTTTGCTTTTCGGCCGGTTCTTCTTTGACATGCAAGGTGATGGAACGGAAATCCAATACTTGCGCTTGCGCACCGAGCTTTTCAAATACGCCTTGCATGTCCAGCGTTTTACCGCTTTCATCAGGTATAATAAGCACTTCGGGCGGTTCATCTTCATAAGTTGTGATTTCAAAAGTGGCATCTATGGGCGGAGTTAACTTGTCTTGATATTTGCTTTTTAGAGTTTCGGTTATGCGCCTCCGGTCGATATTAATATCAACGTCCTTGTGATAAGCGCGGATACGTGAACGTAACAGTTGGTATAGAGCGACTCTGAGTTCATCGGAGCGTCCAATACTATAAGCATCGGCAACGGCTTTATTGATGTCGTATAAAATTACGTCAGGTAAATCGCTATTGGCCGAAGCTTGCAAATTCGCATCTTGACCATCCAGAGAAAAGCGCAAGCCATCAGTCAAAGCTGAATCGACGGCTTTGGTAAGATTTTCACGTGCTTCATCGGGCGTTTGGCCGTCCAAGCGCATGTCCAAAACTTTTACACCGGGATATATTTTGCCCTCATACATGCGCATATATGCAAAAGCTCCCAACGTAATCATGGTACCCAGAATAAGAATGACACCGAGCGTAATACCACTCCAAAGCAAAACGGGTTTGGCGACCGCGACTTTGTTATCATCTTCTAATTTTGGCTTGGTTTTGGTTTGGGATGTATTGTTATCGCCTTGGACCTTCTTCTTTTTTTTGGACTTTTTAGACATATAATTCCTTAATAAAATAACCAATTGATGATTGGTTGCGTTAAACGCGATTAGGGATTGATATATTTATTGGTATTGAAGCTTGCTTATTGATTATTGATTAGTTGATTGAGGAGGTTTTTGGCGAGATCTTTGGAAGCTTGAGTTTTCAGATTCGGCGCGGCAAAGAGAATGTTAATTATATCACCTTGTTTAACATTGCCCGTGATTGTGGATTCGGGAATATTCAAAGTTTGACCGTTATCCAAGGATAACGATATGAGTCCATCTTTATTACTTTTTACTGTTGCTTCTATCATAATACTTAAAATAGCCGATACAATTATTAATATTGTTGACTAATAGACAATAACCAATTTATGACCAATGATCAATATCTTTAATTATCAATCGAGTTGGGTATTGGCATTTGATTACGTGATTGGTCTTTGACTCTGAGGAATGAATCCATCCTTCCGTTCGTCAGGATCTGAGTTTATCGAAGACAAGCTCAGATCCGAAGAGAGCTAGGTTATTGAGATATTGCGTTAAATTCTGGCGGGAAACAAATAAAGACCTCAAACAATCCGCATCCAAGAAATCTAGTTGTAGGATGATACGAGTCCTAAGACCTGTAGAAACCTACCAGTAGATCCCATGCTTGTCGTGGACGCGGATTGTTTGAAGCCTCTTTTGTGCTTTATTTGTCCAGTTGGTCAGTGGAATGATCGGTTGATTATGTTTTATATCATTTTTTATGGCATTTGTCAAGGGTTGTACCGACTATAACGGTATAAACTGCCAGTGATGACAAATGACGTCTTGCATTAAGCAAGACGTAAAAAGGTACTTTTAGAGTATCTCATGGGTTCAAATATGCGTCAAGACTTATTCTTTAGCTTAAATTAGGTAAAAATTAGCTAAGTCTATAAAGACTGTTTGGCTGAATCACTCATTTAAAGAACCTAAAATACGCCATACTGCCACAAGCGCGTGCTTTTTGCTTACCGGATCTTGTTTAACGCGCCGGACATTATGCGTTTGTTATTTTTTGAGCATGTCTTGGATTTTGACGGACAGAAGCTGTGAAGTGCCGTTATCACCCATACTAACACCGTAGAGGATATGGGCGCGCTCCATGGTGGCGCGGTTATGGGTAACGATGACAAATTGGGTTTGGTCGGCAAGTGAAGAGATGATCTCCGCAAACTTGTGAGAATTGGATTCATCTAAAGCCGCATCCACCTCGTCGAGAACAACGAAGGGCGAAGGGTTGGTGGCCATAATGGCACAGATAAGCGCGATTGAACAAAGCGCGCGCTCGCCACCAGAGAGGAGAGCGATTGACTTAAGGCGCTTGCCCGGAGGTGTAGCATGGATTTCGATACCCGAGGGGCCTACGCTCGCATCAACGGCTTTGATAACATTTCCTTCTTCGTCCACTTCGGGCTCGGGGAAAACTTCGCTTAGATGCGCCTCACCGCCAGCGAAGAGTTTTTTGAAATATAAACCGAATTCATGATTAAGCTTACGGAAGGCGGTGCGACTACGTTCGGAAATAGTTTGATCTAATTCTTTAATAATGGTTTCAAGAGAGGCCATGGCACCGATCAAATCTTCGGTTTGCGAGGTAAGCTCGTCATAGCGCCTTTTGGTTTCCTCATATTCTTTGATGGTTTCGGGATCTATACCGCCTATGAACTCCAGTTGAGCACGCAATTTGCTGATTTGTGGCGCCAAGGTTTGGGGATCGGAAATATCGGCAGCTTGAACTGCGAGAGCGGAGAGCTCGGATTCTTGATTTGGGATATGCGTACGCACGTCTTGCATGAAAGCATCTTTTTTTGTTTCGATGCGGGCCAGCTCAACGTTGGCTTGACTCTTGCGGCTTTCGGCGCGAGAGGCTTCGGAACGTTTGGCGGATAAGGTGCGTTGGACTTCGAAAATATGCGAGCGACTTTTTTGTTCTTTGGCGTTTAAATCTTCGATTTCTTTTTGAACGGATTCAATTTGATGGTTGATGTCATCCATGGACGAGAGGAGATCAGTCATCTCTTGTTTAAGTTTGGGATCGGTATCTTTTTCTTGTTCGGGTTCGGGAGCCGGACGCTGGAGTTTGGAATTTAGTTCGCTAATTTGCTCTTTAATGGATTTGGAGATTCGCTTGATTTTGGAGATATCGACTCTGTCGGATTCGAGAGCTTTAAGTAAGCTATCTTGTTCTTTACCAAGTGATTCGATGGAGCTGATAATTTTGGAAAGAGGTAAAGGCGCCCAAGGTTTTTCGGCGCGTACTTTAGCAACTTCAGATGCGGCCTCGAGTTTAAATTGGCGCTCGCGGAGCTTGGCGCGATCTTCCATTAAGTTATTAAGCGAAGCGCGTAGTTTGCCATAATCTTCCGAAGGAGGATTAGTGCCTTCCATGGCACGTAGTTCGGCTTCAGATCTTTCGGCGGCCGCGTTGGCCTCATCAGCCTCTTTGGTGGCTTTATCGCGCGAGGCCTTGGCGGTATTTAGCGCGGCTTCCAGGTTATGCCACATGGCGCCATAATATTGAGTTTCAAGAGTTGCCAAATCAGCTTCCAGTGTTTCACGTTTTTCCAAGCGCTTCACCTGGCGCTCGAGTGAATTGAGGCGTGGTTGGATTTCGCGGATCAGGAGTTCTGATTGGCGTAAATTGTCGCGAGAAGATTCGAGTTTATTGACCGAGGATTGACGTTTTAACTGAAAAGGACGCAAGCCGGCCGCTTCATCAAAAAAAGCCTTGCGTTCTGTTGGCGTTGCAGATAGGACATCATCAACCATACCTTGACCGATGACGCTGTATGTGCGCTGACCGATTCCGGCTTGAGCCAAAAGCATGACTACATCTGTTAGGCGCGCGGATTGCCTGTTTATTTCGTATTCTGATTGACCATCGCGGTAAAGGCGACGCGTGATAACAATTTCGGAATAATCGAGCTCGGGTTTGTCGTCGTTTTCAAGCGTGATGGAAACTTCAGCAAAACCGGAACGCGCTTTTTTATCAGATCCGGAAAAAATGACATCTTCGGATTTTTTACAGCGTAGCAATTTGAGACTTTGTTCGCCCATGACCCAGCGTGCCGCGTCAGCGATATTGGACTTGCCCGATCCATTGGGGCCGACTATACCGGTTACACCGCGGCGACCGTTTTTATCAAGTTCAAATTCCATAACGGTTTTTCCGGCAAAGGTTTTAAAACCCTGCAATTCCATACGTTTGAGATACATAACAAATAAGCTGTTAGTTTCTAGCTGTCAGCTGAATGACCGGATTACTTCCAGAAGCCAGCGACCAGAGGCTAGTGTCTATAACATGGATAGTATTTTAGGCTAAATAGAGGCTAGAGTCAATTATTTTGCCCACGTCGCTCGTTCCAATCGTCTCACGTCGATAGGTTGTAAATTAATCCGATCTGTAGTAGGGTTCAGGCGTTATGACAGACTATAATCAACGCAAAGAACACTTTAAGGATGCAATAGCGGATATATTGGAAAGAAAAGTTGAATTCCCGTTGGGTTCGCTTGTGACCGTGGTTGACGCGAAGCTCACCAATGATTTGAGATTTGCCAATACGGTTTTGAGCGTACTGCCCGTAAGCAAGCAGGATGAGGTCTTAGATGCTTTGGAAGAGTTTAAGCACGACATCTTGAAAGAAATGGCCGGCAATCTTAAAATGAGGCGTTTACCAAAGCTGTATTGGAGTTTTGATAACAGTCAGCAAAAAGGGGCTATTATAAACGAGTTTATAGACGAACTGAAAGATGATGGAAAGATCTGACAAATATTGCCAAAACGTTTATCAAATACATGCAAATAAAACCAAGCCCTAAGAGGTTGACATTATGAACAAGTAGCATTATGCTAATTCATTGATCAATATAATTTGATCAGTACCTTTAGTAATCATGGTTAATCATTGTGATATTATGGTTAATCAAGGTTCTGCGTTTTATGGATTTTGATTTTCAATTACAACAGCTTTATGATGTTTTGCAAGATAAGCAACGCGTGCTTTTGATCGGTCACCAAAAGCCGGATGGCGACGCACTGGGTTCGACGAGCGGTTTTTACAGCTGGCTCAAGCGCCAAGGTAAAGACGCGACTTTGTTTTGCAAAGACTTGCCTGCCAATCAGTATAAATATTTGGATGCGTTTTTTGCTTATACAAACGACACAAAAGTTTTTGAACAAGCTTGCGATATGGTGATTGTGTTTGATTCGAGTGATTTGGAATACGCGGGAGTGGCAGAACTGATTAAGAGCTTGCCCGACTCCCCTACTTTGGTAAATATCGATCACCACAAAACGAATCAATTTTATGGAGATATAAATTTGATTGATATTGAAGCGACTTCTACTTGCGAAGTGGTAACCAGATTTTTTGAAACCAACAGGGTGTTGATTGACTCCGTTATGGCCACGTCGCTTATAACCGGGATCTTGACAGACACTTCGCACTTTAGCAATGCAGCGACAACAAGCCGTGGCATGGAGATTGCCGGACGATTAATTAATTATGGCGCGAGGTTGAATGAAGTGGCAAATTTTTTGCTGAAGAATAAAACCTTACCAATATTGAAACTTTGGGGATTGGCGCTCACTAGATTACAAAAAAACGAAAGTCGGAACATGGCCGTGACGTATATTACAAATGATGACTTTGTGCGGTTTGGTGTTCAGCCCAACGCGGTTGAAGGTGTCTCTAATTTTTTACAAGCCGTAACCGGAAACGCAGAAGCAACTTTAGTACTTCACGACAGAAAAGACGGTACAATCAAGGCTTCAATGAGATCGGTGAGCCGGGATGTTTCCGCTATAGCCAAGTTGTTTGGTGGAGGCGGGCATAAGTTGGCTGCGGGGTTTATGGTAGAGGGCTCAATTCGCGAGACGGCGACCGGCTTTGAGGTGATTTAGCTCCATTCTAACCCTGCTCTTAAATAAGAGGGGGATCGGGTTTATTAGCACTCAAAGTATTTGACTGCTAAGCAAGTTTAGATTATGCTTTGGGAGTTGATACGTCAATAACTTAATTGGCTTAAACTCAAAATTAACTAAATAATCGAAGTTCGTTGTTCGAAATTCGAAATTCGAATGCTATGAATCCTTACGAAATTAAATCCCAAGCACCTCAAGATTTCTTGATACCCACAGTGATTGAAAAGTCGCATCACGGCGAGCGCGCTTATGATATATATTCACGCCTGCTTAAAGATCGCATTATCATGTTGGGCATGCCAATCAACGATGAAGTGGCCAATATTATAATCGCGCAGATGTTGTTTCTGGAAAGTCAGGATAAAAATAAAGATATCAAGTTATATATAAATTCACCGGGCGGTTCAGTCACGGCCGGACTCGCAATTTACGACACAATGCAACATATTAATTGTAATGTTAGCACGATCTGCACCGGACTCGCAGCTTCCATGGGCGCGGTGCTCTTGGCAGGCGGCGCGGATGAAAAACGTTTTGCTTTGCCCAATTCGGAGATTATGATCCATCAGGTTTTAGGCGGAGTTGAAGGTCAAGCAACCGATATCAAAATACACGCTGAACGAATCTTAAAAACAAAAGAACAGTTAAACAAGATTTTAGCCAAGCACACGAGCAAGCCGCTAAAGACGTTGGAGAAAGATACGGATAGAGATAATTTTATGGGTCCCAAGGCTGCTAAAGACTATGGATTAATTGATAAGGTGCTGGAGTAACTGTCTGAATCTTGATTAACCATGATTTTCGTTCATATTAACATGATTGCTATAGGAATAAATTATTCATATCAAAAATCAGTTTGCCGACCCGCCACGGCCTGAGCAAAGCGAAACGTGCAGGAATTGTTGAAATCATGTTTAATCATGGTTCTGGGTAAAAGGTGATCAAAAATCCCCTGAATTCATTCAGAGGATTTTTATTTGCTAATTAGATTTAGACGTTTTTATCTTCTTCATCGATACCCACAAAAGTAACCGAGGAAACTCTATCGTCGGCATCTTTAAGCCTCATGAGACGGACTCCTTGCGTGTCGCGACCCAAGACGGGGACATTGGAGTATGTTTGGCGGATCACGACGCCTTTTTTACTAATCATCATCAGATCACGATCTTCGTCGGCCGGAGCAATGAACGCGGCGACGACTTTTCCGGTTTTGGCTGTAGCCTTCATGGCACGAACTCCGGAGCCACCGCGGTTTTGCACCTTGAATTCCTTGATATTGGTTTGTTTGCCCATACCCTTTTCGGACAGGGTGAATAAAGTAAATTTACCTTTTTTGGCTTCCGTGGCATTGACAATATCCATACCAACAACTCTATCGTCTTGCTTGAGCTTGATACCGCGTACGCCGGCGGCTACACGGCCCATGGGACGCACATCCTTCTCTGCAAAACGAATTGACTGGCCATTTTGGGTAACAATGGACATTTCATCTTTACCCGTTGTGGGCTTAACCCATTCCAAGTCATCGCCTTCATGGAGATTGATAGCAATCAAACCACTGCGACGCACGTTTTTAAAATCTTCCAGCGGAACTTTTTTAATTGTGCCTTGGCTGGTTACCATCATCATAAACTTCATGCCTTCAACGTCGGTAAAAGGCAGGGCTTTGGCTACTCGCTCGCCCGGCGCCAGCTGAAGAAGATTGACTATGGCCTGGCCTTTGGCCGTGCGCGAACCCTGCGGTACTTCATAAGCCTTGAGCTGAAAAACGCGCCCACGCGATGTAAAGAAAAGAAGATCTGAATGAGTACTGGTGGAGAAGAGTTGAAAAACTTCGTCTTGTTCTTTAGTTGAGAGCCCGGCTACGCCCTTGCCACCGCGGCCTTGCGTGCGGAAAGTATCGGGCGGGAGACGCTTAATATAGCCATCGCGGGTCAGCATGACAATGGCGGTTTCGTCGGGCACGAGATCGGCCATGGAAAAATCACCCACAGGGTGCGGAATGACTTTGGTGCGACGCTCGTCGCCGTATTTTTCTTTAAGCTCTTGTATTTCGTCTTTAATGATACCCAACATCTTTTTAACGGACTTTAATATGGCTTCGAGTTCTTTGATGAGGGCAAGCTTTTCTTGATATTCTTGCTCTACTTTTAAGCGTTCCAGGTTAGCGAGTTGTTGTAAACGCATTTCCAAGATAGCCGTTGATTGCGCTTCGGATAGCTTGAATTTCTTGATGAGGTTTGCGCGCGCGACATCCTTATCTTTGGATTTTTTGATAGTTTCGATAACTTGGTTGATTTTTAGAAGAGCAATACGCAAGCCTTCAAGAATGTGAGCGCGATCTTTAGCTTTGGTTAGATCGAACTCTGTGCGACGACGAACAACTTCTTTACGGTGGTTGACGTATTCACTGAGGATATCTTTAAGATTCAAAACTCGCGGCTGCATTCCGCCATCCACGAGCGCCAGCATGTTTACATGAAAGGTTTCTTGCAATGAAGTCATCTTATACAATTGGTTTAATACCTTTTTGGGATATGCGTCTTTTTTAAGATCAATGACAATGCGAATACCTTCCTTATTGGATTCATCACTCAAACCTTTAATGCCTTCAATTTTCTTTTCTTGAACCAAAGTGGCTATCTTTTCCAAAAGCGTGGATTTATTAACCGCGTAAGGGATTTCGGTAACCAGTATGCGGAACTGTCCGGCTTTAGTTTCTTGGATGTCGGTAGCGGCGCGCATAACTATACCGCCCTTACCGGTGGCGTAAGCTTGTTTGATTTCGTTTTTATCATAGATGATGCCACCGGTTGGGAAATCGGGACCGGGAATAAGCTTGATCAGATTATCGACCTCTATGTCCGGATCATCGATGAGCGCCGAAATCGCATCGCAAAGCTCACTTAGATTGTGAGGCGGTATATTGGTAGCCATGCCTACGGCAATGCCCAAGGTACCGTTTAATAAAAGATTGGGAAGTTTGGCGGGCAATACAGTGGGTTCTTTTTTGGAGCCATCGAAATTGGGAGCAAAATCCACTGTTTGTTTTTCGATATCAAGTAGCAACTCCTCGGCTATGGCAGCAAGCTTGGCCTCGGTGTATCTGTATGCGGCCGGAGGATCTCCGTCGACCGAACCAAAGTTACCCTGGCCTTTAACCAGCATATAACGCATGGAAAAATCCTGAGCCATACGAACCATGGCATCGTAAACGGCAGAGTCGCCATGCGGATGAAAATCACCGATAACGCGACCAACGACAGTGGCTGATTTACGAAATTTGGCACTGGCTTTTAAGCCTTCTTGCCACATAGCGTAAAGAATACGGCGATGTACGGGTTTGAGTCCGTCGCGAACATCAGGGAGCGCACGAGTAATAATAACGGACATCGCGTAATCCAAATAACAGCTCCGCATTTCTTCGGAGAGGGATTGTGGTACGACGTGACCGATACCGTATTCTTGTTGAGGTATATCTTCTGGCATAATTAAGTAACTGCAATTAACTAGTTGGTTTTTTTAATTGACTAATTATCAACCGATATGCCCGGGGGCAGTTGAAATTGCTCCGGGTTGGATTTGGCGGTTCCCTCGGAATTGTTGGGCTGGAATAAATCTTTACGCGTGCCGAAAGCCCCCTCTTCACTACCGCTCGCATTACCGGCACTACCCGTAGCGTTGGTCGCGGAGCGCATTATCGCGCTTTGTCGACTTAATTCCATCAATTCTCGATCTTGAAACTTGTCTATTTCTTGGATAACTTGATCTACGTTTTGATCCAAAGAAACTTTTATCTCGTTGTAGCTGAATTCTTCTTGTTGACCGGACCCGCCGGCTTGAATTGCTCCGGCTATGGTTTGGCGCATTGTATAGAGCCAACCTATGCCGATAACTAATACGCAAACCAGTACGCCCGTCCAAAGTGAAAAACGCTGCACAGAATCGACCGGCTCACGCTGAGCCGCGTGCGCCAAGATCAATTGGCGCTTTTCTTCGGCGGTTAGTAAGCGCGGACGATCAGAAGCGGATGCGGAAGCGGATGCGGAAACCCGCTTGGATGCCGCGCGTCGCGTGCGCTTGGGGGCGACTTTTGATTGATCGCTTTTTTGAGGGGTGCTTTGCTTACGTGGCATATCCTCCATAATGTCTGACAGTTTATAGCTGACAGATATTAATTAAACGGATTAGGTTCTTTCAATAACCGTAATCAGCATATCGTCGGCGGGCAGATCTTTTTTAGATATTTTTAATTTACTAACGTCTTGCCGTTTACAGACTCCCAGGGATTCACAAAATTGATCCACAGTGCCCAATTGTGTTTTAATGCCGCTTAAGTGGTAATGAATGGGAATTACAATACGGGGTTCTATCTGAGACATGGTTTTAGAAGCCATTTTCGCGTCAAAAACTTCGCCACCGCCAACAGGCAGGATCAGAATGTCTATATTGCCCAGCCCTTCGATTTCTTTGTCCGTAAGAGCTCGTTTCAAACCTCCTAAAAAAGCGATGGCCATATCTTCGGCTTCGAGCCGATAAAGAATGGGCCGTTGTTTGCCTTCATCGGCTTCAGGATCTTGAATACCATAAACAAAAATGCCCCCTACTTCATATTCTCCGGGTTCGGAAACAGTAAAAGGCTTCCCGGTAACGCCGTCGATATTAAACAGCTTGGGGTTTTGGTTGGATAAAAGCAAAACATCGGGTTGAGTGGCGCGTGGCATGCGCATTGACGATTCGTTAGCGAACGGATCGGTCATGACAACGCAAGACTCTTCGCCTTGTTTGCCTTCGATGCGGACAGATGAATAACCTTGCCAATAAATTTGCATATTTTTACCTTGCTTTAGCAATAAAATTGTAGCATAGCGATTCTTTTTCGGCAAGTGTAAATCGAGCTGAGTTTAGCCTTGATTTCCATGGATTTTCTTTAATATTTTTAACAAAAATTGTACCTTGTATTCGTGGGTTTAAGGTTTTTATACCAAAGCTCGCAAAATATTTCTCTACGAATTTCTCTTAAGATTTCTACGGGTTTGATATGTAAGGCCGCCGGCTATAGCGATGGCTAAAGCATCAGCCGCATCGTCAGGTTTAGGTTTATCTTTAAGCGATAGAAGACGCGTAACCATGAATTGGATCTGACTTTTATCAGCAGAACCGTCTCCGGCTACGGTGTGTTTAATTTCGTTGGGAGTGAGTTCTACAGTGGGCAAATTCGCGTCTGCCAAAACAAGGAGAATGACACCGCGAGCCATACCGACTTTAATGGCCGTCTTGACATTTGATTGGAAAAACAAATGCTCGACCGCGGCAACATTCGGCTGAAAACGGCGTATTGCTTCGCTGACATCGTTACGAACGGCTTGCAAACGGAGAGAAAAAATTTCATCAGTTGATGTTTCGATGCATGAGTGCCAGAGATGAGTGAGTTTTGAACCCTTGATATTGACTACTCCCAAGCCCGTACGGCCGAAACCGGGGTCGATACCAAGGATTGTCAATTCACCTTGCACGTTTTTCGCGAAAGAGGGTTGAATAAAAACCTCATCCATCTCCATCCTTGCCGTGGAAAGGTGGTGCTTGCTGGAATTTGTATGTTTACTCGACATTTGTGTAGACATTGGTTACATCATCCAGCTCTTCCAGTTTGTCGATAATGATTGATACTTTAGATTCGACATCGGAATCAATGGATATCGTTGTTTTAGGAATCCACTCCATCGCGGCCGATGTTACTTTGAGAGAATTTTCTTCCGCGACTTCACTGATTTTGCCAAGATCGGATGTAGCTGAAATAATGATGCTGTTTTGATTTTCGTGGACAATATCTTCTGCGCCGGCGTCGATAAGATAAAGTTCAATATTATCAAGATCAGCCAAGGGAATCGCCTCGATATGAATCACTCCTTTTTGATCGAATAGATAGGTTACGGCTCCGGGATTAGCCAAACTCCCGCCGTATTTGCTTAAAAGATGTTTAATATCGCCGCCCGTACGATTGTTGTTATCTGTAATCGCTTCGATCAAGAGTGCCGTGCCACCCGGAGCGTAAGCTTCGTAAACAAGTTCTTTCATGTCCGCGCCCGAATCGCCGCCAGCGCCGCGAGTGATGGCACGTTCAATATTATCTTTGGGCATGTTGGCCGCGCGAGCTCTGTCGATTGCCAGGCGCAATTTAAAATTCATGACCGTATCGGGGCCTTTTTCGCGAGCGGCGACCTCGATTTCGCGCGCCAGCTTGGTAAAATTAGCCGCGCGTTTGGCATCGGCGGCACCCTTTTTGTGCTTGATCGTTGACCATTTACTGTGACCTGACATACTAGCTATTTGCTGATAGCTATCAGCTTTTTGATAAATTACCTTAATATTGTAGTATGAGCAAGAGTTGACGATAGCTTGTTACTGATGCAGTATTATTAACTTCAATGCACCTTACAACAGGAGGAAGCTTGGGACTCAGTATCCAAATTGTACGCCAAAAACTAAACAATGAGCTGAAAGTGGTAATCGGCAAAAAAACCGCAACAGACTCGGAGGTGGTAGCTGAAGTACATGAAGATGCGCATGGATTCCATACTCTGCACGCATTAACCAGCGCGGACACCGTGCAAAGTGTGTTGTTACGCAAGACACTGGAAACTCTTTGCTTAAAAATGTTTAAGCTGGGCACCGGTATCGCGAGTACAGAGCGTGAGTCAAGTCCGCCGTTTCCTCCACCATGACTTTTTGCGGGTTACCCGTTGTCAGCGACGCAGATATGTTACTGCGTCTTTTTTGTACTCAAAAACGCCCCGATCCTTAGCCGTTGCTCAAACAATAGGGCGTTTTTGGTAACGCGACGACCATTCGTTGGTCGTAGCTAAAATTTTTATGCGGACAAATACATGGATCTGCCCTTGAAGCTATTCGGTTGCTTCAGTTTCCAGAACTTGGGGCCGGATATTGTTGACATCTTCCGGGTCATACCCTTCTTCCGCTGTATCTTCTTCAGATTCTTGCTCAAGTTCGGGGAAAAGCTCGGGATGATGATAGGAGAAACCCGTACCGGCAGGTATCAGTCGGCCAATAATGACGTTTTCTTTCAAACCTTCAAGCAAATCTACCTTGCCGGTAATGGCCGCATGAATGAGCACACGGGCAGTTTCTTGGAAGGATGCGGAAGAAAGAAAGGATTCGGTTGTAAGCGATACTTTGGTAATACCCATGAACAACTCATCGAGCACGGCGGGATTACCGCCTTTTGCTTGCACTTGCCTATTTATATCTTCGCTACGGGCGCGTTCAACGATTTCACCCGGAAGTAAATCGGTATCACCGGCATCGCTCACATATGCGCGGGAAAACATCTGACGAATTATAAGTTCGATGTGTTTGGAATTGATGCGCTGGCCTTGAGTGGCGTAGATGGAAAGTACTTCGCGCAAAAGATAATTCATCACAGCAGTGCGTCCTTTGGTTTTATAGAGCAATTGCAGATCCCAGTGACCTTCGGTCAAGACGTCACCGGATTTAACTTCATCGCCATCTTTAACCATAATTTTAAAACCGACCGGAGCTTGATATTCATGCGCGGATTCACCTTCCCAAACCACAATTAATTTACGCTTCTCCAGTTTAATTGTGCCCGTGTGTTCGGTAACTATTTCGGTATCATCTTTGCGGACAATAATGAGCTGGCCGGCATCGACTTTGTCGCCATCTTTAACTTTTATATCATCTTTGGAGCTGATTACAAAAGCATCTTCGCGGACCTCGGTACCTAGAATGCGAATGATTTTACCGCTTCTGCCCGAATCAACAATGCGTTGGCCTCCGATAATCTGTATTTCACGAGCTTCAGGCTCCGCAATCTGTACACGTCCGGAAACTTCGGCCATAACCGCCTTGTATTTAGGAACCCGGGATTCAAATAATTCTTCAACACGTGGCAAACCTTGGGTAATATCTCCACCAGTGGCAACACCTCCGGTATGGAAGGTGCGCATGGTTAGCTGAGTACCGGGTTCGCCGATAGACTGAGCAGCAACCACACCAACGGCAGCGCCCAGATCCACTTGCCTGTTGTAAGCCAAATCATAACCGTAACATTTGGAACAAAGTCCTCGAGCGTTGCGACATTTCATAACAGAACGTACATGAGCCTCGGCTAGTGGATTGTCCGCATTTTTCAGTTGAATGATATGCTCATCGGTAATCAGGCTGTTTTTGGGTACAACAACTTTTTTAGTGTCGGGATGTTTTATTTCCTTAATAGTATAGCGACCCAATATACGGGTTAACAAACCTTCGCCAATTTCTTCGCATTCATCATGAGTTAAAAGCATTCCTTCGTCGTCACCGCAATTTTCAGTGGTTATAATTACATCTTGCGCAACATCAACAAGGCGGCGAGTCAAGTGGCCGGCGTTGGCGGTTTTAAGAGCGGTATCGGTAAGGCCTTTTCTGGTGCCGTGAGAGGATATAAAGTATTCCAAAACATCTAATCCTTGGCGGAATGAAGATTTTATGGGTAGCTCGATAACTCCGCCACTGGGATTGGTAACCAATCCCTTCATGCCCACAACCTGCATAAGCTGAACAATAGAACCGCGGGCACCCGAATCGATCATGGCCGAGATAGAACCATCCGCATGCAATGAAGTTTTCGATAAATTTTTTATTCGGTCTTGAATATCCGACCAAACGCTAATGATCTGCGTATAGCGTTCGCGCTTGGTTAACAAACCGTCTTTATATTGCTCTTCGATAATTTGCACACGTTCGGCACCTTCTTGCATGAGCTCGTCTTTTTCATTTATATCCGGCAAATCGCCAACTCCGTAGGAAAACCCGGATTTAGTGATATATTTGTATCCTAAGGCTTTAATACGATCCAATAATTTGGCAGTTTCCTCAAAACCCAATTTATCGATTGCCATTTGCGTGATAGCGGATAATTGTTTTTTGCTGATAACTTCATTGGTAAATGGCATACCTTCGGGCATGATGCGGTTTATCAATAAACGGCCAACCGTGGTTTCGATAGGCTTTTCGCCCGGATACATGCGGACGTTGATCTTTTCACGAATCTTTAGAAAACCCGCTTGATAAGCGTAAACCGTTTCTTGAATACTGGAAAAAGCGCGCACTCTGCCACTTTCAGGCTCAAACATGGAAGACATGTAATAAATACCCCAAACAATATCTTGAGTAGGAGACGTAACCGGAGTACCGGTTGCCGGTTTTAACAAGTTTTTGGTCGAGAGCATAAAATCACGAGCTTCGGCTCGAGCTTCTTCGGTCAAAGGCACATGAACCGCCATCTGGTCTCCGTCAAAGTCAGCGTTAAAAGCGGAGCAAACCAAAGGATGAATTTGGATAGCCTTACCTTCAATCAAAACCGGTTGAAAACCTTGAATACCCAAGCGATGCAATGTAGGCGCGCGGTTTAACAGCACAACGGAATTGATAGCGATACTTTCCAGAATATCCCAAACTTCAGGATTATCGGCTTCGATAAAGCGGTTTGCGCTGCGAATATTATGTACTATTTCTTGTTTGATAAGCTCTGAGATGATAAACGGGCGGAAAAGCTCGAGAGCCATGGTTTTTGGCAGACCGCATTGATGCATCTTGAGATAAGGCCCGACCACAATAACCGAACGACCGGAATAATCTACGCGTTTACCCAAAAGATTTTGACGAAAGCGTCCTTGTTTGCCTTTGAGTCCGTCGGCAAGAGATTTAAGCTGGCGTTTTTTACCTGTTGAAGCCAAAACGGTTTTTGAATGGCGCGCGCTGTTATCGATCAGGGCATCGACGGCTTCTTGCAGCATGCGTTTTTCGTTGCGAGTGATGACTTCCGGAGCGTGTAGTTCTTGCAAACGCTTGAGGCGGTTGTTGCGATTAATAACACGGCGGTAAAGATCGTTTAAATCAGAAGTCGCAAAACGACCACCATCCAGCGGAACCATGGGGCGCATGTCAGGTGGTGTCACCGGTACGACTTTAAGTACCATCCAGTTGGGTTCTATGCTTTGTTGCTCCAATGATTTTAAGAGTTTAAGGCGGCGGATAAGGTGTTCGTATTTGGCACCGCTGGTATTTTCCAATTCTTTTTCCAATACTTCGATTGTTGCGGTAACATCGATTTTCTTTAGCAGTTCGTTCAACGCTTCAGCGCCAATTTTGGCTTCAAAAATATGGCCGAACTTTAACGCATATTCATGATATTCGTTTTCAGATAGTATTTTTAACGGTTGGAGAGTTTTTAATTCTTTTTCGGCTTCGTTGAAATCTTCTTCCAGTTCCGCCATTTTGCGTTCCTTGTCTCCATGAGCACGATCCAATTCTTTGGTTTTGTCGGCTTCGGCGATATCACTCTTTTCGTTAATGCGTTTAACATTGCGTTCGTATTCGGATTCGAGCTGTTTGCGCTTACCTTTGTATTCGGCGCGCAGTTGCTCGATAACTTGTTCACGCAATTCTTCATCAACTTCGGTAACAATAAAAGAAGCGAAGTAAACAACTTTTTCAAGATTCATTACTGAAAGGTCGAGAATGGTACCAATACGCGACGGCACGCCACGCAAAAACCAGATATGGGTAACAGGCGCGGCCAACTCGATGTGACCCATGCGTTCGCGACGTACTAAAGAGTGAGTAACTTCCACTCCGCATTTATCGCAGATAATACCTTTGTAGCGAACTTTTTTATATTTGCCGCAGTAACATTCCCAATCTTTAGAGGGTCCAAAAATTTCTTCGGCGAATAATCCGCTCTTTTCGGGTTTTTGAGTGCGGTAGTTAACGGTCTCCGGCTTGGTAACCTCACCGTAAGACCAGCCGCGGATCGTATCGGGCGAGGCAAGCTTGAGCCTGATACCGTTAAAATCCGTGGTTTTCACATTTTCGGTTTGAAAGAAAGACATAAGCGAGGTTTAAGCTTTAAGAGATGCTTCTGAATTAGATTCCCAAGTAAATTCTTCAGCTGCCGTAGCGGCTTGCTTGGTCGTGGCGGGCTTGTTTTCTTCCAAGCGCCTACCGTTTTTGAGCAGTTCGACCTCGAGGCATAAACCTTTGAGCTCGCGCATCAAAACGTTGAAGGATTCGGGAACATTAACTTTGGAGATGGGATCTCCTTTAATAATAGCTTCATAGGCTTTAGAACGCCCAACGACATCATCCGATTTAATCGTGAGAATTTCTTGCAAGGTGTGCGCCGCGCCATAAGCCTCCAAAGACCAAACTTCCATTTCTCCGAAACGCTGTCCTCCGGATTGGGCTTTACCGCCCAAGGGTTGTTGGGTAATCAGCGAATAGGGACCGATGGAGCGTTGGTGAATTTTATCTTCAACCATATGAACCAATTTTAAGATGTAATTGTAGCCGACAGTCGGATAATGTTCGTAAGCTTCGCCGGTGCGTCCGTCATAAAGTTTGATTTTTCCGTCACTGGGATAGCCGGCTTTAACCAATTCATCTTGTATAGTTTGCTCGGGGGCTCCGTCAAAAACCGGCGTGGCAACGTTAAAACCTCCCGCATTGGCGGCCAAGCCCATATGCGTTTCCAAGATCTGACCCAAGTTCATACGAGAGACGACGCCTAACGGAGAAAGAATAATATCTACCGGTGTACCATCTTCCAAAAAAGGAAGGTCTTCAACCGGAACTATACGGGAGATGACACCCTTGTTTCCGTGGCGACCGGCGAGCTTATCACCCACTTGAATTTTGCGCAGATCGGCAACGGCGACCACGATGCGCTTAAGAACACCGGGCTGCAACTTGTCGCCGTTTTCTCGCGTAAAAGTGGTAATACCCACGATTTTTCCACGCGCGCCATGTTGGAGATAAAGTGATGTGTCGCGGACATCGCGTGCTTTTTCACCAAATATGGCGCGCAATAGTTTTTCTTCCGCGGAAAGATCGGTTTCGCCTTTGGGAGTAATTTTACCAACCAATATGTCGCCGGATTTTACTTCGGCGCCAATGCGAATGACGCCGTTTTCATCAAGATTTTTCAATTTTTCTTCGGATACATTGGGGATATCGTTTGTAATAACTTCGGGACCGAGCTTGGTATCGCGAACATCCATAGCAAAGTGTTCTATATGAACAGATGTAAAACGATCCTCGTGAACCAAACGCTCGGACAAGATGATGGCATCTTCAAAATTATATCCATCCCAACAAAGGTAAGTGCAAAGCAAATTTTGACCAAGCGCCAGCTCACCGTTTTGACAAGAGGCACCATCGATAAGCACTTCGCCGGCATAGACTTTTTGACCTTTATCAACTCTAACGTGCTGGTTTAAGCAAGTGGATTGGTTGGAGCGCTGGAATTTAATAAGTTCATAACGATGCGCTTCGCCGTTGTTACTTGTTATTTCCACATGATTGGCGGCAAGAGAAGTGATTTCGCCATCATCCGGGGCAAGTAAAGCATGGCCCGAGTCAACTGCCGCGCGACGCTCGACTCCGGTACCAACTACCGGAGCATCGGGCTTGATACAAGGAACGGCTTGGCGTTGCATGTTGGAGCCCATGAGCGCGCGCTGTCCGTCATCATGCTCTACAAAAGGAATAAGAGAAGTGGAAATAGATAAAATTTGCTTGGAAGAAACATCCACGTAATCGATTTCGTGCACGTCGACTTCAGTAGGTTCACCATTTTTACGAGCCGGCGTGCGCTCGACTGTAAAATTACCATCGCGATCCATAGGAGTTGTGGCCGGCGCGGTAGTACCGCGCTCTTCGGTAAAAGCGTTTAAATAAACAATTTCGCCCGTTACTTTGGGTATAAGCGGGATTTGTGTAAGCGGTAGATCTTGCATTTTTTTAGCAACCTCTGTGGTGATTTCATCACCGGCTTTGGCAATAAGGTTACCGGAACCGTCATTAACATCGGCTCGCAAGATAGAACCAACAGCATCTTTACCATCGTTTTGGCCCCAATTTTTAACCTTGCGGTAAGGAGTTTCAATAAAACCGTATTCATTGATGCGCGAATAGCTGGACATATGACCAACAAGGCCAATACTCGGGCCTTCGGGAGATTGCACGGGGCAGATACGGCCATAGTGAGTACGGTGAACGTCGCGAACTTCGAAACCAGCACGTTCGCGGGTTAAGCCACCGGGACCGGTAGCTGAAAGTCTACGCTTGTGCTCCAACTCGGACAAAGGATTGGTCTGATCCATGAACTGGGACAGCTGGGACGACATGAAAAATTCACGTATGGAAGCAATTACCGGACGAGCGTTGATTAAGCGTCCCGGAGTAAGAGCGCTGATATCTTGAGTACTCATACGATCTTTGATAATGCGCTCCATACGCGCCAAGCCGATTCTGAATCTACCTTTAATAAGCTCGCCGATAGCCCTGACGCGACGATTACCAAGATGATCAACATCATCAGGTTCTTCTTGAGTATTGTTTAATCTGATTATTTCTTTGATAATCGCCATGAGATCTTCGAGTGAAAGAATACGGTTTTCTTCCTTGTAAACCATTTCATGATCCCATGGTAGGCTAAAACGTTGATTGAATTTATAGCGACCAACGTAACCCAAGTCATACCGCTCAAACTTAAAAAACATGGAATGAATAAGCGACTTGGCATTATCAGCCGTAGCCAGATCACCCGGACGAATACGCTTATAAACTTCAATATAACCCTCGTCTTCTGATTTGGCCGCATCTTTGGCCAAGGTGGCTTCGATGTATTTATTTATGGGATGTACATCCACATCTTCAAAGGATTTCAAAATATCCTCATCTTCAGTCAATCCAAATGTACGCAAAAGCGATGTCGCCGCCACTTTGCGTTTGCGATCGATTTTTACGTAAATAACGTTATTGGCGTCGGTTTCGAATTCCAACCAAGCACCACGGTCGGGGATGACTTTGGCCCCATAATAGCGGCGACCGCGATTGTTTTCCGCCGTAAAGAAAGCACCCGCCGAGCGCACAAGCTGTGAAATTACTACGCGTTCCACCCCGTTTATTACAAAGGTGCCACGATCGGTCATTACGGGAAGATCGCCCAAATAGATTTCTTGTTCTTTGGATTCTTCGGTGCGTTTATTAGTCAACCTAGCTTTAACTCTGAGAGGAGCTTCATAGGTTATGCTTTTCTTTTTTGACGTTTTTTCGTCAAACTTGGGTTCATCGATAAAATAATCGATGAAGTTTAATTCCAAATCACGACCGATGAAATCTTTTACGGGAGAGATTTCATGAAACAGCTCTTTGATGCCGGTTTCGATAAACCAACGATAACTTTGCTTTTGGACTTCTATCAAGTCCGGCAGAGCCATGGCGTCGCGAGTGGCTGTAAAGTAACGGCGCTCTCGATCTTTAATATCTCGGCGCCTAAAAACCATTTTGCTCATGGTGTATTGTTTTTATCCCAGGGCATAATCCAACTGGACCAAAGCTGCGGACATTACAGGTGGTGGGCTTGGCGACAGCAAGAGAAAGCAGAGGGTTTGTAAATAAAAAGTGAAACAAAAACCCTCCGAAACATCGGGTTTGGAGGGTTGATTTATTTTTAGACAGAAATGATAATTAACATGGTGAGCTCTGACCCTTTTTGGGTAAAATATTAGCTGTTTAGAACAGCGGTTTGGGATTCTGTCAAATGTTTGTTTACTCGCGCGAGTATTTCATTTTTACGCGCAACTGTCAAGCTTTTTGTGGATTAACCTTACTAGCACCTTAAAAATATTTCTACATGAATTAAAACAATTTACGTTAATTTAGCATAAAATGGACTTGACAAAGCTGAAAAATGATGTTTAGATGATTTATTAAAGATCTTTTTATTTTCCTTGTAAAAAAACAACAAGGAGGCGATGTGTACAAAACAAACAAAGGTATGACCATTTGTGCCCAAAACCTAGGGTATGCAATACGGATTTTAAAAACAAAACTAGAGAAAGGAGTAGTTGACGAATCAACACTGGACCTTGTCTGGACCATGGTACGCAACTATGGTCGAACCAGAGCCGGCCTTAAAAGACTGAACGCTATTTCGCCCGAAGCAATGGCGGACAAGCCTTTGATAGATGGCTGTTATACTCTAGATGGCCGGCAAAAAGAAGTTCTACGGCGGGCACTGATGCAAATGGAATTGATCCGAAGCGCCTGCCTTAGGCAGATAGCAGAAAGCCAAAGCCGACTCGCACGTGACCTGACAGACCTGAACGACTGGTGGTTTCACTTGAGCGTTTATGAAAGGCGGGCCGCCTTTCAAGCGTTGAAGCAAGTCACGGGCGAAAAAGACCCGGCTAAGGTGCTGAGCCGCGCTAAGGGTGAAAAACGCCTGAACCTATTGATCTTCGCTCTCTGGTATGTTGATCAGATAAATCGAGCAGTTCGAGAAATGGAACGGCGCTTGAAGCGTCTGACGGCCGAAGAGTTTCAGCAGGTGAAAACCAGCATCAGAAACTATGCGGGCGTCGATCCTGATATCTGGTGGACAAGCGTAAGCGAATGGGAAAGAATTAAGGTTTTGCGAGCCATGCTCAAGGGGTTGGAAGCGGACAAAAAGGCCGCAAAAGCCCTAAGTAAGGCTCGTAAAAGCGGATCCTGATCTACTACATACCCGGCACTCAGCCGGGTGTTTTTTTAGCTAATTTAGCAGAAAAAGTGTTATTTTCCCTTAACATAGGGAAAAAAATTTTGCCTAAGATAAGCTAAACTTTACTGCCGATTACTCTTGACAAATTGGCAATTTTATGATATAGTAATTTGTTCATTAAAAATAAAACAGGTGTAAATCATCCGAAAAGATATAGAGGAGGAAGGCAACTCTTGCAGATACCCGAAGCTGGGGATTCTGCGGAGCGGGAAGAAAACTATGAAAATCCGGTTTCGACTGGAATTCCATAGCTGTACAACCCATTTGGTATTCAGCGTTTCGGCGTAATGAATGCCGGCCGTCTCCGCATAATTAATGCGGAGCCCTCTAGATCTTTTCGGAAGATATCAATGCCTTGATAGACGTGGAGGAGAGAGATTCTCTCCGTGTGCCGCGCGTTTTTACGTGATGAGCCACGGGTGCGCTTCAGACCTTAATGCAGTTTGGTTTTATAACTGAACTGACATTTTGACGCTGTGGCGCGGATTAGCTGATAAAAACAATCAGTGAATCCCCTCCGCATCTATCGAGGTGTTTTTTTTGTTTGCTTTTAAGTGGACTTTGCCTCTAAAATGTATTGATATGGCCAAACAGAAAAGCTTTTCAGCGACTCAAACTAAAGAAAAAGCGACAGTGATTGAATTCAATCCTTTTGAAATCCATAAAAAAATCAGAAAGCCTTTACCGCCACCAGGTAGAACGCATAAAGACAAAAGCAAATATTCGCGTAAGCAAAAATATAAAGTAAATTTTGAATTTTAGCCTAAAATTAGATAATAAATCATACTTTTTGCTACTTAATACTTAAAGCGGTAATTAAGTGTTTTTGTGTCTTTTTTTTATGAAGATTACTCTTGACAAATAAGCCTTTTTTTGCTAAGGTTTCAAATCTTTGAAGCGGAAATCTTCATGGAGGGGAAAGCGATTATGTTTTGCATTTGCGCGACTCCGGCCGGCGCTGGACTCGCGCGAATCGGGACAACTTTGGCTCGCGAATAGCAATTGCAACCTCGTGAGTCGCCTCCATAAAGATTTCCGTTTCGGGATCCGCGATGACAATCTCATCGCGCAATTAATGCCAAGACAAAAAAATACTTGGCGGATTTTAAAAAAACGTACTTCGATAAATAAACAAAAAACAAAGGAGCTATTAATGAGCACAAAGAAGAGTTTTTCGTACCAGATCGACACTTGCAACAACGGCGAAGACGCCAGGGTTGTTGTCAAGGTGACGGTGCCCAAGGGTCTGCTGGAAGAGGGCCGGGTGACAGTGCCCGAATACGAGCGCTGCAAGCTCGGTACTCTGCGTGTGTATATGAACGAAGACTGCAAAGATGAAGTCCAATTTCAGACCACGCACAACGACGCGGGGCTGGAAGTACCGGAGCCTGTCTACACTGTGGTCGAGAGCTCCCAAGAAGAAGAGGAGCGGCAACTGGAAGCGGTGATTGACATGCCCGCTCCTCAACAAGTGACTCTTTACTACTACTTCGACAGTTCGACGCAAGTACCTCTTGGTAAACTGCAAAGTTGTGGGTTGGAAAGCGTCGAAGGTGTTGCCTGGCGCAACGAGAAGGTAAAGGTCAGGGTGACAATCCCGGGACAGGCTCTAGAGCAAGGCCTGGTTCAGACCCCGGAACAGAATCGCGGGCACATCAGCTACCTGCAAATACAGGCTCAGGGAGAGCTAGTTGACCAAATCACCTGCGAGGTGGTTGGCGACCGGCACAGCCAACTGAACCTGTTGGCGACGCAGGTTATTGATTTGCCCGATAACCCGGGCTACAAACTGTTGGCACTGGAACTACCGCCTCCGGTTTCGGAGGTATTCTTCCGGATCCAGCTCCCCTACCAAATTCACGGGGAGTTTTGTGCCAACGGAGCCGTTTGGGTAACCGTCAACAATGTTGTCGGTACCATGGCGCCCTACCAGGGTAAGGGTGGTAACAAGGTGATGAATCATCGTGTTTCGCGCCCCAATAGCCACTGGCTCAACTACTACATAAATCGCGCGGAAGACGATGGGCGCGAGTATAAAGAGAAGTTTTTCTGGCCCGGGGAATGCCAATTGGAGGTCAGGGTGACGCCGGAAATGGAGGCGCATCCAGACGAACTGCTACAGAACGGCCTGGAGCCAGCACATCAAGCCATTCTGGGCGCGCACCCGGACTTGCTACAAAGCATCCGGGACGAGCAACTCAGGGTTTACATGATGCCTGAAGCCGTGCCGAGCGCACGGCAAGGAAGACCGCGCGTGCTCAGTTTCTTTGGACTCCCACGATTGATTAGCTCGTGGGATCAGACCAGGATTTCTGAGACACTTCCCGGAAGCGGCACGTTCGCGCCCAGGACCGACACCTACAATGATTTTTATTGTTGTTTTGGTGTCGATGATCCACGCAGCAACCAGAACTACACAACCGGTGCTGCGTTTGGTCGACAGGCTCCCTTGTACCAAGTCAGGCACGAGGGGAAACGCCGGAAGATCTTGGAAGACGAGAACGGCGAGCCCAGGTTGCAGAGAAAGTACTCGGGCTACATGGTCGTGTTGCAATTTAAGACCATGTTCCAGATTCTCGCGACCTTGTACGAATACATGGTCCACGGGATGACGGCCGACCTCGAACGCCATCGTCTGCTCTTGCCAGACGAACTCTTCATCGAAGAGGACGCCGCTGAACGCAATGAGCACAAGGCTCAAATGCGTCAGCAAGAAAAGCGCCAGCGCCAAGAAGAAAAGCGCAAGGCAGCCAAGGCCGAGCATAACGATGGAGAGGCGCAGGAGCCGAATTTAGCCGGAGACGAAACTTTGAGCTTTGGCAAGTTCGGCGGAACCCTGGACGAACCGGATGAGGCGGAAACCGATGACGGCCAAGACGGCGAAGAGGATAACGATTCGCCGGCGCCCGAGGATAGCTTCCCGGTTTGATAAGCTAACTTGCGACTAACCGATTTCTCGGTTAGTCGCCTTTTTCTCGCGAGCAGTTTACAAAAAGTGCCCGCGAGCTGAAAGAACAAAAGATTGACAAAAGTCTTGAGCTTAATTAGCATTAAACATATACGGTTTGTAATCTGCGAAGCGCAGCACAACCGGTAGAGAAATTCATGGTTACTCATTAATTTGAGTTCTCTCTCCTCCCATGAAATTCACTGCCATTTTGTGGCGGCGCTTCGCAGGTTTCAGGTCGTATGAAAAAACCGCAGACGCGGTTTTTTTTATTGGTCGGAGCTCGTGGCCGTTGTAGTTGTTGTGCTTGTAGCAGTGAAGGCTTGGTTGAAATAGATCGTCTCTTTTGGCGGTGAGGGACCTTGAACGGGAGTATATGTTA
>CAYFST010000004.1:0-20996 GCA_964345995.1 uncultured Gammaproteobacteria bacterium
ACCCTTCTTCTTGATCAAAATTTGGCGTTCGCCCGTCTGTCATGCGCTTGAGCACAACAATTGCAGGCAGGTATTTTGGTATTTGGAATTAATTTAGTACCGTATTCGTTTTATCCTCTCAAACAATGGCTGATACAAATCCTCCTTTGGATCCACATCAAGCGCCCGCCTGTCAACTCTGTCAACAAACTGAACCGGCGCTTGGCGGATAACCGCGATCGGCTTAGCTTCATCACCCTCTCCCATCTCTAATACCGCCGCGGCCGCCAAACTATCCGCCACTGATACTCTGGAAACTTTATTAACTCTTCCAAACAAATCTTTTGTTCCACGATAATCTTTTTGGCCCTTAAAGCCCGCATAACCCATGGCCACCCCCGTAGTCCCTGATCTTAACGGCAACATCCTCGAATCGGTAATCAATACTCCCAATTTTTTTAATTTATAACGCTTCATCAAATCACGGCGTAACTTAGCCGCGGATTTAAAACTGTCTTTTGGCAATAAAATAATCTTACCGTCCGCATTGGACTCGTCAATACCGGCACCCGCCATCACCATATTATCCTTTATCGCAACCCAACCGTATTTTGTTTTCATGGCATAATCACTTTCACTCTCTATCAACTTTTCTCGCGTTTTACTATTCTCTTTAGCAACAACTCTCCCATCTGCAATAGACACGATTTTTGATGTTACAACCACCATATCACCGTCTTTCAACTCTGGAAGATATTTAAACAAAAATTCCGGCAAATTCTGCCTCTCTTGAAAAATCTCCGTCTTTATCGCTTTTACAATCATTAGATATAAACTAAGTTATTTCTAGCAAACATGTCAACCGTCACAACTAAGACCAAAGTTGAATTGATATTAAATGACCAAACCTAAAAATATCGTAAACCCAAAATAAAAACCGTACATCAGCAACAAAACGATTGCTTCCTTTTTCTGTAATTTCATCCTTGTTCTGAAAAAATACAAAACCAATAACGAGGTTAAAAATAAAAACGGCAAATAAAAATTAATCACGCTATGCTCCACAGATATTTCCGATATAACAGCCACGCCACCCAATACGAATAATAAATCAAATACATTGCTTCCCACCAAATTTCCCACCGATAATCCGATAACTCCGCTTCTAATCGCGCTCACGGCCACGGCCAATTCCGGTAAACTGGTTGCGAAACCTATTATGATCATACCGATCCATGCTTGTGAAACATCCCAAGATTCAGCCAATACCATAGAATGTTCCACAACCACGTGAGAAGAAAAAACCAATATTGCTAATCCGCCCAACAAAGACATTAGTATCCAAACCGGATAAACCTTTTCTGTTCTACGCACTTTTTTTGTAACTTTTTCTTCTCTGTAAATAATCAAAAAATAAATTATATAAATTATAATTAATTGAACTCCTTCCAATCTGGTAACAACTCCGTCCCAAGACGCCAAAAACAACAAAACAACAGAAATAAGAGCGGCAAAACCATCTCTGCTCAATCTACGTTTGGTCAAAGAAATCGTAGCGAATAATCCCAGAAAACCTAACGTAAAACTTATCTGCCCCATTCCTGAACCAATGATATTACCCATCACTATGCCTGATGTATCTATTCCCATTACTTTTTGATAAGCTGCGGTCATAGACACAACCAACTCGGGCAAATTTGTGCCAATGGTTAAAATTGTTAGACCTAAAAACAAAGGCGATATTTTATAATAATCCGCCAAATTTTTTGATGCCTTAACAACCAACTGTGCTCCCAGCAGTAAACCGATAATCCCTAAAAGCAAAAACACAAACTCCATAATTAATTATAATAAAAATAAAAAGACGGCTAAACCCAAAACAAAACAAGCATGAACCAGCACCGTAGGTTTTTGAATATGCACCTTGATTAAAATTTTTAAAATGATAGCCGAAACTAAAAACATCATAAAGAAAAAATAAAATTTCTTCACCGAGTCATCCAAATTATTAATTGAAAACAAACCGAACAATTTTATTTCATCAACAGGTGCGTCATTAAAAATAAAAAAATCTTGAACTGATAAACCCGGCGCGGCAATCATGGCCGTACGCGAAAATATCTTGCCATTTTTATCTTGTACAATTAACTGCATAACTTCGCCTCCTTTATCATACGATAAAGCACCGGCTACATGTCCTTCCCACACTTCCTTCTCTTTATTCTTTTTTAACTCGATCCAATTTGAACCCATTTGCACTCCTACCGATTCAGCTTTGACCGCTGGTACTTGAATTTTATAAATTCCTTGCTCATCTGCAGGCTTTACAACCAACTGCGACGCATTAACAATCTGTTCATTCTTCTCTCCTTCAACTACTGTCTCTGATCCTTTATAACTATCAGTGTCATTCGACAAATCAACCTGCGAAACCGCTTTACTTTCATTTTCTAATTCCTGCAAATCATGAACCGAACTCACAGTTTCCATTTCCGAAGATTCTGAATTGTACTGCAACGTGTCATCTGACATAATCATATCCTTTGGCTTACCAAAAAACTGCACCACGATCGTTGATGGATTGCCCTCGAATTCACCATTTACAATACCTACGCCGATTTCCGTAAACTCCTCTTTTACGATATTCGCACGATGCGCGGGGCTGGCCAACCAACCCTGATGCACGCCTTCGGCGCTTGTATAATGTACCGCCAAGTTCTCACCAGCCCTGTCATAAGCATAACCTTGGCCTTTGATAAAATACCAAGGCGACAAACCATCCGGACTGTTATGCGAAAAATACTGCTTAGCCAGCATATCTTCCGCCTTATTTTGCGCGGCCGCCATCAAAGCCGTGTTTCGCGTCAACGCGGATAAACCCATATTAAATCGCGTTTGATTGGTGAGCATTATAACATTGGATGCTGTAATTGAACTTGAATACAAACTTGCCGACGGAATCATTATTGGCGTGGCCACCACTAAAACTTTAAGTAATAATATCAAGACGCTGTAACCCAAAAGCACCCTATGTTGCAGTACATGCGGAACATGGCTATTGCCCTTATGGGGTATAAAATGATCCCAAAAATGGCGATGCACAGCTTTGACACCACGCACAGCTAAATGCTCTTTTTTTACTTTTTTGCCTCTCCGTTTGGATGGCATAAGAATATGCTTATTATAGCATAAAACTTAGCAACCCTAAAAATTTAAATGTTGCAGTTATCTGATAATTACTTTCTTCTTTGCGATCTTCGCCCATCATTTCGCCGTCTTGGCTGCTTTGTCTGCGATGCGTCTTCTGTAACCGGTAAATCCGGAACCGTAGAAACAGGTAAATAAGATTTGGTAAATCGCTCGATGGCTTCAACTTCTTTTTTTTGATCCGGAGATGCTATTGATATCGCCCTTCCCTCTGCACCGGCGCGCCCTGTTCTACCAATACGATGTACATAATCCTCGGCATGTTCCGGCAAGTCATAATTCACAACCAATTCTATACCCTTCACATCCAAACCGCGCGCCGCTATATCTGTCGCGACAAGCACTCGATACTTTCCGTTTTTAAAACCATCCAAAGCATCACGTCTTTGTGCCAACGACCTATCAGAATGTATCTCTGCCGCGGTATAACCCATTTTTTTTAAAACCCTGGCAACTTTTCTTGCGCCGTGCTTTGTTCTTGTGAAAACCAAAACAGAACCCCTAAAATCCTTTAAGATTTTTTCTAATAATTTCATTTTATTAGCACGGTCAACCACGTATAATTCTTGCACAACCTTCTCAGCGGTTGTACCCGATGGGGCGATTTCTATGGAAACCGGCAATTCCATATACTTACTGGCAATTTTGATTATATCCGGTGGCATGGTAGCTGAAAACAACATGGTCTGCCTGTCTTTTGGTAATGATTTCAATATCTGATTAATCTGTGGCGCAAAACCCATATCCAACATTCTATCCGCTTCATCAAGAACCAATACTCTGACATCATTTAAACTGACGTTTTTTTGTTGCAAATGATCGATCAATCTTCCGGGGGTCGTAATCAATACATGCGGTTGCTTTTTCAAATCTTTAATCTGATTATGCATGGACGCGCCGCCAATCAGCAAAGCCGTACGCAAACCCACGCTTTTACCCACTGTTTTAAAAACTTCCTCGGCCTGTATAGCCAATTCGCGAGTCGGTAAAACTATCAAACCTTTGCCTTTTACCTGCGACAAACGCTGTATCATAGGCACACAAAAAGCCAGCGTTTTACCGGTTCCCGTTTGTGCGATACCTATTACATCTTTGCCCTCAACTGCTATGGGAATTGCTTTTTGCTGTATAGGTGTCGGCGCTTTATATTTTAACTTCCACAAAATCTCCAGCATCCTCGGTGCGATTCCTAACCCGTAAAATCCGGGTTCAAGCGGTGTAACGTTTTTCATACTATCCAAGCTTACCTTAAATCAACCAAAAAGTCACTTCCACACGACCACAAGCAAAATCTAGAAGCTAGAATCTATTCAATAATCTTATTAAACTCACTACCGATTATCTGCAAACCCGCAAACTCGGGCATAATCGAATTGTCTAAATAAACGTGTTGCAAAGAACGTTGCAACCCCTCATGTTCCATTCGGTAATAAGTGAATTGATCCATATCATCATCCTCAAGCTCGGTCGCCTTCCATCCGGCAGTCGCACCGATTGCTTTATACCAATTTTTGATTTCATCCTCCGAGACTGTTGCTATGAATGCGTGATTCACATCCTGCTCCCCCGCCAAATATTCAAAAGTGACTCCACCCGGATAACTCAAATAACCCGCTGGATAATTAATTTCATGAAACACAACCTCACGATACGAGCTGACCGGTGCATCGGTTATTATTACGGATCGATGCGCAAAACCGTTATCTAAACTTTTTGAATAATTCAACAAACGTGCTGTTCCGCTTGGATACCCGTGCAGATAATCGGTTTGCAAAGTCCAATCTTGACTGTTTGTTGTATAAAAATCATACAACTCAGCCATTGAATAGGTGCTGGAAGCCACGTATCCGTAACCATCCACTTCCAACCCGCTCATTATATCCGGATGCAAATAATCATCTATGTCACCCGATATTTCCACGGATCTTAAATATTGCTTTAAGCTTGCATAATGAGGAAAAGATAATTGAATATTACTTAAAAAATCCTTAACAACATAATCCGCTTCCTCCAACGGTTCACCTATTGTGTAATCTAAAAACAGCGCGTCTGAAACGTCCCTCACTTCATCTGCCCAATTATTTCCATATATGGCAATCGCGTCGGCTTCGCTTTGCACCCATTGCAATTTATTACCTTCGGTCACCATATAAACTTTCGGGTCGGACACGATTTTAACCAATCTGCTGGCCGGTTTATAAGTCACATTCCCACCAATCTGCACGGATGCCAAAGTTTCATCCGTAACCATATTCACTTCATCAAAATTCTCATACCACGAAAAATAGACATCTTCATTGGGAAAAACATATCTTTTCCCATCATAATAATAATAAACTGCCGGGCCCGAGGCCTTTATCAATTCTCCCGAATCGATTGTTTTGGCATTTGTTTGATAGCCAAAAATAAATATTGTCGCAGCTAACACGATCAATGTTGATATTATGTAACGCATATACAATTATTATAGCATACAAAAACCCCCTTTACCTATCTCAGACAAATTCCAAACCCATACGCTTGAAAACCTCATAAGCGGTTCTGTATGTTCGAACCAACGACTCAATACTTATGCCAGGCGAAACATTAAAATAATCCTGCTGTCCAAGATTAAAATCTTGGCAACCGGCGTCAAAAAAAGCCACTCATTTGACGGCAAAAGATACGGAAACAGATTTACGCGACGTTGATGCCGGGCGAAAAATTGAAATTGGTACCTCCAGAGGCTAGCCTGCGCTCCATCATGGCGACCATTTCCTCGCTCATGATACTCTGATCTCTGGTTAAAAACACGGGCAAGTACGCCCGGTGAAACTCATGTCCTCCATAGTGGTCTAAAGTTTTGTATATACTATGAAAAAAAATTGTCAATAATTTAGCTAAAATTAGTATTATATTTTCTTAAAACCTTTATATCCGCCTGAAAATACAAACAACAAAGTCCCTGTTAAAACTATGGTCGGTCCACTCGGCCAATCCAGATATATGGATGCAAACAGCCCTAAAATTACCATCATTAATGATATAAAAAAACTCAACCCGATAAGCGACTTAAATGACCTCGCAAAAAGCTTGCCAATAGCCACCGGAATAATAATCAACGCGCTTACCAAAATAATGCCTAAAACCTTAATACCCAAAACCACGGCTGCCGCTGTAACAACGTATAATGCCAATTGCAAAAATTCAACTTTTATACCTACTAAATAAGCTGATTCTTTATCAAAAGACATTAAAGTTAAGCTTCTTAAATATATGGATAAAAAGGCTACAACAAAACCGCCAACCACAATTAAAATCCAAATCTCATCCATTGAGATAGATAAAATATTACCAAATAAAAAACTCATCAATTCAGGCTGATACCCAGGTGTTAAACTGATAAGCAAAACTCCTAATGCCATTCCCGAAGTGAATAATATTCCTATAGCAACATCTGAAGTCAATTTATACTTTTGCTCTAAAAGATATATGACTGCCGCGAAAACTGCCGTCAGCACCACGGCTGTAAGAATCGGATTAAACGAAAACAAAATACCAACAGCAACTCCCGCCAAAGACGCGTGCGCGATACCGTCCGCAAAAAATGCCATCCGCCTCAATATGATAAAGACCCCCAAAAAGGATAAAACAACGGCTAAAATTATCCCGGCAATAAAGGCTCTTTGAATAAACGGGTATTGCAATAATTCCGGCATATCAATGTTTGTGCGCTCTAAATTCCATATTTTCACCGTATAACTTTTTCATAACTTGTTGCGTAATCGCTTCCTTGGTTTCTCCAAAACAAATCAGATCTTTATTCAAACAAACCACTTGCGTCGCAAACTTATAAACCATATTGATTTCATGAGATATTAAAACAATAGTCAAACCGTGCTCTTCGTTTAAATGGCGTATAATCTCATAAAAATTTTTCTCACCTTCCATATCTACTCCCGCTGTAGCTTCATCTAAAAAAATAATTTCCGGATCATTTAAAAGCGCTCTGGCAATTAAAACTCTCTGTAATTGACCTCCCGACAATTCACCCAACAGCTTATCATCGAATCTCTGCATCTCAACCTCTTTCAAAACCTGTTTTCTGCGTGTGTGATTCTTATTATCAAATTGCGATAACTCCAAAAATTCTGAAACTGTTATAGGAAAGGTTTCGTCAAAACCGAATCTTTGCGGTACATAACCGATCCTATTTAGCACCTCTTGAATGTTTTTACCAAACAACTTAACTTTGCCCGTATGCTCCACTAAACCCAATATAGCTTTAAGCAACGTCGATTTCCCAGAACCGTTAGGACCTATTACCGCTAAAATCTCGCCTTCTTCCAACTTAAATCCAATATTCTTTACGGCTTCAAAATCTCCGTAATAAACGCTTACATCTTTTACCTCCAAAATGTTTTTTTTATTGGAGCGCTTGCTTGATTGTTTGCGCATTGTATTTTAATAAATTTATCAAGCTATCTCTTTCTCCGATGCCACCCAACGGATCCAAAACATAAAGCTCCAAATCCAAATCTTCAACAAACGGCTCCATGGTATCCGGTGAGAGTTGCGGCTCGGAAAAAACCGCTTTTATACCATATTGCTGAGCCGTATTATACAAATGCGCCAATTGGCGGGGAGTCGGCTCTTTTCCGGGCGACAAGGCAAACACTCCCACAACTTCTAAACCGAATTCGTCCGCAAAGTAATTCCAAGATTCATGAAAAACAATTAGTTTATTATTGTTTACGTTTTCCAAAATTCCTTCAATTTCAAGCGCTACCTGATCCAAATCTTCTTGATAATCACTTAAATTATCACGATAATAACCTTCATTATCCGGATCCAACTCTATCAAAGATTCGGCAACATTCTCCGCAATTATTTTAGCACTTTTTACGGAAAGCCAATAGTGAGGGTTATAGCCTTCATGATTATAATGATAATCTATTTCATGATCGTCGTTATCATTTTCATGCTCGTGCATATCATGATCTTCTACATGATCCGTGTTTTTATGATGATGCTCAAACTTAAATTCTTTTTTCTCTACTCCATCTCCCACGACAATCAAATCAATCGACTCATCAACCGATAGAATGTTTGCTGTCCAATTATCCAAACTCCCGCCTATGGCAAACAATAATTCCACTCCATTCATCCGCTTAACATCCGAAGGTTTAACCTCAAAAGTATGCGGGCTGGCTCCGGGCTTAACAATATTAACAACTTCAATCTTGTCACCGCCAATATTTCCCGCGATATCCGCCAATGGAAATATTGTTGCCGCAACTTTAATCTTACCCTCATTTTCTAAAGCGGGTGTGTTTATATCAAAAAGCAATAAACCGACGATAATTACGGCTACAACGCCGATTATTATTATAATTTTATTTTGCATAAAAATTTATTAATAACATACTTGGATTTATGATATATGTAAATAATCCACAAAGGAGAACTTGCTATTAAATAGTCTATCACACCGCCACACTGACTCCCGCCACAAAAAATACACATATTATGAGTTACATTTATTGCAGATACCCGTCATCGTTAATTGATGATGAACATCATGAAATCCCTTAACAGACCGAAAAGTGTGTTCACATGGCACGCATTCAACCTGCCCGCATTTACGGCAGGTAATATGGTGATGCTGATCATCCGCAAGATAATATGTCGCCACTCCCCGCACATCCTCACGCTGTGCCGCTCCAATCTCTTCTAAGACATCTAATGTTCGATAGACCGATACTAAATCAACGCCGGCCAATTTCGCACTAATTGCTTGCGCTGATTGCGGTTTGTGGTCTTTCTTTAAAACCTCAATAACCGCTTTTCTGGGAGCGGTAATTCTAAACCCGGCACGTTTAAGCTTATCCAATATAATGCCACTATTATACACTATTGCAAATTATTTGCAATAACTATTTTTGATCACCTCACACTCAAATACAATAAACCAATCATAACAACCGCGCCTAAAACACGTCTAAAGATATTAACGCCTTCAAATAATTCTAACCAAGCCCAAGTAAACAAAGCACCAAATGATACATACTGTGCAAGTTCAGTAACTAATGGATAAATTGCCAACTTTCCCAGCAAAAAGCTAAAAAACCATACAATAATCGGTAAATTAGGTTTTTGCGCAATCACCACATTACCGTCTTTATCTTTAAAGATACTTTTCCATTGTACAACCGGCATAGCATCTTTTATTTCTTCGCGCCCTTTAAACTCACCTTTACATAAAAATGCCCGTCACTCGCCTTTTCTACCTCAGGTGTTCCTGATGATGGCAAAAATACATAATCATCATATTCTATCTTCATACTCTGCAAAGCCTGGTTGGCATCATCCTCTGCCACATCGATACTCAATCCCTCACCTATCGCAACGAGCACACCTGTCCCATCCGAATTCTCATTCAATCCCAACTTCATACTGTCAAGCAACTTCTTCCTCACAACCTCCGGACTATTAGCGGATTGCTCAGCCATCGCGTCCTGCGGGTTCATAGCCTCAGCCTTCTCCCCCGCTCCGGGCGCGCAAGCCGCCGCATTCATGGCAATCGCCCCGGCGACAACTATCTTTTTAAAAGGATTTTCTAAATAATGCATACAATAATTCCAATAATTAAATTTCCTTATTAATCAACACCTGCGCCACATCCACATAATCCGCCTCAAAACCTACTTCGCAAAACACAAAGTAATAATACCACTTACGATAAAAAATATCGTCAAATCCCAATTTCTTTATCTCATCTTTCTTTGCCGAAAAATTCTTTGCCCAAAGTTGTAAAGTTTTTGCATAACTATATCCCATGCGTTCCACGGATTCGGTACTCATGCCCAACGACTCTACACTCTTTTTAACTTCTGCCAACGACAACAACTCTCCGCCCGGAAAAATATACTTTCTAGTGTAATCAATCCTCGCCAAATATTGCTGATAATGTTCATCCGGATACAAAATACATTGCACACAAAGAGACCCGCCTGCTTTCAACAAACTATCGCACTTTTTCATAAATATCGGTACATACTCATGCCCTAAAGCCTCCATCATTTCTATAGATACAATCTTATCGAACTTTCCCTCCAAATCTCGATAATCTTTATTTATCAATGTAATCTTATCGGCAAGCCCCTCATTCTTTATACGTTTTTGAGTGTAGGTGAACTGCTCTTCTGATATTGTCGTTATTGTTAGTTTACAACCATAATTTTTTGCCGCGAAAATTGAAAAACCTCCCCAGCCGCACCCTATTTCCAAAACCTTATCATCCGCGTTTAATTTCAGCTTTTCACAAATATTACGATATTTATTTTCTTGCGCGGTTTTTAAATCTTCCTCGTCTTTAAACAAAGCGCAAGAATAAGTCATGGTTTTATCCAGCCACAGCTCGTAAAAATCATTGGAAACATCATAATGCGCTTTTATATTCTTCTTGCTTCCCGCTTTCGTGTTTTTATTTAACTTGTGGGCGTAACGTAATAAAACATTTGCCCAATTCATATAAAAAGTGGTTGCTTTATTTGCTCCAAATCCCGGTAAAACATCCTTGTTTTGCATGAAATATCTTAATAAATTTTTTAAATCATTGGTTTCAATTTCGCCTAAAAAATACGATTCCCCAAAACCCGTGGATCCGTAAAAAGAGACCCGTCTAAAAAACGCGTTGTCTAAAATGCGCATATCCGCTTTTTCAACCATTATCTTGTCATTAACCGGCGGCTTGCCAAAAAGCATCTTCTCTCCCTTGTAATCAACTTCCAAGACCCCTTTAAAACCGGGCCTGGATAAAAATCCAAATACGATTTTCTTAAACATAAAATTATTTCTGGGTTAGCTTTTGCGCAATCTCCTTATCCGCGTCTTCAATCTTATTAAACCTGACTTTTTTAAAATACAATTTCAATGCTTGGTAATAAATCCTGAATATCACCATTAACGTATATAACGGATAACGCAAAGTTAAAAACAATAAACACTTGTCCGTTAACTCATGCCGTTTTGCGGTAAAAGTTGCTTTTACTTCCACACACCCCTTTTTCAAAGAATCAATAACAATAAAAACTTTTTCATCCGGTAAGCTGAATTTCCAAGCCAAATCATTATCATGTTTTGTATAAGGCGATATATAAAAATTTTTCCTTTGTAATGACGTAAAAAATTTTTCATCCGAATTATCTATCTTCACATAATACATCTTCTGATCTCCGAAAGTATTATTAACCTCACTCACCAAAACCTTAAAAATTCCATCTTTATCAAAACAATAATAAAAAGTTACCGGATTAAATACATAACCGAATATTCTCAAATTGGTTAAAGCAAAAATCTTTCCCGGCTCAAAATCCATGCCCGCATCTTTTATTAATTGTATAATCCTGGCTTTTGTATTCTTATTTTTATAATCATTAACCTTATATTTAACATTTTCCTGAGCAATTAATTGCTTATCCTTTTTGACCTGATCCAAAAAAGTAAAATGATCCTTATCAAAAAAACCAAAAATATTAAATCTATTTAATGAAAAAAACTTCAAATTTTTTTCCATTTCTTCCAACTCATCCAAATCCAGATACATCATGTAAATTGGATAAGTAAAATCATTTTTTTTCGGATCGATTCTGGTGTGATAAATTTTGCCGATATAAATTACCGAATTCATACTATCTGCTATTTTAATTTTTTAAGCGCCTCTACAACCTTCAAACCCGACTTAAGCCCATCTTCATGAAACCCGTATCCAAAATAAGCGCCCGCAAAGAAAATTCGCGTATTTTTGTTAACATCTTGCAATTTCCTTTGCAATGCAAAATTTTCAACCGTAAAATTCGGATGCTGATATTTTATTACTTTTACGGTTTTTTCGGGATCAATCTGTCTGAAAGGATTAATGGAAACAAAATAATTACTATTGGCATCAGTGTGCTGCAATGGATTCATCCAATAAACGGTTGAAGAAACGGCCTTCCCGTTATCATCTTTTTTAATTATATGATTCCAGGCAGACCAAGCTTTGCTAATAGGCTGCATTATGTTTTCATCCGTATGCAAAACCGCTACATTGGTATTATAATCAAATTTTTCCAACAATTCTCTTTTATGTTCCGGTAAATTTTTAACCATCTTTAAACTTTCATCTGAATGGCTCGCCAAAACCACATAATCAAACTCATATTCCGCCTTATTTGTCTTTAATTTAACCATGTCACCCCTCTCAACAACCTCAATAACAGGTTCTTGTAGATGAACGTCAAAATTACCGGCAGCCGCTATCTTTTTTGTATAATCATCCGATCCGCCAATCACGGAGTACCATTGCAATGGCCGCACAACTTGCAAAAGCCCATGATTATAAAAAAATGGAATTATTATCGAAATCGGAAAATCATAAACACTGCCCTGCGCCGTAGACCAAACAGCTGAAGACATTGGTGCCAAATAATTATCAATAAAAAAATCCGACAGCCCCTTGCTCTTGCAATATTCCTGTATGGTTTGCTTGCTTGCTTCAATATTTTGCCGGTCTTTTTTTGCTACTCTGAAAAACTTCAATATTTCATGCAAAAACTTCCAATACTGAAACGAAAACAAATTTTTAGTTTGCGCGAAAAAATGAAATAAACTGTTACTGGAATATTGCAATCCCGTATTCAAATTCCATACCCCGAAAGACATACTGCATTTCTGCTTTTTAACTCCCAATTCTTCAAATAACTTAATCAAGTTAGGGTAAGTCTTTAAGTTAAAAACAATAAATCCCGAGTCCACCGTAAACTCATGGATCCCTTCCTTTAAATGATGCGTATGCGTATGCCCTCCCAAATAATCATTCTTTTCAAAGATTGTAATCTCATAATCATCCCGTAAATAATATGCCGCTCCCATAGCGGATATCCCCGAGCCCACAATTGCTATTTTTTTCTTCATAAGCACTTATTTAATAAAAAAATTGGGAAACATCGCCGGTGTCTTCTTCGCGTATTCCCTGAATTCCGGATCATCTTTAAAACCCGCTTCAGCTAACGGCACACCCGAAACAAACCTTAACAACAATGTGATAGTTACCGGACCAAGGATAGCTAACCACCAATACTCGCCAAAAGCAATCAACCACATACCCCACCAAATAATCGCTTCACCAAAATAATTGGGATGACGAGTATATTTCCACAATCCGATTTTCATAATATGCCCTTCCGACGGCTTTTTTGGTCTTTGAATAAAATCCTTTAATTGCTTATCCGCAATTGCCTCAAAAACAAAACCAAACAGCCACACTCCAATACCAATAATATTTACAATACTCCAGTTTGCTTCTTGATAATGCGCGACAATAATAATCGGCAAAGCCACAAGAGTCATAAAAAAACCTTGGGCAATAAAAACCTTCAACCAAGACCAAAACAACCAATTTTTACCCCAATCCTTGCGCCATTTCAAATAACGCCTGTCCTCTTCATCATGTTTCCTAAAACGCTTATAAATATGCGATGCTAATCTCACCCCCCAGAAAGTAACCAAAACCCAAACCACGACAGTTTTTAAATTAAAATTAGCAATCAATCCTATACTGGCTAGCATCACAAAACCCAAGCCCCAAGCAACATCCGCGATATCATTTCTCCTCTTTACAACCGCATAGATAAACCAAAGATGCATGTATACAAATACAGCGGCTATTTGCAAAAAAAACAAAGTTACGCTCATAAACCCAAATACTTACTGCAAATAAAGTATGACACTATCGAAACCGAACCCGCTAAAACCATACCCCAAATTATATCAATAATAACAATTTGCCAAGGCCAATCTTTTAAAACAGCCAAGCTGGTTAAATCAAAAGTCATGTACGTAAAAAACCCAAACAAAACTCCGTACAATAAAGCGTGTTGCCAAGAGCCGATCTTTAAAGCCGGGTGTATCGCGAAAATTATTAAACCCACAATAAACAGCAGATAAAAAATAATCGCCGCTGTCCAATTGGGCGTAGCCAGCATTAGATGGCCCATATACTTTCTGTACAAATCTTTCGCTATAACTCCCAGCCAAACCAAATCAACAATAAAAAAAATCGGCACAGTCACAAGATAAATCTTGATAAACATCATTATAGTCATATTTTTTTACACAAATTTAACTTAAATAAGCTAAAATAAATTATTTCTTACTTCTTGCATTTTAACCCTGTTATCAAAATTCCCGCAAATAGTAAAACCAAACAGATTAATAAAGAGGAAATAATATTCGGATATTGCCCCGCGTATCCGCCAACCGATGCATGTTTATACAAAATCCCGATATACGCCCAAACAAATACCAAGCCATAGGCAATATTTCTGTCTAAAATCATTCTCCATATTCCTATGCCAATACCCACAAAAAGCAAAATAATCATCCATATCTCATCTGCTATACCAAATCCATTCCAGTTAATGCTGACTAAAAAGACGGTAATATTTGCTATTGTCGCCACGCTTATCCAACCAAAATAAATACTAAAAGGCAACTTAATCGCCGCATAATCCAAGCCGATTAACTGCTCTTTTCTTAAAATATCCGCAATCTTTATCAAAGACACCAAAAAAACCGCCATTATCAAGACCGATAAACCGATAAACTGGTAATGCCAAGCAAATATCCACGCAATATTTGCCAAAGACGACAAAATAAAATAACCATTGATCTTTTCAAATATCTGCCCCGTCTTCTTGTCCTTTTTATTTTTTAATGACGTAAACTGATAAATTACATAAACAAACAACAACAAATAAATCAGCCCCCAAATTGAAAACGTAACTCCGGCCGGCGTAAACAAATTAGCATACGCATCCGAAGCCTCGCCGGTTGTAATGCCACCAATCGGCAATGCATTGGCCAAATAATTAACAAACACCATTACCGCATATAAAACCGCGGCTACTATCTTTCCGATAAAAATCTTATTTTTAAACATATAAAAATAATTTTACCATGTTTGTGTTATTAAAACTATTTTCTGCCTTAATTTAACATTCAACGTTAGACATTCTAATAAGGCAATCATCTAGCCGACCTTCCTGATCTACGATGTATTGAAATTTTTAGGCGCCTAAACAAACAAAACAGCCATCAAACCTGCAACCTTGGAGCTTTTTTATTATTTTTCGCTCCTTTCGACTTCCACACAACTCTCTACTATCAAAAAATGCTGACTACTGGTCAACACTTTTTGATGGCAGGGGCAGTAGGAATCGAACCCACGCTAACGGTTTTGGAGACCGCTGTACTACCACTATACGATGCCCCCGTGATTTTTTCCGATACGTTTCAATAAAGCGTAATAAGCAGAACCAAAACGTTTTAATTGACTTTCTCTTTCTCTTGCTAATTGAACTGTTAAATATGACTCGTAATACAACAATTTGTAAGGATAGTGTCTACTGGTGTAATAAACTTTTCCGGAATTATGTTCACTTAATCTTTTTTCTAGATCTGATGTCATTCCAATATATAAACTATCATTTTTAGTGCTTTGTAGAAGGTACACATGATGCATATAAATTAAGATTTTGGATCCCTCCCTTCGCGAAGGGAGGGATGGAGACCGCTGTACTACCACTATACGATGCCCCCGTGATTTTTTCCGATACGTTTCAATAAAGCGTAATAAGCAGAACCAAAACGTTTTAATTGACTTTCTCTTTCTCTTGCTAATTGAACTGTTAAATATGACTCGTAATACAACAATTTGTAAGGATAGTGTCTACTGGTGTAATAAACTTTTCCGGAATTATGTTCACTTAATCTTTTTTCTAGATCTGATGTCATTCCAATATATAAACTATCATTTTTAGTGCTTTGTAGAAGGTACACATGATGCATATAAATTAAGATTTTGGATCCCTCCCTTCGCGAAGGGAGGGATGGAGACCGCTGTACTACCACTATACGATGCCCCCATAACTACATATTACCAAATATCATCAAAATACAAATTTTACAAAGATCGTGATTTTCTGCGTTATATTAGCAAAATTAAAATAATTTAGCAAGATGATGTACAAATTGTTTAGAATCCTAAGTCTTTAGCAATTATTGCATCACTCACTCTTCTCCGTCTCAAAAGGCAATTCTCCCCTATCTTGTCCCGGCAATTTACCCGTAACCACACCTCCCGGACAACATTCCTTACAGTGTACGCCATGCGACATACATCGCTCTGTACTGTTAAAAGGACGTCCGCAAACGCGACAATTGTTCGGCATTATATCTGCACTAGGTGTTTTTGGCATATTATCTGCGTTTTTTACTAGATTCAATAGCTCGGCCTTGCTTTAAAGCTTTAGCCTTAGCGCGCTCTCGGCTTGTTTTATTATTTGCCGTGTAAGTATAACACTTGCCCGAATCTCCCCATTTATAACAAGGCTTACCATCTTTTACTGATCGTTTAACCGGCATAGAGATATTCGCCCTTATATTTATTACTCAACATCTCTTCTATCATACTTCTGACTGTATTGGGCTCATTATCTTGATTATTTTCAATAATAGACGTAATCTCGCCCATTAATTTACCAAAATCCTTTTTGGGTATCTTAATGCCATTCTCCTCCGCCCATTTATTAACAAAAACATTGGGCTTTCCTTTAGCCTCCGGCAGCACATCTTTCATAAACTGATCGCGCCTTGCTTTCTTAGCTTTCTTTTCCGCGGCCGTCTTTTCCGCTTCCGCATTTTCGCGCTCTAACTCCTTTTTTACTTCATATCTTTCTGTTGCCCGCTTACGCCTCTTAAACGCCGCCTCTTTTTCTCGCACGATCCGTGCCGGGCTCAATCTGTCTATCAACTCTTCAAAATCATCATCTATCCATTTTTCACCGAATTCTTCATCCCTTTTACCTTTCATATTTACACCGGTCGCCATTTTATCCAAACGCATCAGCATCGCGTCATATTCATTCGGATTTTCCGCTTCCAACCGCTTTAATTCCTCCAACTTATTCATAAAATTTTCCGGCAATCTTCTGGCAATTATCACATCTCCCTTGGGAAATTTATCCGTTACATGGAGTTCAGCCTTAAAACCATTACGCCGCAAATGCTCAACCCTGGCCATATCCAATTCATACATAGCCTGCTTTCCGCGCTCCAATTCTTTTAGAGCCATCTCTCTTTTCTTACCAAACTCTTCCGGCACTTCCTTGCCCGTTGCGCCTGAAAGCACGCAAAGATCGTGCCATTTTTTCTGTTCCAAACCGTAATGAGCCGGATGATTTTTAGCCTTGTCCTGACAACAAGTCATAGCAACCAACATCGGACTTTCCGAATTAATCCACTGATCAATAATCGCGTCCGTCAAAGTCCCGCACGCATGTTTTGCCACAACTATGGAATCCGGCCTTATATTGGCATCTTGCAAAAAACCCGTATTATGATGGGCAATTTCTTCAAAATCTTGCCTGAAAGGGATATGTTCTATGATATTTTCCATCAAATCATCCACACCTTCCTGCGGATCAACGATTTCAATATCTTCCAATTCCCGACCTTGAGCTAAAAATTCCGTGCCTACGGCCAAACCCAAATCACCGGCACCGCCGGCCATATCTATAACCTCTTTAACATTCGGCGGAATCCCATCTCGCTCATTCTCTAACAACTCATTTACATATCTCAGTTCATCAACCTTTTGTTCCATTTTATTCCAAACTCTTTCCGATATAGTTTCTCTGTCTAAATCGGTAAGCTCTTTGCCGTCCTTCTCTTTTTCTTGTCGAGCTTTTTCAATTGCATCAAGATAAACATATAAAGCTCTTATATACAGCATTTGATCATAAAAATCTTCACGCGGTCTTGATAAAGCCTCGGTCTTCACTTCTTTAGCATTAACACTCCCCATACCTGAGCGCCTCAAAAACTGCTTCCTAAACCAATGTTCCTCATCTTTGGCTTTATCGTTTTCTCTCTGCTTTTCAGTAGTCTGCACAACTCTTGTATGCCCCAAAGCCTCATCCGCTATCTCAATAGTATCTTTTTGATTTTTAACTGCCTCCGCTATAGCCTGCGCCAAATCAAAACTTTTCGACAAAATCACCAAAAAACCGCGGTGTACTTTTTTTACCACTTCTTGCCCTTTATTATTTAAAAAGACGGTTATCCGCCGTGACTCATCTCTTGGATCCGGCTTTACTTTTTTGGTTAAACCGCAAGATTCCAACAATCTGTCGCTAATCATTCCCTGCGCCATTACAAAAACCCAACCCTCCGAATCTTGCGCTATACCCACTTCATAACCTTTCAAAGCCATTGGCAACGCGGTTTGCAATCCTTCGCCTCGCGGAATCTCTTCCTCTTTATCGTCATCGGCAAAATAAATAGCCGCCTCGGATTTCTTTTGTATGTGCTCTTTAGCCAGCTCAAAAAACTTTTCCGGATCTTTATTGGCATGCTTTAAATGGTCTAATATTCTTTGCACGTCTTCTCTAAACTCCTGCTCGTTCATCTCCATTTTCTGCTCATAACCCAACGACTCCGCCGTGTTTAACATATACCACAATTTAACTTCCGGCCTTTCCGCCTCGGCCAAATCCTTGGCAAAGTCCCACGGGCCGTGAGACTGGATATCCATGCTCATCTCAACCAAATTTTCATAAATCCTTTCCGCATCTTCCTCGGTTTCTGCCATATTTTCACACAATTCCTTAACCTTTTCATTTGTTTTCTCATAAGCCAAAATTCCCACTTCATTCAAACCCCATTTTAACCTGTCGCGAAGCGATTTAATATTATGAGTTTGGGTAAACTTATCCAACTGTTGTATTAACTCATCTCTATCTACCTCAACTCGGGCTCCGCGGACTTCAATAAATGGATTTTGTTCGAAAGTCATATTATTTTTGAAACGGATTACTGTTATTATTTAAATATTGATTTAATCTTTCTACCGCCTCCGGTACCGAACCGTTACTATCTTGCAAGATAGCCATTAATTCATCTTTATTCATCCTCGCCAAATCCCTGCAATCATCGGCTAGAGCTATAATGTCATTAAATCTCTCACCCTCTTTTGAACTTGGCTTATATCCCAATTCAATCAATTCTCTGCCCATAACAAACGGTTTGGGTTTTTCTTTATAAACCCCAACTTCTTCAGCTTTCTCCCTTAACCATTTGCCAGCGTCATATCCATAAGCCTCAACGGTCTTGAGCAAAAACTGTTCTGGATTTTCCGGGTCCAAAAACGGACCCACACCTTTGCAATCCGCCTCAACAACATAACTCAATTCCTCAATCGTGGCCGGATACAGCCTTTTTGCCAAACGTCTGAAAGCACCGTCCGAAATACTACCCTTGCCTGTCGTCGCACTCTTCTGATGCACGTAATTCATGGTCGGCCAAATATGCTCACGTACCAGCTTTACAACCTTTTCAATATCTTTTTTTCTGGTACCGATTCGCTCTAAAAACCGTCTGGATGGCTCCTCCCCCATCACATCATGCCCATGCGATCTAATACGCCCCTCTTTAAACTCCGTTGTGGGCGGCTTGCCCAAATCATGGCAAAGCGCTGCCAACATAACAACCCTGGCCGTCTCGCCTTTTAATCCGTTCATCTCAAGAATCTCTTTAGCGCCGTCAACAACCAACAAAGTATGCGTCCACACATCACCCTCCGGATGCCATTCAAATTCCTGCTCGCAACCAATCATGACCTCCAACTCCGGATAATATTTTTCCACAACTCCAATTTCACGCAAAAGATTCAAACCTTTAGACGGTTTTTTGGATTTCAGTAACAACTTCTCCCATTCTTCACTAACTCTTTCTTTCGAGATCTGCTCCAACTCGGGCACCATACTTTTAAAAAGCTCTAAAGTCTCCGGAGCCGCCTCAAGCCCAAACCTCCCCACAAATTGCGCCCCTCGCAGCAACCTCAACGGATCATCTCTAAACCGCTCCTCATCCGTCACTTTCAAAGTATGCGTACGCAAATCCTCCACTCCGCCGTAAGGATCAAAAATCTTGCCCGAAAGCGGATCTTTGGATAATGCGTTAAACGTAAAATCCCTGCGCTTGGCCGCCTCCGCGATAGACATAGTTGAATCCACTTTAACTTCAAAACCCCTATGACCTTCTCCGATCTTTGAATCTGTCCGGGGCAAAGAAATATCCAGCTCCACTCCTCCTTCATGTTGTAACTTTAAAATACCAAACGCCTTTCCCACATCCTTAACAGATCCGAATTCACTCGCGATCTCCTCGATTTTATCAGGATCCAAACCGTAAACCTCTATATCAAAATCCTTGGCCGCTATGCCCAAGACTTCATCTCTCACCGCACCGCCGACTATTAACGCCCTTCCACCCGCGTCTTTAATGGCTTCCGCGACCTCAAGCACCATCTCAAACGCTTCCCTAACTTCTGCGGATTGCAAACTTTCAACATAATCCGCGTACTCGCCCGGCTTATAGCCTTGATACACTTTGTAATCTTCCCTTTCTTCAACAAACTCCGGCAATACCCGTAAATCAGACTCTTTAGCATCAAACCGCCGCCTGTCATAAACAGACTTCAATTCCGGACTAAACGGAACTCTTTTTTCTTGCATATTTATATTATAGCAAAATTATCCTTTTTTCGCACACAAATCCTTAGCTCTGGGAGCTAACATCTAACAGCTAGTAGTTAAAAACTTTATGAAATTAAAAGAACCTCGCCGGCGAGAATTGCCAAACGAGGTTCCACGGAGTCGTGAAGCTTACCCGATAGCTTCACCTGTGCCTTACTTTGGTTCGGGCCAAAGAGCAGAGCAATCCCCTGC
>CAYFST010000004.1:21096-35497 GCA_964345995.1 uncultured Gammaproteobacteria bacterium
ATTAAAGCATAAATAGCAATTATTGTCAACCCCTCCACTCTAATTAGTCCAAAAAACGACTCTTTTAACCTTTTATGTTAAAATACATAAGTTATGCTTGAAAATCCATTCATGCAAACAGAAAGCGACAACTCGATGTTAAAAGAACCTTTTAACCCTGTTATTGATCTTAAAATTGACACTAAAAGCTTACGCCTACCCGAACTTAAGCTTTCTGCCATGGAACTGGAAAAAGCCAGAGAGGAAACGGAAAAAATAGAAAAAGCATCACAAGCAATATCATTAGATAAAAAATTTCAAGCATATAATATTCCAAAAGAAATTTACAAAAATATCAAATTCTACAAAATAATCGATTATCTTGATGAAGGTGCAATCGTATTCTCAATTCCGGTCCTTAAGCATTTTAGCGATAAAAAATTACCTGAAGGATACGGTTACAAAGGAGGTGCTGCCAGAGCTCTTTTATTAAGATCCTTGGGCATAAATCCATTATACCAACCTCGGGATATCGACATAGTTAGATTAGCAAAAAATCAAGCATACGAAGGTGCTGATGATGAAATTTCAAAAGAATTCATGCCTGATGATTATAAAAATGGCCATGGCGCCGAACCTATAAAAGATTTTGATGATTATTTTGCTAAGCGAGACCTAACCATTAACGAGGTACTGGCCACCGACGAAAAAATATATGCAACAACAGATTGTATTTTTGATAATATCCGTCATATCTTAAGAATTACTAAGTTTGAAAAATACAATTATGATAGTTCCGGCCGAATTGGCCCGAAAATGCTTTCAAAAATATTAAGATTCTACGCGGAAGCTATAGAGCGTTACGATGATGCATCAATCGAAAACGTAGAAGAATGGCAATTTAATGCAAGCTTCATATCACCTTTCTGGCTAGCACTACAGCTCGATCGCGCATTCGAAATTGGTCCAAAGGTTGCAGAAAATTTTGTACATCAGCTGATCAAACAAAAACAACTCCCGGAAAATATAAAAAACGCAAATCAAGCTCTAGAGTACCTTCTGGATATTATGGGAGATGATTGCTTTTACTTTAGACACGCGCCCGATTGGCAATATGAAAATGAACTCGAATGGATAGAATATTTCGACGAGATGGGCTACGACGAAGATTATACGCACTTACCCAAGCATAGCGGTATTTCAAAATCTCGAAGTAAAAAATAAATATTTTGCCAAATTGGATCATATTATTTATATGAATCTGCGACTTTTTTAACCATTTATGTTAAAATATAAACAATCTCGCGCAAGCGACCAAACATTTGTAATTTGTAATTGATAATTTGTAACTGTTATGAGCAAGCCAGCCTACGTACTCTCCGTAAACATGGGTTACGGCCACGACCGCGCCGCCTACGCCCTTAAAGAAATCGCCGAGGGCGGTGTCATCAAAATGAATGATTACCCCGGTATCCCCAAACGCGATAAAAAACTCTGGTCCCAAAGCCGACGCGGCTATGAATATGTTTCCCGCCTTAAACCCATTCCGGTCATCGGTGATATCGCTTTTGCCATAATGGACAAAATCCAAGAAATAGAAGAATTCTATCCGCGCCGCGACCTTTCCGACCCAACTTATCAAGTTCACCAAACATACTACATGATTGAAAAGCTGGGAATGGGCAAGCATCTCATCGACAAACTGGCTAAAGATCCCAAACCGCTCATCTGCACATTCTTTACCGGAGCTTTCGCCGCCGAAGTCTTTGATTACCCGGGTGAAATTTATTGCCAAATTTGTGATGCGGATATGGCGCGCGTTTGGGTACCTAAAGATCCTAAAAAATCCCGCATCAAATACTTTGCGCCCAATGGCCGTGTTGTGGAACGCTTAAAACTCTATGGAGTACGTGGTGAAAATATCTTCCATACGGGTTTTCCTCTTCCACGTGAAGTAATCGGCGGACTTAATAACGAAACTTGCAAAAAAGAAATGATGCATCGCATCTGCAACTTGGATCCTAATGGTATCTTCTTAAAGAAATATCTTAATACCATTGAAAGCGAAGTGGGCGTTGATTCGTGTAATGTCAAAAAAGATCATCCACTCACGCTCATGTTTACTATCGGAGGCGCAGGCGCGCAACGCCAACTGGCTATAGACATCCTCACAAGTCTTAAAAGCCCCATTAAACGTAATAAAATCAGGTTAAGACTCATGGCCGGTACCAATAAGACAGTCGCTAAACAATTTGAAGCCACAATCAAGCAACTGGGCATGAAAAATATGATTGATAAAAAAATCTTTATCGATCACTTTCCGGATCGGCCTGTTTATTTCAAAAACTTTAATAAAATATTACATAAAACTGATATTATTTGGACCAAACCCAGTGAAATGTCTTTTTATTGCGCTTTGGGTATGCCGATCTTAATGGCTCCCACAATCGGCTCGCAGGAAGATTTCAACCGCACTTGGCTCATGTATATTGGTGCCGGAATTGACCAAGCCGAACCCAAATATGCCAATGAATGGCTCTTTGATTGGATCAATTCGGGCGGTTTGGCCCGCTCCGCTTGGAACGGGTACATGGAAGCCCCTCAACATGGCGCTTACCGCATCGAAGGTATCGTTACCGGCCAGCAACCCGAAGTCGAAGAACTGCCAATGATTGTTTAACCAAACATCGCCAAATTTATCCCAAGATACAAATCATGCCAAACATAAACCAATCATTTGTTAATATTTTGATTAACTTATCCGCCCGTAATATCCTACTCCGACCACCTGGGAGTACTTAGCGGACAAACGCTCTTACATAGCAACTGAATTTGACATAAAATACTATTATTAAATAAAAAGCCGCCTTGCAAAGACGGTCTTTTCATACTCAACCTATCTTGATCGAACTAAACTCGACCAACCTACCCTTAATCTAATAGGAAGACAAAGGTGGGTTATTCTTAACTCTACCACTCCTTACCGCCGGATTCTGGCGTAGATTCTGTTGCCGGCCCTTCCGGCGCGACCTGCTCCGCGTTTTGCGGTGTTTCGGTTACCGGAGGCACCTGTTGTTGAGATTGCTCCGTAGCGGGCGCGGGCATTGGTTGCGGTGCCGGTTCAGCCTCAGCCTGCGGAGCCATTGGTTGTGCCGGTTCGCTCTGCGTGGAATTAGCCATGGCCACATTTACATCTGTCTGTGTATTTTGCTCGTTTTGTTGAGCTTCGTCATCGGCTTTTTTGCCAAATAATTTTTGCCAAAAAGACATAATAATAATTCTTAAGTATAAAATCCTCTTTTTTGTGTCTTTTTTGTTCTTTAATCTTATTTAATTATACCTTTTATCCATCTTATTGCCAAAATCCTGCGACATTTCACTACCTTCCACTTCCGAATTCGGCTTAAGTAATGAGATAAACAAAACACCCGCGATTTTTCTTGTTTTTATTTGCATATCTATTTCACTATCGATGAAATATCCAATAAATTTGCCGTCTCGCCCATGACAACCGGTAACTTACCATCCCAGGCTTCGATAAAACGCATATCAATAATTTTATCATTTGTTTTTAAAGCCTCGGACTCGATTCTGATCGCCTCAGCTCTACCCCTTGCTTCCGCAATTTTTTGTTCAGCCTCAAACTTAACTTGTTCCAATTTGTTTTTAGCCGCAATCGCTTTTTGCTCTGCTGTTACTTTATCCTCAATTGCCGCATTAAAAGCTGTACTGAAAGAAAAATCAACAATATTAAACTCTTCAACCAAAATACCTTGCGGTTCAAGCTTTTCCTTTAAATTGATCTTTATCGCCTCCCTAACCTCACTGCGTTTGGTAATAAGCTCTTCGGCCGTATACATTGCCGTGGCCGCTTTGACGGATTCTTGCAATGAAGGATCAATCAATCGATCTTTATAATTTTTACCTACATTTTGATGCAACTGAGCCACTTTAGCGACATCCAACTTAAAATTTAATGCCACTGTACTGTTAACAATCTGCAAATCTTTACTGGACGCGTCAGCATCCACTTCGTTTTTCTGCACTTTTACATCCATCTTTACCACATTTTGTACAAACGGAATCTTAAAATACAGACCCTCATTAAAAATTTTACCGGTAACGGCACCGAATTGCAGTAACACGCCTCTTTCACCCGCATTTACTGTGCCAACTGACATAAAACCAAGCAAAACGGCCAAAACCACCAAAACCGAAGCACCTGTGGTCCAAGAAATCTTTTTATCATTAAACATATGTGAAATATTTTGCATAATAAAGCTAAATTAATCTAATCATAACGCGCTTTTTCCGTCAAACATAACTAAAAATCTACAAAATAGAAATCTATACAAACACACATGGCTTGAGAGATATTTGGATTCACTTGATTAGTATTTGGAAATATTTATAAATCCCGACGATGCAAAAAAACATCTTTCGCTAAAAGATGATGATCATCCTTGACTTTCGGGAAATTAATAATAACACTACGATACCCTTGCTTTTGTACCAATAATCTATACTGACCTTTCTTTACAACAAAAGCATACCTACCTTTTTGCGACGTCACCTGAGTTTCCAACAGCTTACCGTTTTTTTGATCAAAAATCCGCACCATCACCTTATCCAAACGGCTTTTGGTATCCGCGTCGCGCACGGTTCCATAAGGAGGAGACGCGGGTTTAAAATCCAAAAACCTCACAACAAGTGCCGCAAAATATAGAATCAACAAAAGCCAAACCATCCAAAAATCGCGCAAAAAATAAGCTAAACCCATGGCCGCCAAAGGCGCGGTTAAAGACACAAACTCTTGCATCCGTTTACTGCGCAAAACTTTAATTTTAAACCAATTTTTTTTATACTTGGCGCCTTCCGGATCAATGGGAATATTCATGGTTATCGATCCATGATCCGTTACAATAATATGTTTAACACACAAAATATTATCATACGCCGAATCATTTCTGGATTTGCTCAAAATCTTTGTGGGAAAACTGAACCCGGTTTTACGTACCTCTACAATATAATCGCCCTTGGGTGCCACCAAATTATATCTACCTTCCTTATCCGTAGGCGCGGTACGAAAAGTTTTGCCACCCAAAGTTGATAACGACACAATTGCCATAGACACCGGCTTGCCGGTTACACTGTTAAAAACCACACCATACCCGCTTTTACGCCTGCGAAACGACAAATAAGCCGGCCTCGTCAGCCTTAAAAGCATAGCCAAAAACAAACCGTAAGCCACGGCCGCCAACGCATGGTATCCGATCACTTCTAGCACATCTATATTATACATTGTACATCGTACTTCGTACAAATAGCTTTTTAAACTTCAGGCAAGATCTTCAATACAGCGCACTTGTCTCTTCGTAAATACTTTCTCGCAACGTCAACCACATCTTGCTTCGTAATATTGGCAATAACCGACCTATAATCCGCGAAATCTCTATCACTGTATCTTGTGAGTAAATAATCCATCCGATCCATTGCCGTATTATTTTCAGCCATTGATTTAATATTAATTCTTTCCATTAATTGGATGTAATCAAATGCCTCATCTTCAATCTTACTATTATGCATTTTTCCAATTTCTTCAAAAACTATTTCTTCTATCTTTTTAAAATTTTCTTCTAACGATGCTATCTCAATAAAAGACTCCAATGGTACACAAGCTTGTTCAAAATCTACATGGTATACCAAATTTTCATAATTTCTTAGACGTTTGTATAACGTTCCAAAATGTACATTGGATAACAAATTATAAGCATATCTTAAAGCCACATTTTCTTTTGTATTATAAGAATCATGAAAAACAAACTTCAATTTTTCATTACAGTAAGGATCGCAAATTGTGCCATCTTTTAATATCGGGGCTACCTTTGTAAATGGATTTAGTGCTCCCCTAGATAATTTTTGTGAACATTCTTGTATTTTTTTAACAATTTCATCATGATCTATAGGACCAATAAATAATAAGGCTGAATTATCCGCGGTATAGTATTTTTTATAAAAAAATATCAAATCTTGAACATTGATTCTTTGCACGCTTTCAAGGTTACCTCCAGTCATATTACAAATATTTTCTGCGTGAGGATATAAATGATAATTTACCCTCATTTCACCCAAATCCTCAGCCTCTCTATCTCTAATTTCTTGCAAAACAACTCCCTTTTCCTCTTCCACTTTTTTTTCATCAACATGTAAAATAGACACCTGTTTAAAAAGGGCTTCCAACATCTCCTTCCAATTTTCACTGGGGCCGTTCAATTCATAACATGTATAGTTTCCGCAAGTATGAGCATTATTATATGATCCGGAGTAAATAGACTTTTTCAAGTAAGGTTGAATATTTCCCCTATTCGGACCCGATGTAACCATATGCTCTAAGAAATGAGCTGTACCGGGTCTTTCATCATCATAAGAACCGGCGTTTATGACTAAACTGTTATAGACGTTATAGATATCGCATTTCATCGATAAAACCGTAAAACCGTTATCCAAAACCGTTTCTCTAATGGGATAATCCCAAATATCGTAAGTTGTTCTTTTCATAAATGTTTAATCACACTATATATTTTCTTATATCGAGTCAAGCTTAAATATAGCGGCCATGTTATAATTAAACCATGAAACCTAATGAATACATACTCGGCATCGATGTTGGAGCCTCGGCGATAAAATCCGTTCTATGGCACCAAAATCGTGTCATAAAACAAAAAACCACCACCAATATCACAGCTCAAGATATTACCGATATTATTGACTATTTCGCCGTCAACAAAGTCGGCATCGGCTTTCCCGGCATCATCGACCGCGATAAAAACATTGTTATTTATTGCCCTTCCGCACCCCAGCTAAACGGCCTAAATGTCAACAGCCTGCATAAAAGCAAAATCCGCGCCGACAATGATACCAATTGTCTGCTCCGCGCCGAGCATAAACTCGGCTTTGCTAAAAATTCAAAAAACACGCTCGCTATTGCTTTTGGCACCGGTATAGGAGGCGCCACTATGATAAACGGTAAAATATACAACGGGCACACCGGATCTGCCTCGGAATTCGGCCACATGATGTTAAATAACAACCAAACCTGGGAAGTATTGTATCAAAAATCCCGCAACAATCGCGAAAAACAAATGCAAATAAACGCACTGGGCATAGCCGGACTTATCAACTGCTTCAACCCCGAACTAATCATCATTGGTGGCGGCGCTAATATCAAACTCCCCAAATCCGAGCAAATCTCACTTTATGTCAATTCTCCGATGGCTAAAAAAACCAAAATAATCCACGCCAAATATGGCGCCAAAGCTCAAGCCATCGGCGCGGCAATGCTCTATTGATTCATATTAACGTTTTAGTTTTGCGTATAGCTTAAGATGTTTATAAATATATCGCGGCAATAGATTTTTTGATCTCACCGACTCACGCGCCGCCTCACCCAAACGCTTGCGCAATTTTTGGTTATCTAACAAACACATTAAAGCATTTGCCAACTCAGACACGGAATTAACTATAATGCCGTTTTTATTATTGCTGATTTGCAGGCGCGCTCCGTCCGCATTGCCCGCGACCACCGGCTTAGACTTCCACATGGCTTCAGTAATTGTAAGACCGAATCCCTCACGCTTGCTGTTTTGAACCACGATATCACTTGCCGTATACAATGCATTGATAAACTCATCATTGCTGACTTTATTTTTCTGCAAAATTTTAGGCTCAATAAATAAATTAACATCCTTCACTCCATCCGCTATGCGTTTGGTCTGTTTATAAACACTCTTCGCTTCCGGATCATCTTTGGCAAAAGCAAAGCCCGCCAAAACCAATTGCGCGTCGTTTTCTGCGCGCTTAAGCTTTTTAAACGCTTTCACTACACCCATGGGATCTTTAAAGGTATCAAATCGCGAAACCTGAGTTATTAACTTTTTGTTCGGATCCAAACCAAATTTTTTTAATATACTCCATGCTTGAACGATTCCCATGCTTTTATTCTTTTTAGTTAAAGGGTCAATTGCCGGCTCCACAATCTCAATCGGTCTCAATAAAACCGATAAACTGGAGATATATTCTGAATTGCTTATTACCACTCTTTGATATTGATTCATGTAAGGCACTAAAAAATTCAAAACTTTTCTATTCGGCTTTTTTAAGTCTATATGCAAACGCAAAACAACTTTGGAGGTGTTGGATAAATTTCCCACAAGCGCCAATGGTTGCGGGTCATGGACAACAATCACCGCTCGCTTAAAATTGCCGGGCAAATAACCAACCAATTTTTGTCCCAATTCTTTGTTTACTTGCAAGTAATACTCTTTCTCATTTTTGGTTAAATTTCCCGCATCACCTTGCAAAAAATTATGCATTTTCTTGGTAATCTCAAAAAAATCCTTTGGAGTCTGCATTACCAGCCACCTGCTATCCAAACCCAATTTCTGTTCAAACGCTACTTGTGAATTCAATAATTCAGCCACGCCTCCGCCTTCAGATGTTGCGTTAAGATGTAAAACACTCAAACCTTTCAAACGCTCTTGCACTGCTTCAATCTTTTCCATTATCTGTGGCGATATATTTTTATATACATTCAGCCTGATTTTTTTATCAATTTTTACCTCTTTCCAATTAACCATACATGACAAAGTATAACATAATCATCTCCGGTTAGAGTAACGCGTATCTGCTTTACACCCCCTCTTTCAAAAATCAACAAAATCTTTTGGATAATTGATGGCAAAACATTAATGTCCATCGCCCGTACGGTTACCACTGTTATACTGTACCGCAGACACGACCAATACTAACAATCCGACCACCATCAAAACCGCAAAACTTTAAAAACTCATAAAAAAATCCCTGGAAGGGATTGCTTACCGAACAAACTTAAGCTCGATGGTAGCCCGTAGGGGAATCGAACCCCTATTTTCGCCGTGAGAGGGCGACGTCCTAGCCATTAAACGAACGGGCCTTGTAACGATTCTGAATTTATTTCAGAATCTAATAAATTATTGCCATTCCGGCGTCTGTCTGACCAATAGATCCTTGGCCTTGAGTGGCTCCGCCATCAACTCCTTAACCACCTTCTCCATTCTTGCGCCTTGTGAACCTTTTGCCAAAATAACATCTCCGGTACGAATAACCTCTTGCTGTAAAAAATACCCCGCCTCATCACTGCTATCAAATGACTTGATTCTAGTCTCACCCATGCCTTTAGCCTTGGCGGAATCGGCAATGATACGGCCAAGTTTACCACAAGTAATTAAAATGTCAATATTCGCCTCAACAATTTTCTCCCCCACTAATTTATGCTCACGCTCCGCCCAATCCCCCAGCTCCAACATGTCACCCAAAACCGCAATCCTGCGCCCTCCACCAACTACCGGAAAACCTGCCAAATCATTTACCGCCGACTTCATCGCTTGAGGCTGCGCGTTGTACGTATCATCCAATAACACCGTATTTTTTATACCCTCAATTATCCGAGTCCTGCCGGGCATTCCATGATAATCTTCATCAATCTTTTTTATTGCCGGCTGTAAATCATGATCCATACACAAACAAAAAACAAATGCCGCGGCAACCGCATACGCATGAGGCTCGCCAAACACTCCGGTTAACCTTATCTGAAAATCATGATAACCCATGACTTTAAACTTTACCTCCAAACCTGAATTTTCAAAATTATCCTGATCATAAACAACATTGGCAGACTCAATCCGTGCAAAAGCTTCTGCGCCGCTCCCAAAACCAACCGCCTCACCTCTAACCAAATTTCTGGATTCCCAAACAAAAACGTCATCAGTATTTAAAACCGCTTCGCCATCTTCGGGTAAGGCTCGCAAAATCCTTCTCTCTTCCTCAATCGCGCTTTCAATAGTGCCAAAATGCTCAACATGTTCCGCTCCCATGGCCGTAATAATTGCAATATGCGGCGGCGCGATTCTTAGTAGGTAATCCAAATCTCCGGGATGATCCGCGGCCATCTCCAAAATCAAATAGCGCATATTCAAGCTTTTTAATCCGATTAAGTACGCAGTTGAACATGCCAACACTTTTAACCATTTTACAATATTTCTATTCGGGATTCCGCAGGCCAAAACCGACAACGGCATACCTAATTCATTATTGTAATTCTTTAACGAAGTTCTATATTCTTTGGGTGCAAACAAAGCCGACATAGCCAAACTAATAGCATGTCTGGCCGAAGTCTTGCCAACCGACCCGCCAATCGCGATAACTTGCGGCTTATCGCGCATAATAGCCTTTCGCACGCAATAACCCAAATACGTTTGCAAAACCTTTTTCATATAAATCTAAATTACGCTAAACCACATCTGACGTCAATTACCAACATCCAACGTCTAAAATCTAGTGCTATCTAGTAGGCTTAATGTTAAGATAATTCAATAAATACTTAGCCATATCACCAAAAACCGGTGCCGCCGTAGATGCGGCCCAACGCGATGTCTTGGGGTTTTCAAACTTCACAAGCATCACAAACTTCGGCTCGTCCGCCGGCGCGTATCCTACAAAAGTGGTATTAAACCTATCTTCATAATAACCGCGACTGCGTTCCTTAGCTACCTGCGCGGTACCCGTTTTACCGGCTACCCAATAACCCGAAACTCTGGCGGTAGACCCGTGTTCGCCCTCAATCACAGAAGTTAGCATTCTGGTAATCAATTGCGCGCTACGCTGAGTTATTACTTGTTCTACAACCTGTGGTTCAGTTTTTTGTCTTGTACCGTCCGGATGGATTATTTCAGAAACAATATACGGCCTCATCATTTTTCCATAATTAGCCAAAGCTCCAAATGCTTTTACTAATTGTATGGGCGTTACACTTATACCCTGCCCGTAAGAACCTGTTGCCGCGAAAATTTCGCCTTTTTTGTCCAAACTCGACACATCCCCTTCAGATTCGGGACGCAACTCTATACCCGAAGATGTGCCAAAACCAAACGCATGAACATAATCTCTAAATAAGTTTCGCCCCAACTGACGTTGCACAAAAATTGAACCCGTATTTAACGACTCTTCCAAAACTTCTGTCATTGTTTTAATACCATGTGCCTTTCCATCTGAATTTTTAATTGTAAAATCATCAATATCCAACGACCCCTTATCTTCATATTGTGTATTGGGATTAACTTTATCTTCATTTAAACCCGCGGCCATGGTGATGGCCTTAAATACCGAACCCGGCTCATAAGCAACAAAAGTCGCCGGATTATTAAAAATTGCCACGTCTTCCACTTCTTTTAAATTTGCGGGATTAAAATCCGGATAAGAACACATGGCCATTATAGCACCCGTATCAGAATCCATAACTATCAGAGTTCCGCCATTTGCATCATATTCAATTACAGCTTGCTGAATGCGTTTACATGCTTGAAATTGCACCGATCTATCCAATGTTAATACAACATCCGATCCATCTGTCGCTTCGATTAATTGACTTTGACCAAAAACAATCCGCCTGCCTGCAGCATCGGTTTCTACGGCCAAGCGACCCTGATTTCCGGCCAGTAAATCATTATAAGTGTATTCAATACCATATCTCCCTTCCAATACACCCTGTTCATTTTCCGTAACCAAACCTATCACTTGCCCCCCCATACTCTTCTCCGGATAAAGCCTCGCTATACTGCGCGAAAAACCCACTCCGGGCAAATCTTTACTGCGCATTTTTTCAATTTTTTCCACAGAGACATCTTTCGCTATGGATTCATAGGGATCATTGGGATCTTTGGTTAATTTGGCAATTAAATCTACATCCGGAATACCCAAAACAACGGATAATTCGTGCGCCGTAACAACCGGATCCTGCATATTTTTCGGCTCTGCGTAAACATGCCACGCGTCACGGTTAGCGGCTAAAGGATACAATTGCCCATCCATCGAATCTCTAATCAAAATTCTGCCTCTATTGGGTAATAATTTCGCTTCTAAATCGTACTGATCTGATGCCAAAACTTGATAAATCTCATTATCAAAAATCTGAAATTTAGCCAAACGTAACACAAAAACAAAACCGATAATCAAAGTTATGGTAAGCAAAAACAAATATCGCCGTTCCATATTCGACGTGCTCGCCTTATCTTTTAAAAACCTCTGCCTCATACCAAACAGTATAAACTACAAACTATAAAGTACAAAGAGCGCAATATACTAATAACATATCAACGATCCCAAAATCAATAATCGGTAATCGGTAATTTATGTGAGGTATTTCCGTCCTCTTAGTTCCTCCGGCAAATAATCCTGCTCCACCGTATCAGTGTATGCCGGATTATATTTATAATCTTTGCCATAACCAAGGTTTTTCATAAGCTCGGTTGGGGCATTTCTCAAATGCAAAGGCACGCCAATATGCGAAGTTTCCCTGGCATCACATGCGGCCTCACCATATGCCATATAAAGCTTGTTCGACTTTTTGGTTTTTGCCAAATAGACAACTGCCTGTGCCAAATGCACATTGCACTCCGGCATTCCAATAAACTGCGTGGCTTGCATAGCCGAAACAGCCTGCACCAAAGCCTGCGGATCAGCTACACCGATATCTTCAGACGCGAAACGTACAATTCGCCGTGCCACATAAACCGGATCCTCACCCGCCTCAAGCATACGCGCCAGCCAATACAATGCCGCGTCCGCATCCGACCCACGCATGGATTTATGCAAAGCGCTTATTATGTTGTAATGCTCCTCACCGGCCCTGTCATAGACCATATGTGATCTCTTCAAAACAGACTGAACAACTTCTCTATTCACTGTACCCCTGCCCCCATCCGTTGAATTAACAGTCATCTCAAGAATATTAAGCGCTGCCCTCGCGTCCCCGTCCGCAATCGAAACAATAGACTTCATAGCCTCATCATCTACGGTGATATTAAACTTTCCCAATCCTCGCTCCTCTTCTTTTAAAGCTCTTTCCAAAATTGCCAAGATGTCATCCTCGTCTAAAGCTGATAATGTAAAAACTCGAGCCCGTGATAATAATGCGTGATTGACTTCAAAACTTGGATTTTCTGTTGTCGCGCCTATAAAAATCACCGTCCCGCGTTCTACATGAGGCAAAAGCGCGTCCTGCTGACTTTTATTGAATCTATGAATTTCATCGATAAACAAAATTGTGCGTCTGCCCACAGCTAACCTGTCTTGCGCGGTCGCTACGATCTTGCGAATATCCGCGACTCCCGCCGTAACCGCGGACAATGTCACAAAATCAGCCTTGGCCGTTCTGGCGATTACCTCTGCGAGCGTTGTTTTGCCCGTACCCGGCGGTCCCCAAAAAATACAACTGGGCACCTTGTCTTGCTCTACCAAGCGTCTAAAAGCCGAGCCCTCCGACACCAACTCCGCCTGCCCGCGAACTTCATCAAAACTTCGCGGCCTCATCTTGTCTGCCAATGGCTTATGATCTTCAATGTCTTTTACAAACAAATTATTCTGCATACTTTCCAGCAATTAGCCGTTGGCAATTATTCATGATTACTTGAGTTGAATTGCTATTTGCTAATTACTAATAACTATTTTAGTATAGAACAAATATAGAACACAAACAAATAATCGTCAAAAAAACAGAGCTCTCGCCCTGTAAATAAGCCTCACTTATAAAGAAGTTTCAAAAAAATAACACTATTCAACCAACCTAAGCTCCTGATCTTCCAGCCATTCTTTAAGAGAAATCACTTCTTCTTCTTCATGTACCGCGTCAAAATCTATGAACCATACTCTAACCATGCCATCATCTTGAATTTCTACACCCTTCTCGCAATTATTATTGTTCACGATTGCAGCACCCTCATCAATAGTAAATTCTTCGTATGGCTTATCACTAGGAGGCTCTGTCCAAACATCCCCGGCAGCATCCATATACAAAGGAGTAGCTCTGGTAATCTCTTTTCTTAAATCTTCTTTCCCATTTTCCGTTTCCATAGACGAAGAATCAGACATTTTTTCTATCATATAATTATAATAAATATACTTAGATTGACTAAATTAAATCAGGTAAACAACCCCTTGTCAAAAAAAAACAAAGCTTACTGCTCTGCTTTTTTATCGTGATACGAAATACGTAATACGTAATTCAAGTTTTACAGTGTTTCTGAAGATTCTAAATCCAAACAACCTCCTCTGCAACTCTCTATTTGTTGCTGACAAGCATATGGCATCTCATCAGATCTCTTGCATTCCTCATAATCTGCGTCACAAGCCTCATCACAAACAGATCTGGTTAACATTTCCGTACCCGGCCCCGCCAAAAACCATACATCGTTAACCATATGCCCCTTTACATCACCCAAAACCATATCATCAACATAGTAATACAAGGGCCAGCCTTTATAGGTAATCTGCATCTCGCCATCTTCACGCATTACAGAACCGAAATGTTCTTCATCTAAATTATCACCCA
>CAYFST010000004.1:35597-56785 GCA_964345995.1 uncultured Gammaproteobacteria bacterium
TCGCCATCTTCACGCATTACAGAACCGAAATGTTCTTCATCTAAATTATCACCCACCCACAATTCTTCCTGGTAAAATACCGGCCATTTATCCAAACAAGCGCCCGTGCAAGCACTTTTGCCCTTTGCATCCTCCGCGAACGTGTACAAAGTCATACCGTTCGCGTCAACCAAATAATTGCCATATTGCTCGTTTTCCATCAACTTCACATTGGGTAACAAACCAACCCTGGCACATAATCTTTGCTCGCATGTTTGCTTTAACCTAGTGCAAAGCTCCATGGAATTTTCATCATACTGGCTTGAGCCGGTTGAACAAATTATATGCATCCTCCGGCACTGATCCGCGCAATACGAATCCGGCATAGACGCGTCATCCGGCATCCGACAGGCATTTTGCAAGCACTCTACATTTTTCAACCTGCAATCATCCAAAGCCGCCTGCTCATCAGCAACTGCTGTGCTATGCGGCGCGACCACTCTTTGCACACAACCTCCCAACGCCACCGCGCATCTATCCTGACAAGACACGGGCGCTCGCGGTGCGTTATTGCAACTCGTAATACATTCGCTCGCATCCTCCAAGCAGGGATGCAAACCGTTTTCCATCATCTCGCCATCATAACTTTCAATGCAGCTTACCTGCTCCATCCGGCACTGATTCAAACAATCGGCCCTGGCATCATCCGGCCGGCTCACATAAGCCATGGCTCGCTCGTCCATATCCATCTCTCCCGCCATCAGCTCATCCAAAGCTTTCTGCAACTCACCGACTTTCATTTGTAAACTGCTCAAAGCTCCCGCGTCAACACTTACTCGCTTAGGCGCTTCATCCTGCTGAGCCCAAAGCATCACCGGTACACCCACAGCCAAAACCGTAATCACCGCCAAAGCAAAAAGCCATGCATGCATGTGCTGCATATTCGATTCTGACATCTTTTTTGATGACTTCTTCGATCTTGTTTTCTTAATCATATATTTACCTAATTATAACACAAAATCACCCTTCTAGCTTATCCACAAACCCACTCATAGAGACGAACTGGATATTCGTCCAGTTCTTAGATTTTAGAGTTCTAATGAACACAAAGTTCACCCCCTAAATATTGGCAAATATTTCGTAAATATAAAGTTTACGTCCGCGTTTTCCTTTTGGCCGTTTAAGATCCACGACCTCAACCGGTTTTAATTCCTCAAACTCAAAATCACAAGAAACAACTCTCGTACCCGGCTTAAGCTCTTTTTTCAACTTTGGCAACAAACTTTTTAATAAACCGGGAAACAAATAAAGATACACATGCGTCGCGTCAGATAAATCCTGCTTAAAAAAATTCTTATGCAATAACTCAATTTTACCTTTCGGAATCTTTCTTAATCGCCATTTGGCAATAACATGCGGCACAATTGCCTTGTCGATGCCGATATACTTTGCCTCCGGTTGTTTGCGATAACAAACTTCCAAAACTCTCCCATCTCCACTACCCAAATCATAAACAACATCATCCGGACTTACATTCATAGCTTTCACAATATCAGCCAACACCTCTTTTGAGATCTCTACAAACGGTGCGCGCGTGGCAAATAAACTCCACTGATACATAAAACCAACCACAATTACAAAAATGCAAATGATGACTATCATAATCTGCGCAACAAAAATAATAGTTTCCATGTGGGCAGTATAAAACAAAAAATCTCATCTTCATAGGAACGCATCCCGTGATCGCCCGCGTTATAGAACTGTTATACAGTTCCGCTTTCAGCGACAAAACGTGCGAAGAGTAGGTTCAATCCTATAAATCAACTCTTGCTATTTGCTATTATCCTGTACACCTCATCAGATTTCCTCACCAGAAAATCCGTCTTAATCGTCACTTCTTGATCCGGATGCTGCTCAAATGATTCAACGATAATCCGTTCAACCCCGGTCGTCGGCCCTTGAAACTGCAACACATCACCGGCTGCCACTTCGCCATTCAAAACTTTCAGCTCCGCGATATTTGTCTTGCGGTAATAATTCTGTACCTTTCCCAAATACTCCTTCTTTTCAGTCGCTTGGCTGTTACGCGCACGCGACCACGCCTCCTGCATCGGCCTGCCAAATAAAAATCCGGTCGAAAATCCACGATTGTAAACAGTCTTTAATTCTCCAAATAATTCATCTTTCAAATCATCAGTATATTCACCACTCTCAATCGCATTAACCGCTTTGCGGTAACAACCGACCGTCGTCTGAATATATTCCGGAGATCTGCCCCTGCCTTCGATCTTTAAATAATCAACTCCCGTTTCCACGATCTTATCAAGAATTTCTATCGTACAAAGATCTTTCGGACTCATCACAAATCCATTGCTAACATCCAGCTCATAACCCGACTCTTTATCACGAATAGTATATTCGCGTCTGCATGGCTGGATGCACTCACCTCGATTTGCTGATTTACACTCCAAAAAGTTAGACATAAAGCATCTTCCCGAAACAGAAACACACATCGCGCCATGCACAAAGATCTCCACTTTAGCGGATTTCATCTTGCTTTTAATTTCTTTAATCTGCTCCAAAGTACACTCACGCGCCAGCACTACGCACTTAGCGCCCAAACCCTCATAAAAATGCGCCGCGGATGAATTGGAAATACTCGCTTGAGTCGAAATATGAAACGTCATGCCCAATTCTTGGCAAATCTTAATCACCGCTAAGTCCCAGCAGATCACAGCATTGACTCCAGCTTGTTTAAACTTTTGCACCATCTCACGCACCTTTTGAATCTCATGCTCGTAAACGATGACATTTAATGTAATAAAAACCTCCACGCCATTTTGATGCGCCTCCTCCACAATTCTTGACAGTTCCTCCATATCAATACCGCGCGAGCTCACTCTCATATTCAACTCACCAACACCAAAATAAACCGCGTCCGCACCAGCCTTAACAGCAGCTCTAAATGATATTTCATCCCTAACAGGAGCAAGAAGTTTGGTTTTTTTGCTAATCATAATTCCGGCCAAGTATAGCACAGAAACTTTTTCTGTAAACAAAAAACACGGTTTTACCCATGATGTAGAGTATATAAATTACGAAGGTTTTTCCGAGCCTTTCTCCAGAGCTCTATCGAGCAGATAAAACTCATCATCAGGCAATTTGGCTAGAGCGATATAAAGCACCTTATCGCCAAACTCAATACTCTTGCCAAGTTTCTTTGCCATGGCCAACGCCGCGGCTCTATGATGCCCTTCAACGCAAATCAGCTTGCCGTTGTCTTCACGAACGAGCCCGGTCAGGTAACTCGTAAAAGGCATTGAGTCCATAATGCCCCGGACTGTGGTGTGATTACTGAATTGCTCGTACTTTTTCGGAACTTCCAGAAACTCTCCAAAACTAAGCACATTCTTCACAGGTAAATTTTTCTGCCAAGCCGCAAACGGCCCAACAAGCATTTCCGAAACTTCTAAAAGAGGATTGGTAAAACTATACAACTTCCATTCTCTCTCAGAATTTTAACAGCCCGGCCATATGCCCCCGCCAAGATTCCCAATCCGGCCAGCCCTTAATCTCTGTCGCGCATCGAATCCAACCCGGATTGTGGGCTTCGTTATCTCTCCAGCTCTGAAATACCTCTTCCCAGGTTGTTGGCCTTAAAAATTGCATAGTTTCCACCTTTTTTGTTTAGGACGCATCTCCAATCTATGGCAATTTGCAGTTTTGGTCAATATATAAAGCGTGTGGCAGACAACGTATACAAAAAACCCGCCTTAGCGCGAGTTTTTAATGGTCGGGCTGGCGGGACTTGAACCCGCGACCTCGTCGTCCCGAACGACGCGCGCTAGCCAACTGCGCTACAGCCCGATGAAATGAGAGAGGTGATTAAGCCCTGCTTAAACATTTCCGAATGAAGAAGGATAGTATGCGATGCATACAACCCATTTTGCTCGCAGACTATAACAAAACTCACTTGTTTTGGCAATACTATCACTCCAAACCAGCGTTTCAATTTGACAATAACCCCACCTCTAACGCATCATTTGGCCCATGCGCACCATAAAATGCAAGAATAACTACGGAGATATTGTTGAGCTCTCGGCGGAAAAATTCCTACCTAGACCATCGGTATACGCTTTTCTGGTTAACAACCATAAAATCCTGGTTTGTAAAAATAAAAGCAACGGTAAGCTCTGGTTTCCGGGTGGTGGTATAGAGAGTAAAGAAACTCCGGAACGCGCGCTACTTAGAGAATGCGCCGAAGAAACCGGTATTACGGATATCACCATAGTCCGACCTCTGGCCACTTTGCGTAATTACTTCTATTACGAACCCAAAGATCTCGCCATGAACGCTACTTTGCATTTCTTTGTTTGTTACACTGATTCAACTCTGCTAATCCCCGACGACCAAATCCAAGATGATGAGGCGCGCAATTTCCACTGGATAGAACCATCCAAAATCTCTCCCGAAGATTTGGGAGATTTAAACCAGGAAATACACTTTCTACTCTGCTCCCTAAAAATCTAGGGAGTTTTTATTATTATTTATGTCAAAAAACCTTAATAAAATAAGTTATTGAAGATTAACTGCGCGCGTTATACCATACTTCCATGCCAAACTTGGGTGGATTCAGCAAGATTCAGCAAATATGCGCATTTAGCTTGTTTGCGATCTTTTTATTGCACACCCCGACACACGCCCAAGAAGTCCCCGAACTTACCGGCACCAGTACCGAACCACTCATCGGACCCGGAGTAAATATCGAATCCATGCCCACGCCCGAAAACGTAGAAAATCCGCCCGGCACAATGGAACGATCCCGTTATGGCAGTTATGAAAGAGCTCTGGTAAAAGCAGTGGACCAAATCAATTCTCAAACCGCAAACGGCGCCAACTTAAAATACAATTACACCATAACCATCCTATCAGGTGATTTTAAGGATCAAACCTATACTTTCAGAAGTTCGCCGGCAGACAAAATTATTCCCGAAACCGGAGAGCTGGTCATGATCTTTTTGCAACCTGGCGGTGGCAATCAACCACAAATATTTTTGGAAACCTACGATCGTAAAAACATATACATATTCTCGCTCATAATTCTTGCGAGCGTTTTGTTAATCTTTTTCGGTTTACGAGGATTATTAATCGGGTTATGCGCGGCCACAATTCTTTGGCTTGGTATTTATATCAGCTTACCTCTATATCTGAGAGGTTGGTCATTGATCATTATATTTGCCCTGACATCTTTACCGCTGAGCTTGATCAGCTCAATATGCCAATTCGGTTGGCATAAAAAAATTATTCCAACTGTTCTTTCAGTTTTCATCGGCACTCTCATTATTACTGTAATAGCTCAAATCATGGCAGAATTCATGCATCTTTCCATTTCATTAAATGCTGTTGCTCAAGACTTTTTTCAAGACAATCTGACGCTTGATTCATCCAAATTACTCCTGATAGGTTTAATCTTGACTTGTTTCGCGATCATACAAGATACGGTCAGCTCTATAAGCTGCGGGCTATCTGAATTAAAATCAATAAAACCAAATGCCACTTGGCGCGATCTGTTTACCAGCGGAATGAACATCGGCAGATCCCACAGCGCCACAATGCTAACGGTTTTGCTATTAAGTTGGGTGGGATCCTCTATCACGATCTTTATTTATCGCTATCAAATTAATGATTCTTGGTTTCATTTCTTCAACCAAAACCCTGTCTCAGCCGCTTTTTTATTGGCCATAGCCGGATCAATAGGCATTATCTTGTCCGTTCCAATTGCCTCAGCAATATGCTCAACAGCATTAACTCGCGTCATTCCTCCAAATAATAATCAACCCGAACATGATACTCCGTCTTGGAGCGCAATTGCCGACTCGCGTGAAACCGCGGGCATACAAGATACGAAAGATTATCCGTAACTATGGTGCATATTCCGAGGCAATCCCCTGTTCCCAAGGATATGGTTTTTTATAAGTTTTCAACTCCCTGGCATAAGCGCGCATCCAATCCGCCAAAATCGCTGTTGCCCGCACATCATCCTCATTGTAAAGAATTATTTCATTTAACAACTCTTCATCCTTGCTTTTTAAATAATGTTCAAACACATCCACGGATTGCCCTCCGCTTTTTACATCACCGCGCCAGCTAAACCCAAAAAAAGGCGCCGCATATTTAAGACCGTAAAAATACTCCGGAATAACTATTGAATGGGTCAAAACCTGTTTCAGATCAATCATACTACCGCGGAATCGTTCCAACGCCTCACTCCCGCCATAGCGCGTTTCCAAAACATTCAGTCTTACATGTTCATAGCTGGCATAATGTATGACCTGATACGGCTCACGCAAAGTATCCACCCAAGCCAAAAACTCCCGCCACATCTTCTCCTCCTCTTCTAAAGTTTTTGCCACAAAAGCCTTATACTCCGTTTTTTCACGAGTACGGATAAGCACTCCCAACAAATAATCCGTATCATTGGGCGGATCGCTTTCAATATCAAAATGAATCTCAGTCTCCGGCGCTCCCAGATCCACAATTTCTCTCACAATAACCGACTCATTCAGCAATGATTGCGCTTGCAGTTTAGCAACCGTCAAACCATGCTCGCGCAAACCCGGCATCTTCCCGTCCAATTCTATAGGATCCATATTCGCCGCATCTTCAACCGTTCGAATTCCCAACTCTCTCAAACCTCTCAATTTACGAATATCAACATTAAATAATTGCGCAATATCGTTTGTTGATTTCGCGTAATACTCGCAAAGCTTACCCCAATATCCCACATCAAAACAGCTTTTTCTAAGCACCGGATCCGGTTTTTCACCTGCTCTTATTTTTTCTATTTCTTCCGTGTATATATGAAACTCCGCTACACAATCACCCAGCAACACTTCATGCTCCACACTGTCAATATTTATCATATATCCCCTCGCCGGAAACCTTCCCTGCAATTGCTCTAAAATCACCGCGTAAAACATCAACTGCAAACGATGGTATTTCTGCACATTATGCGCGCTTTTGATATCAACCGGCACATAATGCCAAGCGCCCAATTGGCTTTCGCCCTCCACTTTTTTAAGCAAATCCGGCCTGCCCGTCCAATCTTCATGCGTAATAGTCCCTTGATATATGAGAGGCACACCTTGCCTCATCAATTCCAAAGTCGCCTCCATATCCTTCTCCGGATCACGCGACATCTCGGCCTCAATCACTACTTGATCTTCAAAAAGTTTCCCTATCACCTCTTTTTCGTGCAATACACCGTCTTCCTGGCGCTTAATTTCCGCATCCGTCGCTTCCCTGCGATACGTTTTTTCATCTTCCGTGGCAAACCGCTCATAATACGGCCAATGCGGACAATTCAAAAACCGATAGTAATCCGAAGCCGTTAAATAATCTTCGTATTTAGGCATACCGCTTCACTATCTCCTCCAAATCATTAATTGATGATTCAAACTCTTGTGCCAAAGCAACATCGCCCAGTTTATCTTTATAAATTTCCACCAATGCGCGTTCATGCGCGAATCTTTCCGGTATACCTATCTTAAAAATCTTTTTTATATCAACGCCATCTTCAATTGAAATTCCCAAACTGCGTGAATTATGAATATGGTCCGCGCAAGAAATAGCCACCGCCTCAACACTGCCGGTTTTTATCATCTCCCTGTATAAACGCTTCCTTTCCACCCAATTTGCTACATCTTTTTGTTCGCTCACCCCTTGCACCAACCGCGTCACCCTTGTGCCAAATCGTTCGCTCATTTGCTTTGTATCATAATCCGTATCTTCCAAAGCATCATGCAAAAAACCCGCGGCCACCACCTCATCATCATAGCCCGCTCTCTGTAAAAGCAAGGCCACATACGCCAGATGCGAAAAATATATCACTCCCTTTGGATGCCGCCTGTAATGCCCATCATGTAATTTGGAAGCCGTCTCCGCGGCCTCATGTAATAATTTTGTATAAATCATATCTCATTAAATATTTCGAACAACAAATTATGAACTGATCACCTAAAGCGAATACACTGTAAGCGTAAAACACTAATTCATGCAAAATACGAAATTCAAGTTTATTAATCATTCATTATTCATCGTTCATCATTTGTTGTTAATTGTATATCCCCCTCTTTAATACCTTCGGCAATAACCGCCCGCACCAAAGCGCTTCCGATAAACATCCCCATCATCGCACCTATGCTTCCAAAGACTAGCACAATAACAAGTTGTAGAACAAACTTCATTTGCCAACCCATTATGGGCAATAATAAAAAAGAAATCGTGGCCGCAATTGCCGTAAAAACCAATAACCAAAACACAATGCTCGCAAAATACAATGTCGCGAAAAGCCTTTTATCAACTCCTTTAGGATACACTATACGCGGCCTTTTTATGGATTTGGGCTTTCTTAGCGCCGGATCAAATAAACTCATAACCCAAATTCTACCAGACTTTCCACAATTCAAAAAACCTCGACCACTATTTGATGCCATCAAATAACAATCAAGGTAATCCTAAAATCCTGCCATTCAAGGTCCTATTTGGTTTCTTTGTGCGGAGTGCGTTTTTTGCAGTGTTTGCAATACTTCTGCATCTCCAGACGATTTTTCAGCGTCTTTTTATTCTTGCTTGAATGATAGTTTACTCTTTTGCAAACCGTACATTCCAACTTGATCAAATTATCTTGTGACATACTTCTTAAATAACAAATGTTAAACTGTAAACCGCAAATTTTGAAAATTTATTCGATATAAATGCCGAAGACCTCAAAATTTGAAGTTTAAAATTTTGCGTTTATAGTTTAATTTTGTAATGGAGCCGAAGGTGGGATTCGAACCCACGACCTACGGTTTACAAAACCGTCGCTCTAACCAACTGAGCTACTTCGGCATTAGCTTAATCAGCAAAGTGCCGAAAGTATAACCAAAACCGGCTCACTTGTCAACAAAGCCAAAATACAACAGCATCCGGCTATTTTAAGCTACTAAATACTGAATATTTTTTATTTTAAATTTCCCCTCGCCCTCTCGGCAGCCAATATCCTGCGTAATGCCAATATGTATCCCGCGGTCCTAAAATCAACCTTACCCAATTTCTCTTGATAAACCGCAAAAACCCTTTGCCAAGCGTCTTGCATCATTGTTACAAGCTTCTGTTTCAAATAATCCTCATCCAAAATACCCCCCGTTCTATTCATAGCCCACTCAAAATAACTTACAGTTACACCTCCCGCATTGGCCAATAAGTCCGGTATTACATGTATTCCCTTTTGATGCAAAATCTCATCCGCGTCCGCAGAGATCGGCCCGTTAGCCAACTCAACGATAACTTTCGCTTTAATATTTTCGACATTAACTTGATTAATCTGATTCTCCAAAGCCGCTAGAATCAATATATCAACATTCATTTCCAACAATTCATCATTACTGATTTCATTGCCCACACCCTGTTCCGCCAATGATTTTCCTTCCGCCTTGGCCGACATCACAGCCTCAACATCCAGACCTTGGTCATGTCTAACCGCGCCTTTGCTGTCACTTGCCGCGACAATGCTATGCCCTGCTTGCGACAAAAATCTTGCCATATAAGAACCCGCATTGCCAAAACCCTGAATCGCTATCTTTAAACCGCTCTTGGGCATATCCATGGATTGCAAAAACGCTTCGGTCACAATAGCCCCGCCTTTAGCAGTCGCGTCACCGCGTAATGCGATTCCTCCCAATTCCAACGGTTTGCCCGTAATCACACCCGGCTCATGCACTTCTTTCACCTTTTCATATTCATCCATCATCCAGCCCATAATTTTGGAATTCGTATAAACATCAGGCGCCGGCACATCAACATCCTGTCCAATCACGTCAACAAAATTCCTAGCATAAGCTCTGCTGACTTTTTCAAGTTCATCATCACTCATGCCTTTGGGATTAATCTTTACTCCACCCTTACCTCCACCATAAGGCAATCCTAAAAGAGAATTCTTCAAACTCATTAACAATGATAAAGACTTGACTTCATCCTCAGATACATCGGGATGAAAACGTATACCGCCCTTTCCCGGACCCAGTGCATTACTGTGCTGCACTCTCCATGCCTGATATTTCCGATCATTAACTTCCAATTCATGATTCGTAACCTTATAGAAAGACTTAATTAAATCCATCTCCAAATCCGAAAATTCACCCGATGTCTTAAGTGCGTCAATTCGCTTCATTAAAGCTTCAATAAATTGATTATTCATAAACAATAAAATAGCAATTAGAAATTTAAAATTAACAATGTAAATAAACATCTAAGTAATTACTACTTGTTAAGTAAATGAATTTATAACATCGGGTCAAATACTTGTAAAAGTTAATAAATTGGTTATAACTTTTCTATCATTTTTGCGTCATCATTACCTGAAAAAAACATTTCATTACTCACGCTGTAACCAATCAAACCTTTTATAATCAATCCTTAAAATGCTCTTTATTGTGAGCATGTTCATGAGCTATTTCGAAAGAAATTCTACCCTCGCTTAGCAATTGTTTTAAATCTCGATCCAAATCCACCATCTTATCACTCATGGAGGAATAAATAATATTGGGTATCTGCTCTGTTTTGCCCTCGCGTATTGTGTTTGCGATAGCTACATTGCCCACCATAACCTCACGTACGGCAACCAAATTTCCTTGTACGGTAGGAACCAGAATCTGCGATATTGCCCCGCGTAACACCAAAGACAATTGCAAACGAATCTGATGCTGTTGAGCAGCCGGAAAAGAACTTACTATGCGGTCAATTGTCTGCGCGGCACTACCCGTATGTAATGTCGCAAAAACTAAATGCCCGGTTTCAGCCAAAGTAAGCGCGGTTCTTATAGTCTCCACATCCCGCATCTCACCAATCAATATCACATCCGGATCTTGCCTAAAACAATGTCGCAAACCTTCATGAAAAGAAACAAAATCAACACCCAATTCTCTTTGAGAAATCAAACACTGCTTGGGAGTATAAATAAACTCCACAGGATCTTCCAAAGTTACAATATGTTTTGGCTTGTGCTCGTTGATTTCTTCTATCATGCTAGCCAATAATGTGGATTTTCCCGCGCCGGTTGGCCCCGTAACCAATATCAAACCCTCATGCAAACCCACAAAATCCAAAGCCGCCTCAGGCGCCTCCAATTCATCCAAAGTCGGTATTTCGGTCGGTATTACACGCGCGGCGATTGCGGGTTTTCCGCTTTTCCAAAAAGCCGAAAAACGAAATCTGCCGTACTCGCCAAAATCATAAGAAAAATCAACGTCACTGCGAGCCATAAACTGCTCATAAGCTTCTTGCAAAATCAAAGGTTTCAATTCTGCTAACAAAGTTTCTTCTATAGCCGGTACATCAATTGCGCTATCTTGTAATAAACCCCTTACACGAAAAACAGGCGCTCTTCCGCATTCAAAATGCACATCGGAAGCGCCCAATTTAACTGCCAGTGCTAAAGCTTTTAATAAAAATTTTTCTCCATTTGGCATATACGATTATTATACTACGTTTCCGCATCTTCCGCACTCTCATCAACTTCTCGCTCTTCCATCTCATCTTCCCGTTTAATTCTTAAATATGTTTTTACCGCAAACAAAGTAAGCGACATCAATAACAAAACAGTTGGAATTAAAATTATTATTCCGTAAATATTGTAATAAGCCGAAATTGGCAATTCTCGATAAATCGAATTTTTTATTTTACCCAGCTCAATCATTTTATAAAAATGCGTTTTCCAAGATTCCTGCTTTTCATCACCTAAAATCAAAACAAACGGCTTTTCATTATCCGGAGGTGAAGAAACTCTTATCAAATGAGTTCCACTCGCAACTTCCACATTAAATTTATGCGCAATAAAATACTCATTGCCGGAAAAATTATCTTTATAATACTCCCACTTTGAATCTTTGGGTTTCTTTGTTAATTTTCGCTTCTTACCGCTTATATCCGTATAAAATATTTCTATTAAAATAGACTTTTGCGCGTCCGGAATTTTTGGTATTCGCAATTCGGCCTTTATTTGACCGCTTTCTTCATATGGTAATAAAAAACTAACCGATTTATCTGGCATGCGCACATAATAACCAACAGCTCGATTGGGATCTTTAACTCCAATTTTAGCTACGTCGTTTACCATTAACGGTTGATAAGCTCTTACCAACGTAGGCGAGAAAAACAAAAAAAGCAAAATTAATACACAATATTTTTTCATACATCTGACATTTTTATCTATTTACCGAAAAAATGCAATTCTCATTAAGACTATTTAAAAAAAATCTTTGTAAATATATCTCTTCCAATCTCCCCCCTTCCCGCTCTCAGCCCACCCTGCGTTGATAATGAATGTTTACCTGACCTCCGAAAGGTTAATGTGGAAATTTTTTATAAGTTTCCTATCCCATATCTGGTACCATTTGTATCTTGCAAGTAGAAATTTAAATTTTATTTGTATTTTGTTTGCACACCAAAACCTTGGTGAAGGGAACTTGATGGTTATTTGTTGATTATTGGTTATTACAAAAAATCCCTAAAAAGGGATTTTTTATTGGTGGGCAGGCCAGGATTCGAACCTATAAATATACAATCTGAATATTCTAATCAACCCAGCCAAAAACAAACAAAAACAACTAAACAAAGCCCAGTAACAAACTCATCTTTACTCATCACCTATTATCTGATGAATACTTAATTTAACTCTTAAATGTCAACAAAGCGTCAATCGATTTTAATGGTATGCAAAGCCCATCGTATAAGGTGGGTTTTTGTGTATACAAAACGAACAGCACTTAACCTACTTGCTACATATGTATATTTCAGCTAGACTTTCCTTAAATATGGAAAATGTGTTCATCAATCTAAAGCGTTTGAATCCAACGCTAATAGTCATATCTGCTATTGTGATTGTAGGATTATTGGGATGGTTCTATATAGACACTATCAAAGAAAAAAATCGAATAGAATTAAGTAAACTGGAACTGCAGGTACAATCTGATCGTGAAAAATTAGAGCAACAGACAGTAGAAGCTAAAGAAAAAAATAGACAAGCCTATGAAGATAAATGTGAGATTGACATGGAAGCAGAATTCCAAAGCTGCAAGAATACACTGGGTACAAACTTGGTAACAGGAATTTGCGATAACGATGCAACCTGTATACGCCTCGTTACATCATGCAATAACGACTATGCATGTATTCACAGTTTTGGCTATAAGCTGCCTTCTTGCATGTGCATTGAAGCTGGAAAGATAAATTGGTGCGCAGAGGATAAGCAGGGAAGAATTACAGCTTGTGTGAATGATAAGATGAATAATTAAAAAGCACACCATGGTTATAATCATCGGAAGATTTTTATGTTAGGTTATATCAATCTAACATAGGTCTTCCTCGTTGCATTTTTTTGAGTTAGTAACATTCTGCTCCATTAGAACGTTTACTGCACGTAAAAATCACTTCTACGGCTATTTTGGTAGATACACGTGATCATCAAAACCCAATATCGCTATATAATCAAGTGTAATATTAAATATTTCTAAAACCTTCGATTCGGACACTGCATCGTCCGCGCGTCACCCCACAATCATGCGTTATTACCACGTTCAAATCATCCTCCTCACTTCACCACATATCGCAAAGGATTATTAAAATATCTAAAAATCATAATAAAAGGGAAATGACCTTTAGAGATATTTAAGAATTTTACATTCTTTAGAAAAATAAAAAACACTGTCTGAAAACAACTCTCCTGACAGTGCTTGTGAGATTCGCGACCATGTGTCGCGCTTTTAGTTAAAGTTCAGTTGACCGTGAAGTAGGCTGAATCTACATACTGGAATCCACTCCCAGTATCTATGTAGAATTTGTACTCCCACGAACCAGAGAGCCACACAGAGCCGGTATTCTGCCAAAAGAAGGCCTTGTCCCAACCCCACTCGCCTACGTCGTTCCAGTCCGTTGTGTAAGTCCACTGGTATACGCCATTCGCGTAAATCACGACCTGCCACCGGAAATCGGAAGTGACATTGTCAATTCTTACCAGTCCTATAGCAGGATCGTTAATGTTGAAGGTATCCGTGTCATTCTGGCACGTATATACCCAGCTCGTCTCAGCGCCACCCGTCACTGGACCCTTGCAGGTCACGAGGCCGCCATACTGAAACGGGACGCTATTTGGCGTGACTGTGAAGTATAGGGTATCAAGCAGTTGGTAGCCGTACCCTTCGTCCACGGATACACGAAATTCCCAGTTACCAGTCTGACTGGTCTCCATAATCATCGGATAGTAGTACCACGACCAACCCCATTGACCAACGTCATTCCAGCCAGTGGAAGAATTCCATTGATAGACGCCGTCCTTGTACACATCCGTCGAGATGCGGAAATTCGCATGGATGTCATCAAGGCGAACGAGAGCATTCACCCTCTCACCCTGCTCGAATGTCGCACGAGGCAGGCCACAGGTATACACCCAGTTCGTAGACTGACCACCCTCAATCGGAGCGGCACACGTGTAAGCATTGCCATCGTAAGAATAATTCACGCCAGGGTAGTCGAACATCAGACCACCACCCCCCTGCGCGTACAATGTTCCCCAAGGAAAGACGCGAACGGTGATGTTGTCAACATAGATCTCCGACTCACCCTGAGGAACAACGAACAGATCAAATCTCCATTTGCCCGGTGTGGAATTGTAAAGAGCCGGCCAGAAATGGCTGTACTGCCATGTACCTGACACGTTTATCATGTCAGTTGTCCAATCCCATTGATGAACGTCGTCCTTGTAGGTCTTGACCCTGAACTGGTGACTGACCGTGACATCGTACAACCGCAACAAGACCCAAACAGGCTCCCCCTCTTCAAAGAGGCTTTGCTCATAGCAGCTGTAGTACCATGAACCATCCGGAGTGGGCTGATTACCACAGATTGTCGGGGGATCACTATGAGAGTAGGGTGTCGGCGTCGCTGCAGGAAAGTGCTCCGTAATGAAGGTTCCCGGAGTCACGAATCCGTTATTGCTGCAACCTGCCGGAAAAGTACTTTGAGGAGGTTGCGAGGCAGAGCACGGCATCATTCCAAAACCCGATAAAGGCATATCAGCTTTAGCGCCTGGGAATATCCCCCAATGCAAATGATCGCCAGACTTTGGCTGATTCCACGTATTGTACCAACGTCCGATGACGCCAATCTGTTGCCCTGCGGTATAAGTCGTTCCGACCGTAAGGTTTGGATCATACCGCAGATGCCCATACACCGAGACAAAGGGCTGACCACTGGAATCGTAGTGTTGAACGAGGAGCCCCATATTGCATGTATTACTTACTCCGTAATCGTAACCCCAACCTGAGGACCTGCAATTGCTGCTTACATCCTGTGTAGCGCTCTTGACAACAACAGTCCCCGCAGTAATCGCATACACCGGCGTACCATATGAAGCCGCGATGTCGGCCCCCGTGTGACACTTGCCAGTAAAATAACTTGAGCCACAAGCGCCATAATTTGCGTCGGGCCATGACGTCATTGACGACATCGGGTATGTCAAATCGCTGAGCGTCGTTAGTTTGGAAGAGGCTGTTCCAACCTCTTCACTCTCCAATTTGCGACTGTCTCCACATCCTACTGCGAGAGTCAACAGAAACAGAACCAAAGCTCTTGTCGTGTGTACCATGTGAGACCTCCCTGTGTGCAGAACGTTCCACTCGCATGATCTTCACAAGCGGTGCGCTGTGAGAAATCGCGCCCAAGACCATCTCAGGCGCACAGAGCATAGCACCGAAAAAAAACTATTACAAGAAAAATAATTACCTCCTGAACAACATTGACAGTTGGCTAAGCTTTTTATACTCTTCTTAATAAGTATGACCCTATTTCAAAAACGACTCGTAGTAATATTAAGCATTTTAGTACTTATCGCAGCCACGTTAAGCATTATTATGTGGAAAAAATCAGAGAATCCCAGCACTAATCCACCGATACCTGCACCACCCACATCAACATCTTCAACAATTACACCAACTATAGTTGCGCCTAATAATGAACTTTTAGAAATTAATGATAAAAAATTGATAAAAAATACACTTTGCCATTTCACTTTTAAAATTCCAAAAAATTGGCTTGTGCATAGCATCCTTGGAGAATCAAAAATCCTCAGTCCTGAAGATGAAAGCACGAATGAGGAGTGGCTAATTGAGAATCACGATCAAATCCAAATTTCAGAAAGTGGCGATCCAATCGGACCTGACTCGAGAACTCTTTATATTTCCTGCCAATATAATCTCGAAAAGGAAGATCTTGAATCCACTATTCTAAAAACAATACAGATCGATGGATACGATGCATATGAAATAAGCAGCACGGACGAACTCCCGGATGGAACATCTATTACGAACTACCAAATCATTGTAGGAGGAGGAAAGGCTATGGACATTTTTTTAGGTCAAACCGAATACGACAACCTTTCCGACGATGTGAAACAAATTATTCACAGTATTGAATTTGAGGAATAAATCCAAAGAAAATAAATCTGACGTCATCGCAAAGCCCATCGTATTATGGTGAGTTTTTGTGTTTGTAAAATATCAGCATTAGTTATAACCAACCGGAACCGATTGCTTGGGGGAATGTAGGTGTGGGAGAGGGTGGCAAAAACGTAATTACCTTAAAGAGTACTTCGGTTTGATTAGTACTTCAATTCTAACTAATCGAATATATAACTTTCTCCATGTTATACGAATTAAGTTACAAATGTGTTATTATTAAGTTATTATCGTCATGATTGACAAAACACGTATTTTAGGTATAAATAGAACCATTATGGTTAAACCACTCGAAGAAAATTTACAAAAACCACCATTAAAAGAGGCTGTTTTTGAACTAAGATTTCAAGATACACTTTGGGATGCAAACGATTTAATAGATAGATTAAAGCCACAGTACCCAAATATTCAAGAAGAAAAAGCTTTAGAGATTAAATTAGTTGAGCAAAGTGAAACATTTAATAAAATCGAACACAAAGGCCATAGACTAATCTCGGCCGATGGATCTCTGCTTGTTAGAATTTTTGAGAACCGCATGTCTATTAACTACCTTAACACTGTAAATACACCTTACAATTGGGAAGCTTATCAAGAGAAAATTATAAGCACGTTAAAAGAAGCAACAAAGGATGACCGCATAGCAAACAACAAACTTACTAGATTGGGTTTGCGTTATGTTAATCATATCGATTCTAAAACAGCATATGACGACATTGATAGTTACTTTAATTTAAAAGTACAAGACACAACAGAGATACAACACGATAACTCGATTATACAACTGACTAAACAGTACACCTATCAAGACACTGGTGATCAAATGAAAATTTGGTTAATTGCTCAAACGGAATCAATGATAATATTAGATTTGGATTATTTTTCAAACATATCCAAAGTAATGGACGAAAACGACATATTTGCGTGGCTCGATAGTGCCCATGATAATGTTGAAAAAGCTTTTTATTCTGTATTAACGGAAAAAGCTTTAAGCTTGTTTAAATAAAAATATTTATATGTTAACTATTTGCCCACCAGTAATGAATAATTATAGCTATCAGCTTGATAGGCAAGCCATAGTCACCAAGTATCAACCTACAGGTAACATGGATGATGATTCTTGGCTTGAACCCCTTATTTATCAACGTGTAAAAATAGATTTAAATATAAAATACTTCGAAAGTCAGGGGTTTAGATTCATTAATCGTGAAGAAATTGTTAAATTTATTATCAAGAACCCTTGTGTAACTAGTGCGCTTTTTGATTTTAATATAAATACACAATCAGATTTTGTTGTATCACGATCAATCGAACTTGTTAAAGATGCTGAAGAAAAATATGAAACATTATTTTGCTATGCAACTTTAAAAGATGGAGAAAACTCCCTAGAATATTATGACTTTCTTGTAAGTAATTGGTTTATTAAACAACCAGCTGACGCAAGAGTACTAATCGGTTTAGATGTTATATAAATGTATGTGGGATTGGGAAGACTATTTACATATTGCTAAAGAATTTGCTGACACAGCTGATGGAAGTATCTATCCAGAAGCATATAAAAGAGCTTGCATTAGTCGTGCTTATTACTCTCTTTTTAATATTGCTAGAAATTACATCGATCCATATCACAATTTGTCATCAGATGGAATACATAAATATGTCGGCGATCATTTTACCAGAAATTCGGATGCAAAATTGCAGGCTATTGGTTCTAAACTAACCACTCTACGCAAGCAACGTAATGAATGTGATTACGATAATGCCATGACTGATTTAGATAAAAAAGCTTTTCATTCAAAACGGTTTGCTGAATCTGGGATTGATGCGATAAATGCCATTGGTACCTAATTTTATACCGTTTTTATAGTGACTGTATTTCATAAGAGCTATATTTTTTACTTAAAAAGTAACTCAAAACCCTTGTAGGTCTACAAATAAAAAGCAAGGTATGCATGTGGCTTTTTATTGCCGTTTCCCGGTTGATAAAGTAAACTAAAAGCAACTTATGAAACTCCATTTTGAGCCTAATTTACAATATCAGTTGGATGCCATTGATTCTGTTACACGTTTGTTTGAGGGTGCGCCAAAGGTAAACCCCAGGGATACGATTTTAGCCGAGGTGCATGCCAATATCCTTAAGCTAAGCCACGAACGAATCTTAAAGAATCGGGATGACGTACTTAACTTACGGCAAATCACGGAATCTGATGCGCATAAAACAGAAGAAATGGATTTTTCTATCGAAATGGAAACAGGAACCGGTAAAACTTATGTATATTTGCGCACGATTTTTGAGCTTAATCGCCGATACGGTTTAAATAAGTTCATTATTGTGGTGCCAAGTATTCCGGTAAAAGAGGGTGCCCTTAAAACTTTAAAAATCACCAAAGATCATTTCCGAGATTTATACTCAACCCCATTCGAGTTTTTTGCCTATGACAGCAAAAAGATTACCCAGGTAAAATCTTTCTGCGAGGCAAATACTTTGCAGATAATGGTGATGAATATTCAAGCTTTTAATGCCGAAGACCGCATCATATCCCAAGAGCGTGATACAACCCACGGTGTGCGCATGATAGATCTCATTAAACAAACCTACCCAATAGTAATAATGGACGAACCACAAGTTGGCATGGGAACAATTGCCGCCAGGCAAGCCCTGGCTAAACTCAATCCATTGTTCAAACTGCGTTATTCAGCAACGCATACAGAGCCAAAAAACGTTATCTATCGCCTTTTACCATCCGAAGCCTATGACAAAGGATTGGTTAAGAAGATTGAGGTATTTTCAGTTAAATCCGAAGGCATCGTAGAATCTTTGGTTTTTAAGGAGGCGATTTTTAAAGGACGAGAAAAACCTAAAGCTAAATTAATAGTAAATAGGTATTTAAACAATCGAGGCTTCAAACCAGCACCAGTAACATTTCAAGAAAAAGATAATTTGGAACAAAAAACAAAAAACCCCGCATATCGTGACATGATTATAGATAGAATTTGGCGCGATATGAATGATAACCAAGTAAAGTTGCAGTTTAAAGGTGGCGCAGTGCTCATTAAGGGCGAACAAACAGGTACGGATAAAGAACAGATATTTGATGAACAGATCCGTCGCTCTATCGAGAAACACTTTGCTAAAAAAGATAAATTAAACCCTAAGGGCATTAAAGTCCTCACATTGTTTTTTATCGATAAAGTTGCAAACTACGTTGATGATGCTGGATTAATCAAAACACTTTTCATCAAGATCTATAAAAAACTATATAGAAAACATTACGGCGAAAATGCGGAAAACATCGAATCTATTCATAACGGATATTTTGCTAAAACAGGCAATGGCGAGTGGACGGATAGCGAGGCATCCATGAAAAAGAACAGCGATGCTTACCAATTGATTTTAAAGGACAAAGAAAGATTGTTATCGCTCGATGAACCGCTTGAATTCATCTTCTCTCACTCTGCTCTTGGTGTTGGTTGGGATAATCCAAACGTATTTAACATCTGTACTTTAAACGAAACTCAAAGCCCAACCAAGAAACGCCAAGAGATTGGCCGTGGCTTGCGTATTTGCGTTAATCAAGACGGTAACCGAGTGCGTGATCTTCCCGAAACGCAAGAAGGCGAAGAAACCAACCTTTTAACCGTCATCGCCAACCAAAGCTATCAAGAGTTTGCCGAGCAATATCAGACAGAGTTAATCGAAGAGTATGGAGAGGGTGTTAAAACAGTTAAACCACGCAATGCCAAACAATCTCCCGAAAAGATCAAACTCAATAAAGCTCAATTTGAAAGCAACGATTTCTCTGAGTTTTGGAAACGTATCGCAAAAAAGACAAAATGGTCTGTATCCTTTCACGAACCAAGTATAATCAATCTTTGCGCTGAGGTTATAAAGAAAATCCAAGTACCAGACCCAACAATCAATGTAGAACTAAACCGTATCACTTCTTTGGGAAACGATGATGCAATTAAAGTCTTGGAAGAATATGTAGGCAGTGCTGACCCAATAGCAGCTAAGGGCATTAAAGCGTCACTCGACCCCATCAACGAGATATCCGATCAAACAGGTTTGGCCTTGGACACTGTCCGCGAGATATTACAAAAAGCAAAAAACCCGCAAAAGATTACCAAAAATCCGATTGCTTTTATGGCTGAAGCAATTGAACGCATCAAGTATGTTTTAGATAGAGAGCTTGTAAATGTTGTCCGCTACGAAACCATCAACGATAAACACGACAAATCCCTTTTTGAAGAACTCTATACCACCCACCAAAACACAATCGACACCCCAAACCATGGATTGTACGACAAAGAACGCGTTGATAGCGATATAGAAAAGAATTTTGGCATAGAGGCGGAGAACGACAGTCAAATCCGTTTATGCTTTAAACTCCCCAACTGGTACTCCATCCCCACCCCAATCGGCAAACATCATCCTGACTGGGCAATCGTGATGGAAAAGAAGGCGCTGGATAAGGGAGGCAACGAAACAAAGTATTATTACGTTGTCGAAACCAAGGGTACGCGCGCCATAGATACACTCGCGCCCGATGAAAAACTAAAAATCCAATGCGCTATGAAACATTTTGAAGCCGTTGGTTTAAAAGAATACATGGCGCCGGTAGATACTTTTGACTACTTCAAACACGAAGCTAATAATTAGTT
>CAYFST010000005.1:0-48563 GCA_964345995.1 uncultured Gammaproteobacteria bacterium
GGACGTAGTCCGCATGATAAAAGCCACCGGCGTTATAGCCGGTGGTTCTTACTTGTTTGTTCTACCGCGGCTTTACGGGCAACGGTTTTGGCTTTTTTCTTTTGACGCTTGGTCGGTACTTCGCCTTTTTGCGTGGCTTCAAATTTTTTAAGTGTTTTAAGAGCGCGTGATGAAAGGCGAATTTTGGTACCGTCAACACGGCGAGTTTGCAAGTTCACGCCTTGGGTTTTTTTAGTTGCCACGTTGGAGTGGCTCCGAATATTGGCTTTGTTAGCCCGTTTTCCGGATAATTCACAAATTCTAGACATATTGATTGGCGTAAGTATAGCCAAATGCGGTATGATTGGCAAGTACTATAATAAAAATCTCCAATGACCAAGTTACAATCATCAATAAATGACCAAGATTCAATAAGCAATTGGTGATTAATAATATTGATAAATAGAACTGATCGGTTGTTGGATTTTGATGATTGGTTATCACAGTTTGTATGTCATTATCAACATTTTTTACTAATCCAGAGGTATTTATTTTGTGGCTGGGAGCAATATTGATTGCACTTTCGGTGCATGAATTTTCGCATGCTTTAGCGGCATATCTTCTGGGAGATCCGACAGCGCAAAAAATGGGACGTTTAACTTTAAATCCATGGGCTCATGTGGATATGTTTGGATTATTGGCGTTGGTTTTTGTACATTTTGGCTGGGGAAAGCCGGTGCCTTATAATCCGATATATTTAAAGTACAAGCATTGGGGAGAATTGTTGGTTGCGATAGCGGGTCCGGCCAGCAATTTGTTATTATTGATATTTTTTGGAATTTTATTAAATGTTTTACTACCTGTTTTAGGCTGGGATAATTTGTTGATTATTTTTTTGACTTTTAGTTTTTTTATTAATGCCGCTTTAATGTTGTTTAATTTGATACCGGTTCCACCGCTTGATGGTTCAAAGATATTATTTGCATTTTTGCATGAAAAGCAGTGGCATGATTTGCGTTATCAGATAGAATATTACGGACCTTATGTTTTGATGGCGATTATTTTTGCGGATATTATTTTGGGAATAGGGATTATTCGTTTTTTTCTGGATAAGCCTCTTAATTGGATAATGCAGGTGTTTGGGTTTGGCACCTTGTTTTAACTTTTAAAGTTATTGTAAGGGTAAGTCGTGATTTTTACGTAACGAGTAATTTAGATTATAAAAGATTAATTGTTATGATAAAAAAACAAATTGCGGGGAGGCATGCTAAGAATAATTGGACGCTTATTTTTTTAGTGCTAATTGTTGCGGTTTTTGTAAAATCATTAGTAATTAGCGGGGGTTATTCCGCGCCGTTGTATTTATTGCTTTGGTATCCGGTTTTGATAGTAAGCGTTTTTTTGGGAGTTAAAGTTTTGTTAGACAGCGTGTCAAGCATAAAATATGAAGATAAACTTTTGGAAATTGTTATTGTGGCGGTTGGAGGCGGTTTTTTGTTTTCCCTGTCTTCATTTTGGGGTGATGAAGCGGCAGCAATACCGCTTTCTTTATACCAAGTTTTTATTTATATCGTATCTTTTGGAATATTGCCTTTTGCTGCGGGGCCGGAAAGTTTTTTAAGAGGTATTGCTTGGAGTTTGGCTGTAGTGGTTGCAATTCTAGTTTACAAACAAGAAAAAAATGCTTTAAAAGTGATAATGCTAGCCTTGGCGGTTTGGTTAACGGCTTCATTTATTTTTTTAATACCTTATTTGGCTTTGATTGTTACCATGGTAGCTCATGGCGTATCCATTGAAATAACGGGCGTTGATATGGTTAAGGAATTTACCAGGTTTAGTTTATTTTCATATTGGAACGAAGGTCAGTTATTGCGTTGGTTTACCGGTTTTGGCGCGCAAGCCAATAATTCTATGTTGCTTTACGGCGCCGCATGGACATATTTTGCCGGAGTTACGGTATGGTTATTCGCGAAACGCAATAACTTGGTTGCTTGGTTTAAAGGGTTGGGTATTTACGGTTTTTTAGGAATTTTTACTACAACACTTTTCGGTTTAGTGGCCGGTGCTAGTCATAAGGATTGGATAGGCATGGACGTGGCGGCTATAGTTGTTTTTGTGTTGTTATTTATACTTGCTTGGATTATGTGGTTGCGAGCAAAGCGGGATGAGTTGTTTGGTGGAATTTTGTTTTTGTTTTGGTTTTTGGGCGCGGGATTGCTAGGGTGGCCGGTTTTTGTTGGTGGCGCCGTGTTTATGTTGGTTATTTGCCTAGAAGATCGATTTAGAGGCATAGCAAAGTACGAATGGTTGTTAGAGGGTTTAATGATAACTGTTTTGATGCTGATGTTTATTTTCTTTTTAAGCAGAGGTGCCGTTTTGGATCCGGTGATGTTGGATATAGTGGGATTGGGTTTTGTGTTTGCGCTTTTAGCCGGCTGGTTAAATTACGCTAAAATGGTTAATTTATCCAAATTGCAGGTAACCGCGAGTTGGCTTGTGGCTGCGATATTAATGTTTGTTTTAACGAGATCAATGCCCGCTGTCATGATTTTTTTGCCTTTTGCGATATTGCTGTGGTTTTTTTGGGAAAAGCTTAAAGTTATTACTTGGAAGCCGGGTATTTTAGTTTGGTTAATAGCGATGACGGTTTTGGTTTTAACGATATATTTGCCACGTATGGTCCATCCGGAGCTTATACCTCGCTAAATTAACAGTCTGTTGAATCAATAAAGTTCAAAGTTTGTTAATTTGAAAGCTTATTAAGTTTTATAAACCGATTTGCCGGTCGAAACGGATCATGTGTTATTTTTTTGATTTTTACGAGACATGCTTTTAGAGCTTTTTTAGTGTAGATTTTTGTCTTAAATAAGGGATAAAATATATAGTTTTTGTTGTATACGGATTAAATATTTTTAATTACCATAAGATTGCAGATGAGGGTCAATGATTATTATTCACGGATATTCTTTTAATTGCGGGTAAATCTACTTGACGAGGCTGGGGGGGTTTGATATATTCAGCTTCACAAACATGCCTACTACGAATCAATTAGTGCGACGTCCTCGTCGCAGTGCCAAGGTCAAATCAAAGAGCCCGGCAATGCAATATACCCGCGATACTTTGCATCGCAAACGAACAGACCTCCCCAAGGGGTCTCCGTTTAAGCGCGGGGTTTGCACCAAGGTAACCACGTCCACGCCGAAAAAACCCAATTCGGCTATGCGTAAGATAGCTCGTGTTCGTCTTTCGAACGGTCAAGAGGTTACGGCTTATATTCCCGGTGTGGGCCATAATTTGCAGGAACACTCCATTGTTATGATTCGTGGAGGTCGCGTAAAAGATCTTCCGGGCGTGCGCTATCATATTGTGCGTGGCGTCTATGACAGTCAGGGAGTGGCGAATCGTAAACGTAGCCGTTCATTATACGGAGCTAAAAAACCTAAGGAGTCGAAGTCTTAATAGATAACGAACGATGAATTTCGTATATTGAATTACGTCAAGATAAGTTATAAATTGATTTAAATGAACATGTACGAAGTACAAAAAATAATGAATTATGAGAGGAAAGAAAGCGCCTAAGCGAAAAATCAATCCGGATCCAAAGTACGGTTCTTTAGCTGTTGCCAGGTTTATTAATTATCTGATGGAGGATGGTAAAAAGTCTGTGGCGCAAAAAGTGGTTTATGATGCCTTGGAGTCGCTGGAAAAAAAGGCTGAAAAACCGGCTTTGGAAGCTTTTGAAGAGGCTGTTAAAAATATTTCACCGATGCTTGAGGTCAGATCGCGTCGTGTCGGTGGAGCCAATTATCAAATTCCCATGCAGGTTAGAGCTGAGCGCAGACAACAATTGGCTTTTAGATGGATTTTGACGGCGACACGCGCCAAATCAGGAAAACCAATGTCGCAGAGATTGACAGAAGAGTTGCATGCCGCGTTAAGCAATCAAGGCGATGCGGTTAAAAAGAAGCAGGATGTGCAACGTATGGCCGAAGCAAATCGCGCCTTTGCTCATTTCGCTTATTAATATGGATGATGGCGACGCGAGAAAATAAATTAAAAATATAAGGGGCGCGCTTTTGAGCCAGCCTCTTTTTTGTCTAATTTTATTATTTGTAATCTAATTTATGTCTAAAGAATATTCACTGCAAGATACCAGAAATTTCGGTATTATTGCCCATATCGATGCCGGAAAAACCACTGTTTCAGAGCGCGTGCTTTTTTATACGGGTCGTAAACATAAAATCGGTGAAGTGCATGAAGGTGAAGCTACCATGGATTGGATGGAGCAAGAGCAAGAACGCGGTATTACCATCACGTCCGCGGCCACGACTTGCTTTTGGAAAGGTAAAAGATTGAATCTTATCGATACTCCCGGGCATATTGATTTTACCATCGAGGTGCAGCGTTCTTTGCGTGTTTTAGACGGAGCCGTGACTGTTTTTGATGGCGTTGCCGGCGTTGAACCGCAGTCGGAAACAGTTTGGCGTCAAGCTGACAAGTACCAAGTACCGCGCATGTGTTTTGTAAATAAATTGGATCGCATGGGTGCTGATTTTTTAAAAGATATCGAATCCATTCGCGCGCGGCTCGCGAAACGCGCTTACCCAATTCAATTACCGATTGGAACCGAGTCCGATTTTAAGGGTATTGTTGATTTGATTGAGATGAAGGCAAGAATTTATAAAGATGAAATGGGTCGCGAAATTGAAGACACGGATATTCCGGGAGATATGATGGAAGAGGTTAAAAAATGGCGTGGCGAATTTTTGGAAGCTTTAGCTGAAACCGATGAGGCGTTAATGAATAAATATTTGGCGGGAGAGGAATTGTCGGTTGAAGAAATTAAGGTTGCTTTGCGAAAAGCCGTAATTTCTATGGATATTTATCCAATCATGTGCGGTTCGGCATTAAAAAACAAAGGTGTGCAGATGTTGCTTGATGCTGTTGTAGATTACTTGCCATCACCGATAGATGTGCCGCCGATTGAAGGTCATGACGTTAACGATGAAGAAAAGATACTTAAGCGCAAAGCGGACGATAATGAACCATTCGCGGCTTTAGCGTTTAAAGTTATGTCCGATCCGTATGTAGGTAAGTTAATTTTTTTCAGAGTTTACGCGGGTACTTTGAAATCCGGATCTTATGTTTATAATTCAACAAGCGGTAAAAAAGAACGCGTGGGACGCATTGTTCGTATGCATTCGAACAGTCGCGAGGAAGTGGATACTGTTTACGCGGGCGATATTGCGGCGGCGGTTGGTTTAAAGGATACGTTTACCGGCCACACCCTTTGTGATGAAGATAATCAAATCCTTTTGGAAACCATTGTAATTCCGGAACCGGTTATTGATATCGCGATCGAGCCAAAAACAAAAGCTGATCAAGAAAAAATGGCTTTAGCGTTGCAAAAGATTGCCGAGGAAGATCCGTCATTTAAAGTTCGTACAGATGATGAAACGTTACAAACTATTATTTCGGGTATGGGTGAACTTCACCTTGAGATTATTGTAGACAGGATGAAACGTGAATTTAACGTGGAGGCCAATGTAGGTAAACCGCAGGTTGCTTATAAGGAATCGATTAAAGGAGTGGCTGAAGGTGAAGGTAAATTTGTGCGACAATCGGGTGGACGAGGTCAATACGGTCACTGCTGGTTGCGTATAGAACCGCAGGAGCGCGGAGTCGGCTATGAATTTGTCAGCGAGATTGTAGGCGGTGTTATTCCACGTGAATTCATTCAACCTATCAATAAAGGAATACAGGAGGCGGCGGCGCGTGGCGTAGCGGCCGGCTATCCCATTTTGGATTTCAAAGCAACGGTTTATGACGGTTCGTATCATGATGTTGATTCATCGGAAGCCGCGTTTAAAGTTGCTGCGTCTATGGCATTTAAAGCGGCTTGTGAAAAAGCCGGTGTAAGCATTTTGGAACCAATGGAAAGAGTTGAAGTTGTTGTGCCGGAAGAATATATGGGTGACGTGATGGGTGATATCAATTCAAAACGCGGACAGATTCAATCCATGGAAGATAGGTTTGATATGAAGGTTATAAGCGCGTTGGTGCCGCTTGCGGAGATGTTTGGTTATGCGACCAATTTGCGTTCCATGACTCAAGGTCGTGGCGTTTATTCCATGGAGTTTGATCATTACGCTCCGGTGCCGGCATCCGTGCAGAAGGAACTGGTGGAGGGGAAGGGGAGATGAATTTGAAATCTAGAATCTAGAATCTGAAATTTAGAATTTGAAATTTTTTAGAGTGGGAAGGGTCTTGGGAAACCGGGGCTCTTTTTATATATAAAATTTGGAATCTGTAATTTAAAATAAAAAAAAAGATCCCCGTATGGATGGGGTTAGTAATCATCTAATTCGTAACCATCTTGAGTTTTGGCTTGCCGATGTATGCAAGCATTTTATAAGTTCATTGTTAACCCTCTTGAAGAAAATGTTACGGCGTGGTGAACTATTGCTAATATGTCATGGAAAAGAATATTTAAGACTGCGCGCAAGGTTGGTGCGCCGGTCATTGTTGCCGATGAGGACGGCAAGAAGGCTCAAGTTATTATATCGCTTGATAAGTATGAGCGTCTTATGGAAGATGCTTATGATTTTCAGGTCGATGGAATTCCGGAGCTTGAGTTTGATGAAGATGATTTTGATGATGAATTGCCGGAAATTGTTGATTTCGATGATGAAGTTGAGGATATTCCGGAGTTTGAATTTGATTCAGTAGGAAAAAAGGGGGTTGAGGATATAGATGAAGCCGAATTGTACCATCAAGATCGTAAGCGTCGAGATGAGGGGTATACAAGCGGTGAGATTATGAACCATCTGGAAAATGAGGATTTTTTTGAAGATGATTCCAAAACGTTACCGCCCGATGAAAATGCCTTGTCAGCATTTGAGTTGGATGAAAAAACAGAACAAGTTAATAAAGAGGCTATGGATATGTCGTTGAAGAATGAGTCGGATCAGTTTGAGCTACCCGGTGATAATGCGGAAGTTTCGCGAAAAAAAACATCTCAATTAAGCGAAGAAATGGATATGGAGGACAGGTTTTATTTTGAGCCGATTGAGGACGAGGATAATAAAGCGTAATCTCTTGCGTAATTTCGGGAGAGGTGTTATAGTCTTTCCGCTTATTTAAGAGCTTTTGAACCGGGGTGTTTGATCTTGAGTTTAAAAGTATTAATTTAATAATTTTTTAAACGCGTTTGCCCAAATTTTGGGAACTCGGTTTAATCCGGGTGCAACGCATCTCTATATAGAAATTGTATGGCGGACACATTTGAACGTAATAAGCCACACGTTAACGTAGGTACTATCGGCCACGTTGACCATGGCAAGACCACTCTGACGGCTGCTATCTTAAAGGTGCTAGCCGCCCAAGGCCTTACAGCCGATGAAAAGCGCGTGGATGCATTAGATAAAGCTCCGGAATCCAAAAATCGCGGTATTACTATTGCGACAGCTCACGTTGAGTATGAAACCGAAAATCGCCACTATGCTCACGTTGATTGCCCGGGACACGCTGACTACATTAAAAACATGATTACCGGTGCCGCTCAGATGGATGGTGCTATTTTGGTTGTGGCCGCAACAGACGGGCCGATGCCTCAAACCCGTGAGCATATTCTTTTGGCACGTCAGGTGGGTGTGCCGGCAATTTGCGTATTTTTGAACAAAACCGACATGGTGGATGACGCGGAACTCGTTGACCTTGTCGAAGAAGAGGTTCGTGAATTGCTTAACAAATACGAATTTGATGGTAATAACACGCCTGTTATTCGCGGTTCGGCTTTAAAAGCTTTGGAAAATCCAACGGATGCCGAGGTTACTAAGCCAATTATGGAACTTATGAAATCTTTGGATGAATTTATTCCGGAACCTGTTCGTGAAGTAGACAAGGATTTCTTAATGCCCATTGAAGATGTGTTTTCTATTGAGGGTCGCGGTACTGTTGTTACAGGTCGTATTGAACGCGGTATGATTAAAGTTAATGAAGAGGTTGAGATGGTTGGTTTGGGTGAGACTCGTAAGACCGTTGTTACGGGCGTTGAAATGTTTAACAAATCGTTACAAGAAGGGCGCGCCGGTGATAATGCGGGTTTGCTTTTACGTGGTATCCGCAAGGATGATGTTGAACGCGGAATGGTTTTGGCCAAAGCGGGTTCCATTACTCCTCATACTGAGTTTGAGGCACAGATTTACGCGCTGACCAAAGAAGAAGGTGGACGCCACAAGCCGTTTGTGTCAGGCTATAAGCCACAATTTTATATTCGCACCACGGATGTTACCGGTGAAGTGACTTTGGCAGAGGGTGTGGCCATGGTGCAGCCGGGTGATGAGGTTAAGATCACTGTTAAGTTAATTTCACCTGTTGCCATGGAAGACCAGATGCGCTTTGCTATTCGTGAAGGTGGCAGAACGGTCGGCGCCGGTGTCGTGACTAGTATTATAAAATAATTCCACATGATTTAAGTATTTAGCTATTTTCTTCGTTGCAATCTCCGCTTTACGTTCGTCATACGTTATGTACGTCTTACGTAAATGCTCGATAGCGCCTCGAACTTAACTCAAATCCCTAAGTCTAAGTAATTTAAGAATAAAACAGTAAATGTCCGCTTCGACAGCCGTTTGATCCAAAAGGATCGAGCGGTCGGTCGGAGGGACGGGAACAATCATGGCACAAGCTGCAACTTCGAATAAAGCCGCAAAAGAAGCCGGAACCAAGGTTCGCATCAAAGTCCGCGCTTATGATCATAAAATAATTGATCAAGCGACACGAACTATTATTGATACCGCGATACGTACCGGAGCGCAGGTGATTGGCCCTGTCCCTTTACCGACTGAAAAACGCAAGTGGACCGTGAACCGCTCGACATTCGTTCATAAAACATCACGCGAACAGTTTGAAATGCGGATTCATAAGAGGATAGTTGACATTGTTGAAGCCAGCGCTAAGACGATTGATGCTTTAACCTCGTTGAATCTTCCTTCAGGCGTGGATGTGGAAATTAAAATGTCATAACAAAATGTACTCGGTACGTTGTACCGCGCATAACGTAAAGGAAAAAATAAAACAAAAATTGCACCTCCGGTAATACATTCCCAAGGAGAAAGTTGCCTTCCTGAATTAGCTGATAGTAAATGATTGTTAGCTGATAGCACAAGGATAGGGCGCGTGAGCGATACGCGTTTGACGGGCATAACCTCCCTGCAGAGAGTCACTAACCTGAGTAACTGATAATAATTTACGATTATTTCACCAAGTCTTTATTAAATATCAATCAAGTACATCCAATGCGTTGTGTGAGATTGATGAATGACAAGTTTGGCGTAAGATCGTAGAAAGATATTGGTCGTAAATATTCCTCTGTAAAAAAGAACAGATCGCTCAGAGGTCAGGAATGCATTACGTACACCGTACATCGTTGTCGGAGTAGGTTACGCGTTTCTGGCTTTTGTGTTTATGTAAACATCGTTTCAAGTCAGTGAGTTTAATCAGCTTTTTGACCAATGAAACGGCCGGAACGTCAGATTAAGACGAAATATGAAATTTATTCTCGCGAAAAAATTACAGATGTCACAAATTTACGCGGATGACGGACGTATAGTGCCGGTTACGCTTGTACAAGCGGGCCCGTGTGTTGTGACGCAAGTAAAAGGGCAAGAAAAAGACGGTTACAGTGCCGTTCAGCTTGGGTTTTTGAATGCCAAGCGTTTGAACCAGCCGCTTAGCGGGCATCTTAAAGATTTACCCAGAACAAAAATTTTGCAAGAATTCAGGCTTGATGAAACGGGCGAGTTGAAGCGTGGTGATGTGATTGAAGCTGATAAGTTTGAAGCCGGAGATACGGTGCATGTGACCGGTACATCAAAAGGTAGAGGTTTTCAGGGTGTTGTAAAGCGACACGGTTTTAAAGGAGCGCCGGCGTCGCACGGTCACAAGGATCAGCTGCGTATGCCGGGTTCGATTGGTGATACGGGAGCTCAAAAAGTTTTTAAAGGGCAAAAGATGCCGGGTCGAATGGGTGATGAGCAGGTGACGGTAAAAAATTTGCAAGTTGTGGATGTTAGAGACGGCGGAGTTTTGGCCATAAAAGGAGCGGTGCCCGGAGCGCGCAATTCCATTCTTAAGATTAAGACAGTGTAATATGCCGCAAGTAAATATTTACAATGTAAAAGGTGAAAAAGTAGGGCAGGCGGATCTTTCCGACGCGCACTTTGGAATAAAACCGAAATTAAATTTATTGCATGAAGTTGTTTTGGCACAAGAGGCTAATGCCAGAAATCCTGTAGCTAATACCAAAATAAGGGGTGAAGTTTCGGGTGGAGGTAAAAAACCATGGAAACAAAAAGGCACAGGGCGCGCGCGTCACGGCTCGATTAGATCACCGATTTGGAAAGGTGGCGGTGTTACATTTGGCCCCAGGGCGAATAAAAATTTTACAGTTAAGATTAACCGCAAGACTAAACAAAAAGCATTGTTCATGTTGCTTTCAGATAGAGTAAACCATGAACAGTTATTGATTGTTGATACGTTGCCCGTAGAGATACCCAAGACCGCAGAGGCGGCAAAATGGATAAGGCAATTGCCCGTAGGACGCAGAGTCATGATAGTGACAGCTCAATCAAATCCGGAATTAATAAGGATGACAAGAAATTTATCCAATGTGTACGTAACCACCGTAAACGCTTTACATGTCGCTGAATTGGTTAATTATCAAACAATTATGTTTGAAAAAGATGCTATAGAAGCATTTGAACAATTATACAAATAAACTATGGGATTGTTTTCCAGAAAAAAGTCTGATGATAAAATAGCAGACAAAAAGAATCAAGCGAAACAAGTGCCTTCGAAAGAGGCGGAAGTTAAGGATGAGATTTTAACGCCGGAAGCGCAGGCTAAGGCACCGGCACAAAAGGCAAAAAAAGCTACTCCGACAAAAGCCGTTGCGGGTCAGGCCGGAGAATCTTACAGATTATTGCTTTCACCCAGAGTCAGTGAAAAGGCGGCGGATTTGGCTGCAAAAAATGTTTATGTTTTTAATGTCCCGGTAACTGCGGAAAAAATTGCGATAGCCAATGCCGTAGAAAAATTATATGGAGTTAAAGTTGTGGCGGTTAGAACAACCAGAGGAGAGGGTAAGTCGATTTACAGAGGTTATCAAAAAGGAAAAAGGAATCAATGGAAGAAGGCTTTTGTTTCCATTAAGAAAGGTCAGACAATAGATATTTACGAAGGAGTATAAATTTATGCCGATTAAGAAGTATAAACCTACAACAAATGCGAGGCGCAGATCATCCGTGCAACTTTTTGATGACATTACATCCAAAAATCCGGAGAAGTCTTTAACCAAACCCAGAAAAGAAAAGGCTGGTCGCACTTTGGGGTCGATTACGGTGCGCCATCGTGGCGGAGGTCATAAAAAGCAATATCGAGTTATCGATTATCTCAGAGAAAAGTTGGATGTGCCGGCAAATGTTAAAACCATCGAATATGATCCGAATCGTGGCGCCAGAATTGCGCTTGTGGTGTATGCTGACGGAGAGAAACGTTATATTATCGCTCCGGATAAATTAAAAGTCGGGGAGACTATTATTACAACAAAAACAGCGGATGTAGAAATGCAAATAGGTAATCGTTTACCTTTGGAAAGACTCCCTTTAGGCGCGACTGTGCATGCCGTAGAATTGGTACCCGGTAATGGAGCGAAAGTTGCGCGAGGTGCGGGAGCTGCCATGCAATTGATGGCGGTTGAGGGTAAATACGCGACTTTGAAGATGCCTTCTGGTGAAATCAGGAATATTAATAAGAAATGTATGGCCACAATCGGATCGGTTTCCAATCCGGATTGGCGTTTGATTCGTTGGGGTAAAGCCGGCAGAACAAGACATCGCGGTATTAAACCCACGGTGCGCGGTAAAGTAATGAATCCGGTGGATCATCCGCATGGTGGCGGTGAAGGTTCGAGTCCGATTGGTATGAAGCATCCGAAGACTCCTTGGGGTAAACCGGCATTAGGTGTAAAGACACGTCGTAAGAATAAGCAATCGGACAGCCTGATTTTGCAAAGGCGTCGCAATAAACGCAAAAAATAACTATGTCTAGAAGTCTTAAAAAAGGATCGTTTACCGATCCGAAATTACTGGCTAAAGTAACCAAACTCAACCCCGGAGATAAAACCGTGCTTAAAACTTGGTCTCGGGCCTCAGCCATAACTCCAGAGATGGTTGGATTTACATTTGGAGTACATAATGGAAAGATACACGTTCCGGTTTATGTTCAGGAAAATATGGTAGGGCATAAATTGGGAGAGTTTGCGCCTACACGCAAGTTTCAAAGTCATGGAGGTAAGATGCAAAAATCAATGGCCCAAGGTCAAAAATAACTTTAAATTATTATGGAAGTAATCGCAAAATTGAATCGTTTACGCATGTCGCCCAGAAAAGTGCGTTTGGTAGCGGGGCTCATACGTCGTATGAACGTAAAAGAAGCTGAAACACAGCTACGGTTTTTGAATAAAGCAGCGGCCAAGCCTGTGTTAAAATTATTACAAAGTGCTATTGCCAATTCTAAACATAATTTTAAATTAGATGAAGACAAACTTTGGATTTCACATATAACCGTTGACGGAGGAAAAATTTTGAAACGTTGGCAACCCAGAGCCTTTGGACGTGCGGGCGCTATTCGTAAACGTACTTGCCATGTAACCATAAAACTTTCGGACGAAGTGAAGCCGGTTAAAAAGACAAAAAAACCCTATACTTCAAGAAAAGTTAAACTAGAATATTTGAATGGGACAGGTAATCGAACTTCAGAAGTTGAAAAGCCGGCACCAGAAGTAAAATTTGATATTAAGGCAAGTAATGAGCAATTATCTAACTAAATACTATGGGACATAAAGTTAATCCAAAAGCATTTCGTATCGGAACGACCACAACTTGGCCGTCGAAGTGGTTTGCACGTCGAAGTGTTTACCAACAGCAAATTGAGCAAGATCATAAAATTCGGAATTTTTTCAGGAAAAAGCTTAAAGAAGCGGGTTTATCGAATATTTTTATTGAAAGATCGCGGGGTACTTTGACCATTACATTGACAACAGCAAAGCCGGGTGTTGTTATTGGGCATTCGGGTTCGGGTATTGAAGATTTGAAAAAGAAATTCATGAAAGAATTTTATCCGGGTAAAAAGATGCAATTGCAATTAAACGTTCAAGAAGTGCCGAAGGCCGGTTTGGAGGCGCCTGTTGTTTGCAATCAGGTAATGTCGGACTTGGAAAGACGCATGCCTTTTAGAAGAGTTTTAAAACAAACCATAGAAAGAACAAAAAAAGCGGGAGCTTTGGGTGTGAAAATTTCAGTTTCAGGAAGGCTGAACGGTGCGGAAATCGCGCGCCGTGAATGGTTGAGCTGGGGTAAGATTCCTTTGTCGAATTTGCGAGCGGATATCGATTTTTATCAGGATTTTGCCAAAACTCAAATGGGTGCCATCGGAGTGAAAGTATGGATTTACAGAGGAGATGTTTTTGCCAAAGATAGATTACAAAAGTACCAGCCGAGTACGTCTCGTAGTCAAAGGCCGAACAGAGCGCCGAGACAGAATGTTTAACGACACATCAAACTACGAATCGACGCAAAACTATAAAAGAACAATGTTATGTTGATACCAAGAAAAGTAAAACACAGAAAGTGGCACAAAGGACGCGGAAGAAATATCCGTACTGCTTCGGATAAAATCAGTTTGGCATTTGGCCCTTACGGATTAAAAGCCACTAGCTCGGCGTGGCTGACTTCCAGGCAGATAGAGGCGTGTAGACGCGTATTGACTCGTTACACCAGAAGAGGCGGAAAAATATGGATACGTGTATTTCCGGATAAACCGATTACCAAAAAAGGCAATGAGGTACGCATGGGAGGAGGAAAAGGTGCGGTTGACCATTATGTGGCGGTGGTTAAACCCGGAACCATAATTTTTGAAATGGATGGTATACCGGAAGTGAAAGCCAAGGATGCTTTAACTGATGCGTCATATAAATTACCTTGCCAAACTTCTTATATAACAAAAGAATTTTAATATGAATGTTAAGGATTTACGACAATTAACAAAACCCGAATTACTAACCAAAGTGGCGGAATTGCGCGGTTTGATAAGAGATTTGCGTTTTAAAGTAACTACGAGGCAACATGCCAAAGTAAGGGATCTGCGTAATGCGAAAAAGGATTTAGCCAGAGTTCTAACCGTTTTAAAACAAGAGAATCCTCAAGATATTAATAAACAAGAATCGTAATATGGATACCAAAGTAATAAATAAGCGCAAACTTCAAGGCACGGTTGTGTCGAATAAGATGGAAAAAACCATTACGGTTAGAGTTGATCGCCAGATTAAACATCCCAAATATGGAAAATTTTATAATCTTTCCAAGAAATATAAAGCGCATGATGAAAAAGGGATAGCCAGGATTGGTGATGTTGTAGAGATTCAGGAAGTAAGGCCGTTATCGGCAGGTAAGCGTTGGAACTACGTAAACACTGTAAAATCAGCAAACGCATAAATACAGACTTATGATTCAACACAGATCAATGTTACACGTCGCGGATAATAGCGGAGCCAAAAAACTCCAGTGTATTCGAGTACTTGGAGGTTATAAAAAACGCACCGCGGGAGTGGGTGATATTATTACGTGCGTTGTAAAAGAAGCGATTCCGCATGGAGCTGTAAAAAAATCAGATATTGTGCATGCCGTGATAGTAAGAACGCGAAAAGAAACCAGAAGACCGGATGGAACTTATGTACGTTTTGATGATAATGCTGCGGTTATAGTGGATAAAAAGAGTAAAGAGCCCAAGGGAACTCGCATTTTTGGCCCTGTAGCCCGCGATTTGCGTGGTCAGGGATTTATGAAAATTGTTTCACTGGCACCGGAGGTGCTGTAAAACACGTAAATGATCAATAAACATTTGTATGTCTAAGTTGAGAATTAAAAAAGGCGATACGGTTGTAGTTATCGCAGGCAAAGATAAAGGTAAGACCGGTAAAGTTATGCAAGCTTTTCCGGCAATGAATCGCGTGGTGGTGGAAGGAGTGAATCAGTGCAAGAGGCATTTACGACCACAAAAGCGAGGTGAAAAAGGTCAAGTTGTTGAATTTTTTATGCCTATTAATGCCTCAAATGTAATGTTGCAAGATGCGTCCGAAAAAAGAGTACGTCACGATAAACGCGTCAAAGAATAATTGAATAGAATATGACTTTAAGAGAAAGATATAATAAAGAAATCGTTCCAGCCTTACAAAAGGAGTTGGGAGACAAGAATTTGCTTTCTTTACCGAAAGTTAAAAAGATTTCGGTTTCGGTTGGTATTCCGGCGTCTCAGAAGGACTCTAAATTTTTGGAAACCGTAGATCGTGTGTTGTCCAGGATTACGGGGCAAAAACCCGTCGACGCAAAAGCGAAAAAATCTATTTCAGGTTTTAAGATTCGTGAAGGCATGGTAGTTGGTAAGCATGTGACTTTGCGCGGAGAAAAAATGTGGTCTTTTTTAGAAAAGCTTATTAATGTTACTTTTCCACGCGTGACTGATTTTAGAGGCATTTCGACTAAAGTGGTAGATAGTCGGGGAAATCTTTCAGTGGGTTTTCGTGAGTATTTACCATTTCCAGAAATCAGTCCGGATGAAGTTGAAAGAGTGTGCGGTATACAAGTAACAATAACAACCGATGCTGAAACTTATGAAAGATCGTTGGCATTATTTAAACAATTAGGATTTCCATTTCAAAAATAATATGGCTACTGAGAATCAAATTGCAAAAGCGCGGCGTGAACCCAAGTATTCAACGCGAACGCACAACAGGTGTTGGCGTTGTGGGCGCAAACACGGTTATATGAGAGATTTTGGCTTGTGCAGAATCTGTTTCAGAGAGTTGGCTTTGCGCGGGGATTTACCCGGAGTTAAAAAATCAAGCTGGTAATAAATTTATGATAACTGATCCAATTTCCGATTTCCTGACTCGCTTGCGCAATGCGCAAATAGCGAGACATGATTCCATCAAAGCGCCTTCGAGCAAGGTTAAATTTGCGATTGCAAATATCTTGAAAGAAGAGGGGTATCTTAAGGATGTAAACGTAAAAGCAGACGGACCCAAAAAGATATTGCAGGTAGATTTGGTATACGAAGGCAATAAACCCAAAATGCGTCATATCAAGCGTATCTCGACACCCGGTAGGCGCGTCTATAAAAAATCAACAGAATTGCCTCGCGTTTTGTCTGATATGGGAATTGCCATAGTTTCCACTTCGGCGGGAATTATGACTAATAAAAATGCCCGTAAAAGACATTTGGGTGGGGAAATTATTTGTGAAATATATTAAAATATGTCTCGTATTGGAAAATTACCCATAACTATTCCGCAGGGAGTTGAATGCAATATCCAAAATGGAAGTATGACCGTTAGAGGTCCTAAAGGCACATTGGATGTTCATATTCCCAAGGAAGTACAAGTGAATATAGACACGACTGAAAAGTGCGTGAGTGTTGATGTTCCCGATAAAAAGAATGTCAAACAAAGAGCTTATTGGGGTCTAACACGCCAATTAATTGCCAATGCTGTCTCAGGAGTAGTGGAACCATTTAAAAAGTCTTTAGAATTTGAAGGCGTTGGTTTTAGAGTAGAAGTGCAAGGTAAAAATATAAAAATGGAAGTAGGTTTTTCTCATCCGGTAAATTTTGAATTACCGGAAAGTGTGGAAGCTTCAGTTGAAAAAAATACTTTAACTTTAAGCGGAATTGACAAACAGCGAGTTGGAGAAATGGCAGCTCAAATAAGAAGAGTCCGTAAAGCAGAACCATATAAAGGTAAAGGCATAAGGTATTCTGACGAAGTTATCATAAGAAAAGCCGGTAAAACAGGTAAATAGTAATATGAATACAATGAAAGTAAAACAAGGACAGCGTCAACGACGAGTAGACAGAGTGCGCGCAAAGGTAAAAGGTAACAGCGAAAAACCGCGTTTGGCAGTTTTTAGGTCTTTGAAACATATTAGCGCGCAGCTCATCGATGATATTCAAGGTAAAACCATAATTGCCGCTATTGATAAGGAAATTGAAGCGGATAAAGCTACCAAAACAGAAAGCGCTTTTGAATTAGGTAAATTGATTGCCAAGCGAGCCAAAGAGAAGAAGATCAATAAAGTTGTATTCGACCGCAGAGATAAGAGGTATCACGGTAGGGTTAAAGCTGTGGCCGATGGAGCCCGCGAGGGAGGTTTAGAATTTTAAATAAATTATTATGACTGAAGAGGTAATAAAAAAACAATCGCAAGACGAAGCGATTAAAGAACAGCCCAATGCTAAGATTGAGGCTGTAGATCAGCCGAAAGAGGCGGATAAAGCTCCTGCAAAGCAAGAGAAGTCTTCTGATGCCAAGAAAGATTATGGTCGCGGAGGTCCGTCAAAAGCAAGGCGTGGTGGCAAAGGAAAGCCGGGTGGCCGTGGCAGAGATCGACGTGGTCCCAAACCCGATGTTCCCGCAGAGTCTGATTATGAAGAAAAGAATATTGAAATTTCTCGTGTTACTCGCGTTACCAAGGGGGGTAAACGCATGCGTTTTAGAGTTTTAGCGGCGATTGGCAACCATAAGGGTCGGGTAGGTTTTGGCATGGCTAAAGGCTCGGATATTCAATCGGCGATGAGCAAGGCTACCAATAAGGCGAGAAAATCTCTGATCAATGTGCCTATTGTGAATGAAACCATACCGCATCCAATTACGATTAAACACGGTGCTGCCAAGATTGTAATGAAACCCGCCCCTAAAGGTACCGGTATTAAAGCGGGCGGAGCCGTGCGTACTACTTTGGAACTCGCAGGAATCCCCAATATTACCGCTAAGATTTTAGGAACAAATAATAAGGTTAGCAATGTAAAGGCGGTATTTGAAGCTTTGTCCAATTTGAAAGAACCACAAAAGAAAGTTAAGGATGAATCTAAGTCTGAAGTTCAAGAGAATGAATTAACCGTTAAAGAATGAAATAATGAAATTGGAAATTTGAATATAAAATAATAGAAGTATTTTGTTTCGGTGAGCTACATTCTAGCAGCAAAATCCTGTTACACGAGTAATTATTGAATCGTAAAATTCCCTAAATACAAGATACTAAATATAGAATACTAACTTAATATGATCGAGAAACATAATTTGCAACCGGCCTCCGGAGCCAAGACGACTGTAAAAAGAGTCGGTCGTGGCGACGCGTCAGGTAAGGGGAAAACATCAGGGCGCGGCACAAAAGGTCAGCGTGCGCGAGCGGGTGGCCGCAATAAGTTGAAGCTTAAAGGATTGAGAGAAATGTTTTTAGCTTTTCCCAAAAAGCGAGGTTTCACATCGGGGTATAACAAGGTCGAGACCGTAACAACGGAGAAGCTCGCGGAAAATTTTAAAGCCAATGAGGTTGTGAGTTTGGAATCTTTGAAAAATAAGAAGTTGATTTCCAAATCTGCGAAGTCCGCAAAAGTGGTTGTGGGCGGGGAGTTGAAGAATTCACTTAATCTTAAAGGTATAAAAACGTCGGCAAACGCTAAAGAGATGATAGAAAAAGCGGGAGGCTCGATCAGCCAAAGTATAGGAGATAAGAAATAAAAAAATATAATTTGCATGTTTGGAATTAATGAGCTTTGAGTCTATAATGTGGGTTGATGGAGTTCTAAATTCTAAATTCATAATTGAGTTGATATGTGGGATAAATTATTAAGATCTTGGAAAGTTAAAGAGGTACGCAATGGACTATTGTTCGTGCTAGCCATGATGGTGTTGTTTAGGATTACGGCACATATTCCTTTGCCAGGTGTCGATTTGGTAGCGTTGAGACAATTTTTTGATGCTAATGAAGTTTTGGGAATGTTGAGTTTATTTTCCGGCGGTACAATCAGTAATTTTTCGGTAGTTGCTCTTGGTGTTGCGCCTTACATTACATCAAGCATTATTTTTCAGTTATTGATAATGATAGTGCCTAAATTGGAAGAAATTCAAAAAGAGGGAGAACAGGGTCAAAAGAAAATTCAAAAATGGACCAGATGGCTTACTGTGCCGCTTGCGGTGTTGCAATCATTTGCTTTGATTTCTTTATTACGTCAATCGCAAATGCAGATTTTGACGGATTCCTCCATATTTTATTTAGTGGCCTTAATTTCAACCGTGACAGCAGGTACAATTTTTTTAATGTGGATGGGAGAGTTGATTTCCGAAAAAAAGGTTGGTAACGGTATTTCTTTAATGATTTTTGCGGGTATTTTAGCAAGTTTGCCGCAGTCTTTTTCGCAATTTGTAGCCACTTATGATTCATCGCAGTGGTTATCGGTTTTGGCGTATGTGGCGGTAGGTGTTTTGACGGTTGTAGGCGTTGTGTTTGTAAACGAGGCTGAGCGCAAGATTCCGGTTCAGTATGCGCGACAGGTTAGAGGGATGGGCACTTTGTCCGGCGGAGTAGCATCACATTTACCGTTAAAATTGATTATGGCCGGTGTGATTCCGATTATTTTTGCAATTTCTTTATTGCTCTTTCCATCGCTTGTCGCACAATTTTTTGTAAACGCAAGAACCGAGTGGCTGGCTGATGTGGCACGTTGGGTGCTTGCGACTATGCAAATACAGTGGATTTACGGTTTGTTATACTTTGGACTTGTATTCGCTTTTACCTATTTTTACACTTCAGTAATTTTCCATCCGGATCGTATTGCGGAGAATTTACAGAAACAGGGAGGCTTTATTCCGGGTATTCGACCCGGCAAGCCAACAGCTGAGTATTTACAATTAGTTATAAATCGCTTAAATTTATTTGGCGCCGCGTTTTTGGGAACTATCGCAGTTTTGCCTATTGCCGTGCAAGGTACGGGCGGATCCACGGCGTTGGCTATTGGCGGAACGTCATTATTGATCGTTGTATCGGTGGTAATTGAATCAGTGAAACAGATTGAGGCTCAGGTTACAATGAGACAGTACGACTCTTATTAAATATAAAATATCAATTTCCAACTACCAATTAAAGGATCGAGTTATTTGCGTTAGACATGATAGAGCTCGATTTTTTTATTTCTAGATTCTAGACGCTAGAATTTAGTTTACAGGGTGAATGATTAACGTCTTTAGTCTGGGGTCTTTGGTTGCGATATGATAATATGGTTGGATTATATGAGTGGCAAGAAAAAAGCGGATAAACCTTTGTGGCACGTGTCTTATACGATAAGTTTATTGTTACTTTGGATCTTTACTTGGCTAGCTCATCTAGAGTTAAAAACTTTTTATTATAAATTACCGAATGAAGTTTTTTGGATTGAAACGATTTTGGCGACGCTATTGTTAATATTGATGATTGTTTCGATATGGCGTAAAAATATGACGACCATTTGGTGGGAGGCTATTTTGTTTCTTGTAAGTTTTGCCGGAGTTTGGATTTTGGCTTTGGCTTTATTGCCTTTTTGGTTAGCAATAATTTTTGCGGCTTTGGCAACTTTGATTGTTTATTTTTGGCAGAATACCATGGTAGGGAATTTGTTTTTCTTTGCCGGTGCTTTGGGTATCGGACTTTTGGGAACTTGGCATTTTTCATCGACTGTGATCTTAGCGGTTGGCGCGGGTGTTTTGTTGTATGACCTTTACAGGTCACGGGAAATTGCCATGGCGACGTTGTTTTATGAAGCCAGAAAAACCGGTTTGGCTCCCAGCGTGGTGATACCGGTAAAATTCAGCTATTGGTTCAAAAATCGGAGCAAGGTTTGGTTGCCTGGTAAAGGGAGAATTGTGGGTTTTTTGCCATTAGCCGTATTGGCCGCTTTGGGGTTTCATGTTTTGCTAGGATTTGGTTATGCGCACTTTATTATTTTGGTAATTTTTGTTATGGTGGCGGGGTTATTATTGGGATTGGACGAAAAGTATAATTTGCGTGAATGGGTATATTTGGGCAGTGCATTATTGGCGTTCGCATTAATGAAAGTGATAGATTCGATATGAGAAAAAAAAATCTTCAGGCTATTGTTTTTGGACCTCAGGGTTCCGGAAAAGGTACTCAAGGTTTGCTTTTAGCCGAAAGATTCAATGTTTCTTTAATCGGTGCCGGGGATTTGTTTCGCGCGGAAATGGCACAGCAATCAACTTTGGGTAAGTTGGTAACGCAATATGTAACACAGGGATTGCTCGCGCCGGATGATTTGGTAAACGCGGTTATGGCTCGACAGTTAAAGAAGATGGATTTAAGCAAAGGGTATTTGATTGATGGCTACCCGCGCAATGTGGAGCAGGCCATGCATTTGGATAAATTGGTAAAAATCAAATTAGTGGTGCAAATTAAGATTAGTGATGAGGAGGCGGTTGATCGGTTGAGTGGTAGAACGCAATGTGTAAAGTGTAAGACAGTTTACCATGAAAAGCATTCGCCTCCTTCCAAGAAGGGTATGTGTTCTTTGTGCGGGGAGCCTGTGGTACAGAGAGCGGATGATACGGCCGAGATTATTAAGCAACGTCTGAAAGCTTATCATCTGCTGACAGCGCCAATGGCGGCTTATTATCGCCAAAAAGGAATTCTATTAACCATAAACGGAGAGCAACCTATTCAATATGTGTTTGAGGACATTGTAAAAAAGATTGCAAAATTAGGGTTTACTCCATAATGCTTGGAACATGGAGCATAGAATTTAGAACTTGGAATATAGAATATGCATACCGTATCACGTATGCCGTATAATGCATTACGGAGCAGGTTTTAGTTAGGGGTTGATGTTAGAGATTATTTGGTATAAGATGTGAGAAAGTTATGATTAGAATAAAAACATCTGAGGAGATAGAAAAAATGCACCGTGGCGGAAAGATTTTGTCGCGGACTTTGAGTCTGTTGGCGCAAAATTGCGTGGCCGGGGCCAATACCGAAGATTTGGATAATTTGGTGCGTGCGGAATTTGATAAGGTGGGAGGTAAGCCTTCGTTTTTGCATTATAAAATTCATAGTAGTGATCCGCCATATCCTTCGGCGGTTTGTGTCTCAATTAATGATGAAGTGGTGCATGGGACGGCGACACCAAACAGAGTCATTCAAGACGGTGATGTGGTGAAGATGGATATTGGGCTGTGGTATGAAGGTATGGCAACAGATATGGCGTGTACAGTTTTGGTGGGTAATGTTCCGGAAGCGGTGCGAGAGCTTTCTGCGGAGACTAGGAGGGCTTTGGAAATGTCATTGCAGACGATTCATAACGGTTCTTGGATGCATGAGATTGGCAAGACGATTCAGAATCATTTGGAACCTAAAGGTTATGGAATAGTACGGGATTTGGTTGGGCATGGCGTGGGTCATTCGGTGCACGAGGAACCACAGATCCCTCACTTTCATGATAGGCGAATACCTTCGCTTAAGCTGAAGGCCGGGATGTGTGTCGCGATTGAGCCTATGGTTACTTTGGGTGATTGGCATATCGCGCAAAAAGATGATGGATGGACAATTGTGACGGCAGATGGGTCGCTTGCTGCGCATTGGGAGGTGACTGTTTGCGTAACGGAAAACGGGTTTGAGTTGATTACGCCGTGGCCTACTATTTAAATACCAATTATCGATTAACAATTATCAATTTAGGAATCGTTAGTGTGATATTTAGTATAAATTGAATTTCTAAGTTTGAAATTCGAAGCTATGAGGATATTAGGAATTGATTATGGTGAGCACAAAGTTGGCATAGCTTTGGGAGATACGGAAACGCGGATGGCTAGTCCGTGGATGATTTTGGATAATGATGGCCATGGGGAACTTGTGAAGCAGATTAAATTGGTAGTGGAGAATGAGGGGGCGGAAAGAGTCGTAATTGGCATACCCATGGATACCAGGGATTTGTCTCAAGAATCGGCGCAAGCGGCAGCAGTGAGGACTTTTATTTCTGATCTTAGATCAATTAATATTCCGGTTGATGAGGTGAATGAGATGCTATCGACTTCTGAGGCACAGCATGCACTAAAGGCATCCGGGTCGAAGGCGGAAGATGACGCGGTGGCGGCGGCGATACTTTTACAGAGTTATTTGGATAAACAGAATTAATTTAAAAAGCAAAATGCAAAAAACAAAATGCTGGAATCTCTTCGGGATATTATTATATTTAATACCGAAAGGCCTCCTGAATTTTGGTTTTTGAATTTTTAATTAGTAAAATGAGTTACATTCGTGACGAAGTCATAGTTTTAAAGAAGGTGTCGATTAGAGAATGGGATCGGCGATATTTTTTATATGGGCGAGAGCATGGATTGTTGTTTGCCGTGGCTCGCGGAGCAATGAAATTACAGGCCAAGCAGGCCTCGCAATTAGAGCCGTTTAGCTTTGCGGATGTAATGATTGCCAAGGGTCGGGCTTATGATCATCTCGCGGTTGCGGTGCGTGGCAAAGAAAGTAAACAGTTAGCTCGCCTGGAGGCTTACGCGGTGGCCGGAGCGTTTTCGGATCTTAATTTGAAGCTCCTAAAGCAGGGCGTGGCTGATGAGCGGATATATAAGCTTTGGGTGGAATTACTAGAGATTTTGACCCGGATAAAGGTCGAAATTTCGTCTTTGAGAGCTCAATTATTGTTTTCGGCAGTAAGTCTCCGATTACTGGATTTATTGGGTTACGGGCCGTTTTTTAAAGCTTGTATAAAGTGCGGTGAACTCATGGGTCCGACGCAGACTTTTTATGCGCCGAAGCGCAATGCCATAGTGTGTTTGGACTGCGGAGATAGCGTTAGCGAAACCTTGATACGAGTGCCGGCGCATGCAATGAATTTGATGCAGTTTCTCCGCTCGGCGTTACTTGAAGACGTGATTAGAGTGACTGCGCCAGTGGAATTTATAGAAACGGTGATTGTGATGACGCGCGAAATTTGCAAACATGCGCCGTTGGATTTTGAACCGCATGGGTTTCGATCCATTGCAGAGCTGACAAAGTAAAATCCTTGTAAAATTCCTCTTTTCAAGGGAGGTTTGAAATAACAGTTCATACTTGTCAACGGAAGGGTGAATTTGGGTTTGACTAAACTGAGTTTTTACGACAAAATTGTTGGTGTTATGGCAAAATTAATTGCAGAGTTTCCCGAGTTGGTTGGGCAAGAAGTTACAATAAAAGGTTGGGCGTACAATGTGCGTTCGAGCGGTAAGATTGCTTTTTTGCAGATTCGAGATGGTTCTGGTTTTGTGCAGGCTGTTGTTGTGCAATCGGTTGTTGATGAGAACAGCTGGAAGGTTGCAACCGAGGTGACTCAAGAGTCTTCTTTGAGTGTAACAGGTGAGGTGACCAAGCATCCAAAGCAGGATGGTGTGTACGAACTTCAAGTCGCGAAGCTTGAGGTGATTCAGAAAGCCGAGGAATATCCCATAGGCAAAAAGGAACATGGGCCGGATTTTTTGTTGGATCAGCGCCACTTGTGGTTGCGTGCTCCATCACAATGGGCGGTACAAAGAGTGCGAGACGAGATTATTACGGCGACTTATGATTGGTTTCATCAAAATAATTTTGTAAAATTTGATTCACCAATTTTGACACCGAGTGCTTGCGAGGGTACGACTGAGTTGTTTGAGATTGATTATTTTGAAGAACGTAAGGCTTATTTGTCGCAATCGGGTCAGTTGTATTTGGAAGCCGCTATCGCGTCGCTTGGCAGAGTCTATGATTTTGGGCCGGTGTTTCGAGCAGAGAAGTCAAAAACTCGACGTCACTTAACAGAGTTTTGGATGATGGACGCGGAGATGGCATTTGTGGAGCATGAAGAAAATTTGAAGATACAGGAAGAGTTAGTATCTTACATCGTAAAAAGAGTGCTCGAGAATCGCGCGGCGGAATTGAAGATACTTGAGAGAGATGTTGAGCCGCTTAAGAAAGTTCAGGCTCCGTTTGAGAGAATGACGCATGCTGAGGCGATAAAGATACTTAGGGAAAATGGTTCGGACATTGGCGACATGGATGATTTGGGAGCTGATGATGAGACAATGTTGACCAAGATGCATGATAAGCCGATTTTTATTGAAAAATATCCGGCAGAGGTGAAGGCTTTTTACATGAAGCGAGATCCCGAGGATCCGACTCGCGCATTGTGCGCGGATTTGTTGGCGCCGGAGGGCTATGGGGAGATAATTGGCGGAAGTCAACGTGAGGATGATTATGATGAATTATTGAAACGCATTCGCGAGCATAATTTGCTGGAGGAAACATTTAGCTGGTATTTGGATTTACGCAAATATGGGTCTGTTCCGCATAGTGGATTTGGTTACGGACTTGAGAGATTGGTAGCTTGGATTTGCGGTTTGCATCATGTGAGGGAGACGATACCTTTTCCGAGGATGATAAACAGGTTGGAGCCATAGTGCGTTCCGCGTCGCATGTTCCACGTTAGAAAAAAAGTGATAAAAACCAATAGTAATTTGGGATATTTTTTTTGGATAATTAAGATTGGGGTTGTTTGACTTTAGGTATCATAGTTGGTTAACTTGTGACGGTTCTTTGAAAGACAGCTATGCAATCTACAATAAAGGATGCGGCATGCCAGCAAGACCCATCTTTCGTTCAGATCACTCGGCTAAAAGGCAGAACAGAGTAGAGGAGGATAAGGCGGTTTTTGCCAAACAAGAAGCCGGTATGGCACGCCGGGCACGGCCCGTTATGCGGGTCGCGCAACCCAGACAATTAAGACTGGATTTTGTGCGTCCTGAGCACGAATGGATTGAGGAAGCTGTGGCGCGTGCCGTAGCTTTTAAACCGCGACCGCAAAAATTGCATTTGATTAGGGATTTTCGCCGTGTTTCGTACAAGTATGCTCGTATTCAGATGAGTGCGCATAGTTGGTATCGGGATCCGGTGGAAGCGCTTATCTACCATTGCTTAATGGATCGATTGGAGGAAGCTCGGATCGCGATTGAGGATCCGGGTTCGGAATTGAGGCGATTGGAGGAAAAGGCTGTTTGCAGAAACTGGCCTGATAAGGTGCTTAATAAACGACGCGCTCAGCTAATTGCAAGAATGTCGAATCGTTATGAGCATCTGAATATATCGCTGTTGCTACAAATGATGCGCCAGATGCAAAGCAAGGAAATGAAAAAGGGCGGTGTCAAGCAAGAAATCCGCCGTTTGTGGCGCAAAGCAAAGCGCAGGCACAAGTCGCGCAAGACTTTTCCGAAGCAGTTGGAAAAGTTGCAAAGCTGCATGCAGGCTTTGGATGATGAAGGTCAGAAGCTCAAGCTGATGAGTTGGGTGGAATGGTTGGATAGCCAAGCGCGTAAAGTCATTTTTGATATTGAGGAGGATATTGTGCGCATGGCCGCCGAAGGTAGAGTCTTGAAAGATGAATTGCCGCGCGGTAGGAAAGCCGTAAGATCCAAAACCGGCTTGTGGCGCTCCAGAAACGTGATGGTCATCGCGGATTTGGGTGAAGACTGGGAGGTGTTGCGAGTGCTTGCCATTGTAACTCCGTCTGAATACAACAAAAAGCGCAATCGCCGAGCCAAAAGCGCTAAGCCACCTTACCGCAACCGGCCACCCAGATCGCAGCGTCGTCGATAACTCGTATATTCCCCAATGGGGATTTTTTAATAACATAGAGCATAGAACTTGGAACACCGGGTTGGTTGGTTTATGAAGTCTTCGGGTAAAAGTTTATGTTGTAATAAAGTAGTTAGGGTAGTACAGTAATTGTGTTATGGCTAAGAAAAAGGATAAGAAGGAAGTGGATAAAAAGGAGAATAAGAAGAAAGAAAAGACAGAACACAAAGAAGAGAATTTGCTTATTAAGCGTATTGTCGCTGTTTTTGCGACTTTTTTTATTGTTATTGGTGTTGCGGTGGTGGGGTTGTTCGCGCGCGATGCGGCTCAAGAAGCGACTGAAGGTGCGGATGTTGAGGCAACCAGCACAGAGATGACGGTTTCAGCGATTATGGTGGTTAAAGAGGAGGGCGCGAGATTACATAAATTGGACGGCGAGCGGATTAAAGATTTGGTTTGGCCGGATGATACGGGTTTGTTGGACGCGCCGTTGTCACAGCTTAAGGGTGCGAATATGATGAACGGAGAAAATGCATGGCTGAAAAACGGTTTTAAGGTCGCGACAACCACAAGATTCAGATCGCCGGACGGGCGCAGGGAAATGAGGCTTGAACAAGCGCGCAGAGACGGTTCAAAACCATTGATTATCAGTTACGGACCGGAGGAAGATACGAGAATACTGCGATTGCGCGGGCGCGTGCTAAGAGATTTACAGTTAATCGGATGGGTTGATAGTCAAAGAATAGCATTTATGGGCAATGTTACGGGTACGGCCGCGATTTTTACTGTGGATTTGGGCGGTGTGTTGGATTACATTGCGCCGGTGGCGGAGGGTGCTTGGGAGTATCGGGTTTTTGACGAGGAGATTTATTGGCTGATGAGTGATGTTGGAGAAAATGACGGAGAAAAGTATAAGGCGGCGCCGGGTGCCATATTGCGTATGGATTTAGCCGGTAATAGTGAGGAGTTGGCTCGTGAAATTGATTCGGTGATACAGAGTTACGCCATTAATGAATCCGGGATATATTACGAAATGGCGGATCAGACTATGGTTAAAAGGGATGGCAAGAAAAGAGTTTTTATGGGTTCGTGCATGCCGCTTTTGGCTTTGGATGAGGGGGTGCTTTGCCGCGCGGGCGACGGCATAGAGTACAGGCGTGAGGATATGGATCCGGTTAGGCTGTTTGATGCCAAGGAGGGCGGAGTGTTTTATTTGCCGGAGGTTGTTATTGAATGACAAAATAATTGTTTATAATTACTTTCATTTACTTATAGTTTATTTCAATTTCTTGCAATTATTTTCAGTTAGTTTTGATTAGATGGGGGTAAATGTGAGTAATGGTAAGAAATTGTAAGTAATTGTTAAAAGTTTTTTAGCGGATGATTATCTCTTTATTTTTTTTCGCTTATCTTGTATCTTAGAGATGTGCTATGAATGAAGTTCAAAAGAAAAGTATAGTTAAGATTATATTATTTATTATTGTAATGGTTGTTGCCGGTTTGTTTGCTTATGAGTATATTTTAAACAAGCAATCCAAAGTTGAGTTTCAAGCACCAACGGTTAATCCTGAAGCGGGCTTGGGAGCGGAAGGCGCACTTTGCGGAGGCGATAAGCGATTGCCTTGTATGCCGGGTAATAAGTGTGAAATTACGGATTCGCAGACGGGCGAAGGTGTTTGCGTGCACGTGACGGACGATCCGGGGAAGGCTGTGCCACCGGATGGGAATGTTCAATAGTCAAGTTCCAACCGCCGTCGATGACGAGGTTACGCATTCAAGAAAGGGTTCAGTGTTATTCATTTTATGACTATTGATAATCGGGATAAAAAATTGATCGATTTGGCTTTAACGAAAATTAGAAAAAGAGGAGGGCCGTATTCAACAGTCGCCTCCGCAATGAGGACGAAAAGTGGGAAAATTTTTGTTGGCGTGAATGTAGAGCAGGTTCATTCGAGCCCCTGTTCGATATGTGCTGAATATACTATCGTTTCGCAAATGCAAAGTGATGACGATCATCAAATAGAATCGATTGTTGCGCTTAGAGCCGATGGTACTATTTTGCCTCCGTGCGGAAAATGCAGGGAGCTGTTAAGGCAGTTTGGAAATCCGTGTGTGATTTTGAAGAGAGGTGAGGATTTTATTAAAATTCGTTTAGCTGAACTGATTCCTTTTTGGGAGTTGAGCGAATAAATTTATGTACGGGATACCCCAATGGTTACAGGGAATATTTATCTTCGCGGAATAATAGAACACCCTTGCCGATGCAAAGTTTTTTGGTTACTTTGATTTTTAAAAGTATGAAAAAAAATTATTGTCCGCATTGTTGGCCTTCTAAGCGTAAGTATCATTGTATTTTTCATATAGAATACTATGTATCTGGTTTTGGAAGATGTTTAGACAAAATTGTAACTACGTTTTTGAAACCTATACATTTTTTAACACGCAAAGGGAATTTTCAAGAGGATGTTTTTTGGATGTTTTTTTTGGAGCTTTTATCTTTAATTAAAATTGTGCAATTCATAGATAAGCCGGATGAATCAAAGATATATAATCGAAGTCTTATATTTTTTAAAGAAGCGAAAAGAAGGAATATTCCAATTCAAGCTATAAAAGTTTTTGGCAAGTACGTAAATCATTTTAGATTTATTTATAATAAGCGAAAGTATTATTATGAAGGTATTCCGGTTACCATGTTTCAGACGGAGGAGTTTGAAATGGATAATAAGGATAAATGCAAACGATTGTTGAATAATAATAATTTACCTATAGCAAATGGTAAAATGTTCACTAACCTTAAGGGCGCAATGGAATACGGTTTAACTTTAGGATTTCCTTTGGTAGTGAAACCCTATAATGCGTCGTTGAGTCATCATGTAACTTGTCGCATAAAATCACAGAAAAGTTTGCTTGAAGCCATTATGCTGGCAAAACAATATTGCCCCGCCTTCATAGTTGAAAGATATATTGAGGGAAAGCTTTATAGAGCATCTGTTGTGGGTAAAAAATATATTTTTATTTGTCAAAAAGATAGAGCTAATATAGTAGGCGATGGTAATAATACGATCGGGAAATTGATTGAGAACAAAAATGACCATATTTACAGAGGGGATAAAGATCAGATGAATTTTACATTGCATAAGATTCCTTTTGATAATATTTTGGAATCAAGGTTAAAAGCCGAGGGTTATACATTGAATACGGTTTTGCCGGAGAATAAAAAGTTGTATTTACAAGATAAATATATATTAACTTGCGGGTGCGATATTATTAACTGTAAAGAACATTGCCATGCTGATAATAGAGACTTATTTTTTAAAACTGCGCGGATTTTAGGATCGGATTTGGTGGGCATTGATTTTATTTGCCAGAATATAGGCGAGTCTCATAAACTGCAGCAGGCGGCAATTTTAGAGGTTAATAGCTTGCCATACATTGATATGCATCAATATCCTTCACATGGAAGCCCGGAAGCAGTATCTGCAGTGGTATGGGATTTTGTATTGAGTAAAATTTAATCTTGGAATTATAAAATAACGACAGTCGGTATAACCTGTTTAATCTTAGTAAGCTTTTGGTATGGTATTGTCATGATAGGGTTTTTTAGGTACTCTTTTGGGCATATGAATAGAGTAATGAATACTGAAACTTCGCGGAAAATAGGCGAAGAAGTAACAATTAAAGGCTGGGTAAACGTAAGGCGCGACATGGGCAAGATAATTTTTTTGGATATGCGCGATCGAAGCGGTATTGTTCAGGTTGTGCTTGTGCCGAGCGAGCTTTCTGACCGTGGCAAAGAGGTGATGGAAAATTTGAGAGCGGAGGATTGTTTGACTGTTATGGGTATAGTGAATAAACGCGGAGAAAAACAGATAAATTCGAATATGCTGACCGGCGAGGTTGAAATCCTTGCAAAAGATATTGAGGTTTACAATCATGCGGAGACTCCGCCTTTTGAAGTTAACGGAGATACGTCAGGTGTGAGCGAGGAGTTGAGGTTGAAGTATCGATATTTGGATTTGCGAAGCGAAAGAATGGCAAAGAATTTGGAAATAAGATCAAAGATGATTACGAGTTTTCGCAGATTTTTAGATGATCAGGGTTTTTTGGAAATTGAAACTCCGACGCTTGTAAAGGGTACGCCCGAAGGTGCCAGGGAATATCTGGTTCCATCGCGTCAGCATCCGGGTAAATTTTATGTTTTACCGCAATCACCGCAACAGTTTAAACAATTGCTAATGGTGGCAGGAGTTGAGAAGTATTATCAAATCGCGCGTTGTTATCGAGATGAGGACGCGAGAGGTGACAGGCAACCGGAGTTTACGCAATTGGATTTGGAGATGTCTTTTGTGGATCGTGAGGATATTTTAGAGATCTTGGAGGCGATGATGATTGAGATGGTAAAAGAGGTTGTGCCAGATAAAAAGTTGACTTTTAAGCCGTTTAAGCTTTTGACTTACGCGGAAGTCATGGAAAAGTATGGTACGGATAAGCCGGATTTGCGAGAGGATAAAAATGATCCAAATGAATTGGCTTTTGTTTGGATTGTTGACTTCCCGATGTTTGGGTTGAATTCCCAAGGTGAGATGACAACAGCGCACCATCCTTTTTGTATGATCAACAAAGAGGATGAGGAATTGTTGGATTCGGAGCCTTTAAAGGTGCGGGCTGATACTTGGGATTTGGTATTAAACGGATATGAGCTGTCATCAGGTTCGATCAGGATACATGATTCAAAAATACAAAAGAAGGTATTTGAAGTGTTGGGTTTGTCGGATGATGAAATACAGGAAAAATTCGGCCATATGATTGAAGCGTTTAGTTATGGCGCGCCGCCGCACGGGGGCTCGGCTCCGGGTTTGGATCGTTTAGCTATGATACTTTGCAATGAACCTTCGATTCGCGAGGTGATCGCTTTCCCCAAGACCGGGGATGCCAGAGATTTAATGATGGGCGCTCCGTCGGAGTTGCCGACAGAGCAGATAGCGGAAGCTAATATAAACTGTCTGAATCTTGATTAAACATGATTTTCGCTCAAATTTACTTGATTACTTAAGGGATAAAATTTTTTTACAACTATTGTTTATGTTTAATTGAATTGTTAATCGTTTTGGTAATCAAGGTTCTGACGGTATGATATGTACGAAAAGATTTTGAAACCTATATTGTTTATGTTTGATCCGGAAGGGATGCACTATTTTTTTAATTTGGTGGGCAGAGTTTTAGGGTCTAATAAATTTACAAGATGGATTGTGAAGAGTGTTTGCAGGCCGTATTCGGATTCTTTTTTAGAGACGTCGATTGCCGGAGTAAAGTTGCCGCATCCATTGGGAGTGGGAGCCGGATTTGATAAGGAAGGGCGGATAGTTAAAATTTTGAAAGAAGTGGGTTTTAGCTATGTTGAAGTGGGTACGGTTACCGGGCAAGCTAACCCGGGCAATCCGCGGCCCAGATTGTGGCGTTTGCCGGAAGATAATGCCTTGGTTGTTAATTACGGTTTGGTGAGCGATGGGGCGGATACGGTAAGACGAAGGTTTGCTAAAGAATCGGAAGAGTGGCCTGTGCCGGTTGGTATATCGGTTGCCAAGTCGAATTTATCCGGTTTGGCCGGCGAGGCGGGTTTGGAGGATTTGCTTACGGCTTTTCAGAAATTGCAATTGTACGGGAGTTATGTGACGGTGAATGTGTCGTGCCCCAATGTTGGTGATGATTGCCAGTATTGTGAAGACGGTGATATTTTCAGGTATTTGCTTAAGCGTTTGGATGAGTTGAAGCCGTTTAAGCCGGTGTTTTTTAAGCTGTCGCCCGAGCTTAGCGAGGAGCGAATGCTGGAGATTTTGCGCGACAGCGAGCCTTATGCTTGGGTCAGGGGATTTATTTTGAGCAATTTGATGCATAGCCGCGACGGCTTAAAATCACCCAAGCTGGATGAGAGTATGCGCGGAGGCGCATCGGGGCCGGGTTTGCGAGAAAAGGCAGACAGAGTTTTAGCTTTTATGGCGTATCACGGCAGGCCCAGGTTTGAGTTTATTGGAATCGGCGGTATTGATTCTGCTAATGATATTTATAGAAAAATCAAGCTTGGCGCATCAGCCGTGCAAATCGTGACCGGGTTGATTTATCACGGGCCGTTGTGGTCGTCTAAACTGATGCGGGAGCTGTCGCAAAAGTTGAAAGAGGATGGGTATACAAATGTCACGCAGGCGGTTGGAGCGGATCTGCGATAATTATCAATTACCGACCTACTAAGCTAAAGCTTCATGGGTTAAAATTACTGATTAACGAATACTGAATACCGATTAACGGTTGATTGGTACGTTTTATATTATAAAAAGACCACGAGAACGTGGCGGAAAAGGTTTAGCAAATCGGTTGATAGCCGGCAAGAAGCATGTCCCGGCGTTCGTTTGGCGTGGCGATACGCTCGTAGAAATAGTGCAGAGATAGATAGTGTGCTGAAACACCTTCAAGTATCAGACATTCCAGATGGAAGTCGGTTTCCTTACGGATGATGCAGGGCCAGCCCATGGATAAAGCGTTCAAGCGGATGAGTTCCCAAGTTGGAGAGTCATGAGCACTGATCATGTTTAGCTCCTTGGCCGATAGCCATAGTTTAGCATCTGTGAGCGTTCTTGGTCGGTGGCATAGACCTCGAAAAAAGAATGTAGCCACTCGAGATTGAAAGAGGATGTTGCTGTATAATTGCCGTATAAGAGCTTGAAGGGGATGACTTGCCAGCCGAATTGTTTAATAATTTGCCGAAAGATTGCAAGTTGGTTTTGGGTGATTGCCGGTCTGATGACCGGTTTTTGGGGAGTTATAAGGTGCGGCATTTAAACTCCATTGTTATTTGAATGTCGAAATTCGATGTATTGCGTACGGTGTATGACGGATTATTTCACCATAATGAGGTAAAAATGTCAAGATCTAGGCAAAAATCGAGTTTTTTAGTATTATTGTTTCATGGCATATACTGTCAGTATTCCGCATTTTGAAGGTCCGTTGGACCTTCTTCTTCAGCTTGTAGAAAAGAATGAGTTGGAGATTACGCAAATTTCGTTGGCTAAGGTAGCGGATCAGTTTGTTAAGTATATGGAAACCAGTACGGTACCGCCCGAGGAAATGGCGGATTTTTTGGTTGTGGCCAGTAAATTGGTTTATATGAAATCCAAGCAATTAATGCCGGATTTTGAAGATGAAGAGATGGAAGAGGGTTTGGATTTGGAAGCGCAATTACGTCAATATCAGATGTTTGTGGCCGCGGCTAAGGAATTAAATGAATTATGGAATACGGGGCAAAGATCATACCGGCGCAAAGTTGTGCCCAGAAAGAGGCGTGAAATCGCTTTTGTGCCTCCCAAGGGTGTGGATCGGACGTTGATGCTTGAGGTAATGCGCAGAGTAATAGCCAGAATAGAGCCGATAGTGAGATTGCCGAAGGTCGCGGTGGCCAGAGCCGTATCTATACATGAAAAGATCAGTGATTTGTACGGCAGAATCAGGAAGCATGCAAAAGTTTCGTTTAAGCAGTTTATCGGCAGGGCCAAGCATAAGCAGGAGGCTATAGTGGGTTTTTTGGCGCTGTTGGAGTTGGTAAAACAGAGGTTTATCAATGTGGAGCAGGGTGAAATTTTTGCGGATATTGATATCAGTGCGCATCCGGAGGCGCCGGATCGGAATCCCCTTACGCAACCAACGGAGTTGTGATTTTATTATATGTCATTAAGTGATTAGGTTCATCGTCACATGTCGCTACAACCTTGGTTAAGGCTTTGGTTGGTAGACGTCCCAATCGTCCTATATAGCTGGGAGGCGGGACGTAGGACGCGGGACGCGGGACATAATAAAGATTATGAATATAGAACAAATTATTGAGGCAATATTGTTTGCTTCGGGCAGAGCTTTGAGCGAGCGTAAGCTGGCAGATTTGCTAGGAAAAAAACCGGAGGAGATATCCGGAATCTTGGATAGCTTGCAAGAAGAATTAAGCGAGCGGGGGGTTATTTTGCAGAGGTATGAAAAAGAAGTGGAGTTGGTTACGCATCCCGAGGCCGCGGAATATGTGAGTAAGGTTATAAAAGATGAAGAGCAGGGTGAACTCACACGCGCGGCGTTGGAGGCACTGACTATTCTTGCTTACCGCGGGCCTATGACCAGACCGGAGTTGGAGCAGATCCGCGGAGTGCAATCATCCATGATTTTAAGAAATTTGATGATTCGCGGTTTAGTTGAACAGAAAGAGGATATGCGGTTGGGGCAGGTTACGTATGCGGTGACTTTTGACTTTTTAAATCATTTGGGTTTAAAGTCGATAAAAGATTTGCCGGAATATGAGGAATTGCGCGGACATACGGCAATAAGTGATATGCTGGAACAGCTTAAAGAACCGGAAAGCGAGAAAGGGTTGGAAGCGACTGATAAAAAAGCCGGTAATAGTGAGGAGCTGGCTGTTTAAATATGATTAAATATTGCCCAAGCGTTTTTAAATTATTATCAAACAGTGTAATGTTTGGTTTGCTTCATATCTTGGTTGTGTTTGATAAAATTTGGCAGGTATGTTGAATAGTTTATTTGCAATTTTGGCGGTGCTGGCTATGGCTCCGGCGCCCGAGATAGAGATCCATCCCATGCGGATGTACGGTTTGAGTACGCCGGTTGAACCGCAGTTGGTGCGGGCCGCTCAAATCGAGCATGAAAAGGTGTTGCCACCCGTAAAGAAAGATGCAAATGATTTGGGAATTTTGCATAGCGGAAAGAGCGTTTTTGTGGCGGATGTGGAAAGTGCGGGAGTTTTGTATGCTTATAAGGCGCATGACAAGCATTCGATTGCCAGTATTACCAAATTGATGACGGCTTTGGTTGTTTTGGATCAGAATTTGGACATGGATAAAGATATTGTTTTAGCGCGTGAGGATTTTGATCGAGATGTGAGGTCTACTCTGCGTATAGGGGATTCCATTCCTCGTAAAGATGTGTTAAGAGCGCTCATGGTCGGTTCGGTTAATGAATTAGGAAATGCGCTTGCGCGCACAAGCGGTATGAGCAGAGTGGAGTTTATAGAGCATATGAATGATAAAGCGGTGGAATTGAAATTGCCGTCGTTGAATTTTACGGATCCAACAGGATTAAATGAAGAGAATCAGGGCAATGCGGCGGATGTGGCGGCATTGCTGACTATCGCTATCAGAGAACCGGAGATCGCGGATGCCATGGCCGAGGATTTTGTAATTTTGACTACAGCCGTTGGTAGGCAATATACTATAGACACTACGAATTTATTAATGTTTTCATTTTTGAATAAAGCTCCGTACCGTATTATGGGAGCCAAAACAGGGTCATTGCCCACAACAGGTTATAATTTAGCGCAAGTTACACAAAATAAGGATGGAAATGAAGTGGTAACGGTTTTGTTGGGGAATGATAATCATTTCAAGCGCTATGATGATGTGAAGGCGCTTACGGCTTGGGCTTTTGATGCGTACACTTGGCGATAAGCGTCAAAGCGGATATCGTGTGGCGGATAGAAATGTATGTCTAGAAAAATTATCGGAGTTGATTTGCGTTGCTTGCCGCAGGACGGATCGGCCGGGGCCGGGGTGGCGCATGCGGCGAGGGCGATTTGCGATACGCTTTTGTCTCAACTTTTGCAATCCACGTCCCATGTGGAATTGAAGTTTTATGTGCCGGAGGGAGCTGACTGGAAAACGGGTGATATTGTTAGACTTGAAGATACGACCGGGCGATCATTAAGATCCGCATTAAAAGAGAAACCTTGTGATTTGTTGTTTGTGCCAGGCGGATCTGTTGCGCCGGCTATCCAAGTACCGACAATTCCTTGGGTGCATGATTTGATTATTTTTGAGCATCCGGAGTGGTTTAATCAAAGATTGTGGCAGAGGATGATAACGACCCATCTTTTTAAAAAAGGATTAAAGAGAGCACCAATAATTTTGGCTGTGTCGGAATATACAAAATCGAAAATCGTGCAATTGTTAGGAATAGACGAGAGTAAAATTATAGTTTCGGGTGAGGGAGGTGATAATTCGATTACCGATTACCAATTACCGATTATCGATTTGAAGAAAGAAGCGAAGAGTTTTTGTGAGAAGGAATTAAAATTAAACAGGGATTTTGTCCTTTGTTTGGGGACTGTTGAGCCGAGGAAGAATGTGGCTATGCTGATACGAGCATGGAAAAAGGCAAAACAAAAGATGGTTAAAGTGCCGGACTTGGTTGTGGCGGGTTTAAACGGATGGAAGTTTGAAGATGTTGAGGCGGAGATTAAGTTACTGACAGCCTGTGAAGATCAGTTTTTTCATCGTTTTAGAGCTGTAACTAACGAACAGAAACAAACATTGTTGCTTGCGGCCGGTTTAGTTGCGGTACCGTCGTTGGATGAGGGTTTTGGGTTGGTAGCGCTTGAGGCGATGCAGGCCGGTACTCCGGTTGCGGTGAGTAACCGCGGGGCATTGCCGGAGGTTGTTGGTGAGGCGGGTATGTTGGTTGATCCGCAAGATGAGCAAGCTTGGGCTAGCGTAATGTTAACTTGCGCGGAGGATGAGAGGGCTTGTAAGTTGAGATCGGAAATGGGATTAGAACAAGCTAAAAAATTCAGCTGGGACAAGAGCGCGAAGATTGTGATAGAGACTTTAGAAACTAGATTCTAGACGCTGACATTGCTCGTGGGATGTTAGTTTAAGTTTTTTTTGCCTGGGGAGCTTTTTTAACTCTGCCTCGCGTTTTTTGGCGGAGCTTTCAGTGTGGTTACTCTCGGTCCAAATGCATTCGACAGGGAGTTTGGCGCGGGTGTATTTGGATGCGATTCCTGCATTGTGTGCTTGTAGACGATGCTTTAGGTCTGTGGTTATACCAGTGTAAAGTGAGTTGTCAGCGCACTGGAGGATGTAGACATGCCAGGATTTCATGGTCATATCGTACATCGTACGTTGTTTGTCGTACAATTTATTTAGGCTTGTCAAAATTGTAATAATCAGTTAATATTCAGCCCACAAGTTAAGAAGTTCCGGATTGCAAAATTGGTAATTAGCTATTGGTAGTTAGTAATTGAATTATTGGCGGGGTAGCTCAGTTGGTTAGAGCGTGGGACTCATAAGCCCGAGGTCGTGGGTTCGATCCCCACCCCCGCTACCATGGAAAAATCCCAAATCAGGGGATTTTTCAATTTTTAAATAAAGCTGTTAGCGGGGTTTCGCTTAGAATAAATATAATAATGTACGGATGAAATAATCTTCAATAACCAATGAGATTGATGTTTTTTTGTGAATTGTTAGTTAATTGTGATTAGCAAAAGGTGAAAAATTGCCTATTTTTAGTATTTTTAGGTGTAAATGGAAATTGACATTTTTTCCCTTGACAAAGCCAATATTTGTGCTACAGTAAAAGTAACGTTCTTACAAAGAGGAAGAGGCAAAATGCGGAATAATCTGTATCACATGGGCGCGGCTTGGTTCAAAAAACACGGATGCTTTCGAATTATGATTACGCCGCGTGGCGGTATTGAATTGTTGCATGAAGATTTTCGAGGCATGTTGGGCATCCCAAGGGATCGCGTTAAAGCCGAAAAAAACATGAACGGCAACAATGTGCCGGGTAAGTATCGAGCTAAATTCGAAGATTTTTTGAAAACGGCCTATTTGAAAGATGATTTTGCGGATTGCACAGTTTTTTATCTGGATGATCATGGAAGAGTTTTGGGAAGCGCTGATTTTTCCAAATGGACTCATGATGGAGATCATCCAAGGAATGTTTTGGCAATCGCGCCGGATGCGTATGCGTTGGACAGGTCGATTAGGGTTTGTCTACCGCCCGTGAACGGACATACGGTGCCACGCGGCACTTGCAAGGTTGCGTTTCGTTTTGAAAGCGAATATCAGAGTATGCGTTTGAGAAAATATTCTCTGGAATGCGCAGTAGTGAAGGATTTGCGCAAAACTCCGAACGTGGGTAGAAGCCATGGTGGAGCAAATGTTCACTACAAGAAAGTCGCCTCGATGTAAGAAAAGATCTCCTTGAGCAGCTTGTTAGGCTGTTTTTTTAATATCAGGTTGTATCAGAATTAAAGCGGGATACGACAGGATGAAAATTGCGATGAAACGGATTATCCAAATAAAGTATTAAAAACAAAAACTCTCTGATGAGAGTTTTGCTTGGTTGCGGGGGTAGGACTTGAACCTACGACCTCCAGGTTATGGGCCTGGCGAGCTGCCAACTGCTCTACCCCGCGGTATATATTGATAGAAATTAGGATAAATGAATTGAATTTCCTTGTCAAGGATTTAGCCACAGTTCGGCTAAAATTAAGCTAATAATCCACTCTTGTTTTTTAGCGTACGATTAAGTAAAATAGTGGCACCTTAAATAAATAATAAAGGTTACTGTTGATGGTTTTATTTTTCTTTTCAATTTTTGTTTGTCAGTTAAAATTAGTATGGCAAGGATAATCGGAATAGTTAATCAAAAAGGCGGTGTGGGTAAAACCACTACAGCCGTTAACTTGGGCGCGTATTTGGCCGATCAAGGCAAGTTTGTTTTGATTATCGATTTGGATCCGCAGACAAATGCCACGAGTGGCATCGGTGTAGACGTATCGGCAATTGAACGCAGTGTTTACGACGCTATGTTGAAGCAGGTGTCTATGCGCGATATCGTTCAGCCGACCATGCATGAGACTTTGAGGGTTGCGCCGGCAACTGGGTCGTTGGCGGGGTTGAATGCTGAGTTGCCTTATTTAGACGGAAAAGAATTTAAATTGCATGATGCATTAAGAGAAATTCGCAATGATTATGATTATATTTTGATAGATTGCCCGCCGACTTTGGGGTATATAACTTTAAACGGGATTGTTGCTTCAGATGAGATTTTGATACCTGTTCAGGCCGAGTATTTCGCACTTGAGGGATTGGCGGATTTATTGCAAACCGTGGAATTGGTGAAAACGCGGATCAGGCCGGATATTAAAATTTTGGGCGCGGTTTTGACCATGTATGATAAGCGTTGTAAGCTTTCCAATGATGTTTTGCAGGAACTGTATAAGTATTTTCCGAATAATATTTTCAGATCTGTTATACCGCGTAGCGTGAAGTTGGCCGAGGCGCCTTCTTTCGGCAGGTCGATTGCTTCTTTTGACGCAGGGAATCCGGGAGCCAAGGCGTATGAACGCTTGGCTAGGGAAATCATGGGAACCGAGGTGTTTGCTCCATCACAAATTTTATGATGATGAAACGACAATCCGGATTGGGGCGAGGTTTGGGCGCTTTAATTCCGCAGAAACAAAATGAAGCTTCAGTACAAAATGTTGCTTATAATTCAGAATCGCCGGTCATATCGGGATATGAGTCGGCGCAGGTTTTGGATGATGGTCGTAGAGTTTATGAATTACCGATTGACCAAATAAGCCCGAATACAAAGCAGCCGCGAATGGTTTTTGATAATGAGGGTCTGGAGGATTTGGTAGCATCTATTAAAGAACATGGAGTACTGCAACCGCTTATTGTGCGTAAGCAAGGAGAGGGTGATTATGAACTTATTGCAGGTGAGAGGCGTTTGAGAGCATCAAAACTGGCAGGTTTGGATACGGTACCCGCAATTGCGCGCGAGGCGGGCGAACAAGAGAAACTTGAGCTTGCGATTATCGAAAATGTACAGCGCAGGAATTTGAATCCCATGGAAGAAGCGCGAGCTTATGCTCAGTTGAAGGAGGAGTTTGATTTAACGCAGGATGAAGTAGCCAAGCGCGTGGGCAAGAGTCGATCGCAGATTGCCAATATTATCCGTTTGCTGGATTTGGAGCCGGAAATTCAGGAGGCTTTATCCAATGGCAAAATATCGCAGTCAAATGGGCGTACTTTGTTAGGTATTCTGGATTCGGAAGACAGGATGAAAGCTTTTAAGCAAATGGAAAGCGGTACAGTGACGGTTCGTCAAACCGAATCCAAGATTCCTCAGTCGCGTAAGCGTCCCAAGGTGATTGATCCGAATTTGTTGGAATTGGAGGCCAATTTGCGCGCGTTTTTTGGTGGCAGAGTCAGCGTAAAACAAAAACCCGAGGGTAATGGGGAAATTAAAATTGAGTTTAACAGTGATGAAGGGCTACAGAGAATTTTGGATAGGATACAAAAAAACAGCTGACAGCTGATGATCGCGGATTAGACGCGGAGATTGTGGCGTGTTAGGTTGTATTTCATGGAAGAGTTGATTCGATTTGAGAATTTGTATAAAGTGTTTAATTGCGCGGTAAAGGATGAACGGCGAGTTTTTAGTTTGCTGGAAAACGGCGCTAATAGAGCTAAGATAAAGCGACAGACCGGCGCATTGGTGGCTTTGCGTGATATATCGTTTAGCGTGAAGCAAGGTGAATTTTTTGTAGTGATGGGTTTGTCCGGAAGTGGTAAAAGTACGTTGCTTAGATGTTTAAATCGTCTTGTCAGCCCGACGCGTGGCAGGTTGATGATAGATGGTAAGGATTTACTTGGCATGAACAGGGAGGAGTTAACCAAATTACGGCGTGAGAAGATGGGTATGGTATTTCAGAGTTTTGCGCTTTTTCCGCACAGGAGTGTGTTGGAGAATGTAGCATTTGGTTTGGAATTGCAACGTAAAAGTCAGGATGATATTAAGAAGCGCGGCGAGCGTGCTTTAGCGCTTGTGGGTCTTGAAGGTTGGGGGGAGAGTCCGATCAGTGAGCTTAGCGGCGGAATGAAGCAAAGAGTCGGTTTGGCGCGCGCTTTGGCACCCGAGCCCGAAGTATTGCTTATGGATGAACCGTTTAGCGCTTTGGATCCGTTGATTCGTAACCGTATGCAAGATGAGTTGATAAATTTGCAACAAGAATTGGGTAAAACAACTTTTTTTATTACTCATGATTTGAGTGAGGCACTTAAGCTGGGTGATCGCATCGGCATGCTAAACGGCGAGGGCGAACTGGTGCAGGTAGGTACGCCCAAAGAAATATTAAACAGTCCGGCCAATGATTACGTGAAAGATTTTGTGGAAAATATCCATAAGCAAGCACAATTAATTCAATCGTTATAATTATGCTGAAAGATATCGTAAAAGAATATACAGTTGAGTTGGTGTTTATTGTTTTAATAATAGTGGCTTTGCTCTGGAGCGAAGTGATTATTGGTTTTTTGCCACATTTGCCCGTGGAATCGGTATCAGATAGCATGATTGATTGGTTGAATGAAAATTGGGATCCGTTATTTGTTGCCATTGCGGGACTTATAAAGCTGGTTTTAAATCCGATTACAGGATTTTTTACCAATTTATCTCCGTTGGTGATGATTGTATTGTTAGCTTATGCCGGGTATAAGCTGGGAGGCGGGCGTATGGCGTCTTTTATTGTAGTGGCTTTATTGGTGGTGGCATCTATGGGTTTTTGGGCACAGGCCATGATAACCATGTCATTGGTGGTGACTGCGGCATTGTTTGCGCTTATAATAGGTGTGCCATTAGGAGTGATGAAGTTTCATTTTTCCAAGTTTGCTATGGTTTTGGATCCGGTGTTGGATTTTATGCAGACCATGCCGTTGTTTGTATATCTGATTCCGGCGGTGTTGTTTTTTTCGATTGGCAATGTGCCGGGCATTGTGGCTACTTTTATCTTTGCAACTCCGCCGGCAGTGCGCCTTACGGCGTTGGGTTTTGAGCAAATACCGCATGAGCTGTTAGAAGTTGGTAGCGCATTTGGAGCTTCGCGCAGGCAAAAGCTGATTAAAGTTGAATTGCCGTTGGCATTGCCATCAATTTTAATGGGTATGAATCAAACAATAATGCTTTCATTGTCCATGGTGGTAGTGGCATCTATGATTGGTGCCGAGGGTTTGGGGCAAGAGGTATTGCGCGGTATTACCAGACTCAAGGTGGGTCAGGGGATTGCCGGTGGTTTAGGGGTGGTGCTTTTAGCCATGATTCTTGACAGATTAACAAGACAGATTTGGACAAAAAGTTCATAAATGTTATAGTTTTTGATATCTAATGAGTAATTTGATTTTATGCAAAATAAGAATTTATATATAGGTTTGGGGGTGGCTGCGGTTATTGTAATCGCGCTTTTGTGGAGCTCGCAATCGCAGCAAAGGGAAGAAGAACAGAATCGAGCGGATCATCAACAGGCTGAGCAATCAGAACAGTCCGGAACGGCGTTTGGCGAGTCCGTGAAGTGGGCTATAACCGGCATCGAACCGGGCGCAGGTATTATGATTAATACCGAGAAAGTCATGCAAGAATATGGTTTAGAGGATGATTGGAAGCTTAAAGAAAGCAGTTCGGCGGCTATGCTCGCTGCTTTACAAGACTCGATTGCTAACGAGGAGCCGATTGTTGTGACGGTTTGGGAACCTCATGCGGCTTTTTCCATCGCGGATATTCGCAAATTGGAGGATGATAAAAATATTTACAACAGCCCGGATGCCACGCGAGAATTTTTAAAGGAAAACGCGCCCGAATGGGCCGATGCGGATGTTGCTTCTGATGTATTAGCCACCGTGGTTTATAAGGGTTTTGCGGATGATGCTCCGGCAGCGGCTGAATTTTTTAAGAATTTTAACGTACTCGCGGATTATCAGAGTGAGTGGATTTATGAGTATAGCGTGAATGACAAAGAAGCCGAAATTGTTGCCAGTGAATTTTTAGCCGAACATGAAGACGAGATGCAGAGTTGGATGCCCTCCGAAGATACGGAATTGGGTAAAGATAAAATTATCATTGGTATTCCGCCATGGCCGGGTGCCACGGTGAAGAGTCGTGTTGTGGCTCAAGTCTTGCAAGAGATTGGTTATGAGACGGAGATTAAAGAGATGGATGCAAGTGTGGTTTATGTTTCAATCGCGGATAAGCAGATAGATGTGAACGTGGCCGGATGGCTACCCACAACGCATGCTGATTATTGGGAAGAGTTTAAAGATGATTTGGAGATTGCGGGTATCAATGTAACGCAAAGCTGGCTGGGTTTGGGTGTGCCTGATTATGTTGATGAAAACATTCAATCTTTGGAGGATTTGGCTAAATAGATCGTAACTTGTCTATTGTGCAAAATTAATAAATAAATTAACCCATCGTGTAAAACGGTGGGTTTTTTAGTTGTAAAAACAGGCGAATCAGGTGCGGTAATATTATTTTTTTCTAGTGCCGGGAATGATATCTTTGAGCCAGCCGGCGATACCATGGCGAGCGTATTGACGGATCTTGGAGCGTGCGTGACGGGTTTTGGTAAATTTGAGCCATTCGGGGTTGGGACCTTTACGGGATTTATCGGTGCGGATTTCCACAATATCGCCGGATTTTAAGGGTTGGTCGAGTGGGTGGATGGCGTCATTTACTTTGGCGGCCGCACAAGTATTGCCAATTTCTGTGTGGATTTTGTAGGCAAAATCAATGGGGGTGGAATCTTCAGGTAAATCAATGACATCTCCTTTGGGAGTGTAAACAAAAATATGGTCGTTAAAAGCGTCTAACTTCATTTCTTCCAATGATTCCAGGAAAAATTTGGGATTTTTGATTTCTGCCTGCACGGTTGCAACTTGATTCATCCATTCGAATTGGTCTTCGTCAATCATTTCTTTGATGCGTTCTTGGCCGACTTCGCGCATTTTATGCTCATCATAAGCCCAATGAGCGGCGATACCGAATTCGGCCAATTCATGCATTTCTTTGGTGCGAAATTGATATTCAACAATAGCGCCTCGGTCGTAGAATACGGTTGTATGTAATGATTGGTAGCCGTTAGGTTTGGGCTGAGAAATGTAGTCTTTAATACGCCCTTTAAGTGGCGTCCAGCGACTGTGGATTACGCCCAAGGCGGCATAACAATCGGCTGTTGTGGGCATGATACAACGAATGGCTGTTAGGTCGTAAATTTTGGTAATATCGCGGTTATATTTGAGAAGTTTGCGATAAAGGGAATAGAGATGCTTTTGCCGACCGTGTACTTCCGTAAAAGGTATGTTTGAATCATTTAATTCGGTTTTGGTTTTATTTATAACTTTTTCGATTTGTGGCATTTTTAACTGCATGGATTCGCCGGAGATTTCTTTGGTCCATTTGTATTCTTTGGGCATAACCCAGCGAAAAGCGGCGTCTTCCAGTTTGCCTTTTATATCACCCATGCCCAGACGGTTGGCGATTGGCGCATAGATTTCCAGACTTTCCAAAGCTATACGATAAGCCTTTTTTTGCGGAATGCAATCAAGTGATTCTAAATTATGCAACCTATCGGCAAATTTGATAATGATTACGCGTACGTCGCTGGCCATGGCCATAAACATTTTGCGTAAGTTTTCAATGTATCTTTCAACACCGCGGTATTTTATTTTACCGACTTTACAAATGCCGTTAACCATGCCCGCGATATCGTCACCAAACTCTTCTTTGATTTCATCTAAAGTAACCGGAGTGTCTTCGACCACGTCGTGCAATAGACCGGCCGCGATAATATTATCAGGTACGTGCATTTCGGCCAGATTGATAGCAGTGTGTAATGGGTGGATAATATAAGGAGCACCACTCATACGCATTTGTCCTTTGTGAGCGCTTTCGGCAAAGGCATAAGCTCTTTCCAACAAAACTACATCCGCATCCGGGCGGATATTTTTGACTTTGATAATTAAATCGTCCAAAAAAACTTTTTCTTCGCTCATAAAAGGTTTTACTACAATAAAATTTTTACAACAACTTTGCAAGCAGACAACAATTAACAATGTCCCTTGATAAGTTTGGAGCTTCCCTTTCTTAAATTAAGAGAGGGATTTGTATACAAAAAGCCCCGGACAATGTGTCGCGGGGCGGTAAGAGAGTGGTTTATATAAGGCGTACACCTATGGCTTCTTGAGTGAAGTCGGTGCGCCTTTTCCCCTCGACCGGTTGTGTTAGCTGAGCTATCTCAACCAATTCCCCGGAATTGAGATGGCGTCTCCGGGAATCGGGTCGGGGGTCGAGGTTTTGCCAATGGATTCTGGCATTGCCGTGTTTGGTTGCCAGCATGCCATATTGTTCGGCTTGGCTAAACCAAACGCAACGGCCTTGTCCAATTGGCAGATCCTTTTCTTCTTCTTCTGGTTTCATGGGTTCAGGGTCTTTTGCCTTTTCGCTTAATGGCGGTAACTCCATGAATGCATCACCGGTTATGACGCGATTGATAAGCGTCATGAAGGCTGGCCAATCACGGCGTTCTTCTTCGTCTGTAGCCGTAAAAAGCGGGCAGGCTACGTTGGTATCGGCTCTGTAGCAGCGAAATGGCTCGAAGACAGTTTCGCTGACCAGAAAGAAGTTCCCTTCTTGCGAAACCACCGAGATTCTCCACATTTGGAACCATCCGTTGCCCAAAGGCAATAGGAACCGGATGCTATTTGTGGGAAATTTTGTGGTTACCGTGCCGTCGCGAGTTGTTTTGACCGGAATGTAAATCCGGTAGATGGATGTTCCCTCCGGAGCTTCCGTGGCCGGATCGTCGGGCAATGCGTATTCGCGTACATTCAGTACAGGATTTACATCCTTGGGCTGATTGACTACGAATACGACGAATTCTTCTTGACGCGTGATTTGCATTTCAAGAAGAATTTTGTGATGGCGTGGTGGTGTGTCCGGGTTTTCGTCAGCTTCGTAAATCTCGTCATAGTATTCGAGATCCATACTTTCTGCTGTACCCAGATACCCGTCTTGATCGGGCTCTATCCGATTTTCTGTGTTTGAGTTGAAAAGAACTACTGAGATCCCTTGGGGAAGTTTCATTTTTCCTCCTGTTGTACTAAAAGTTTATCGACTTTTTTAACGCCGAATGGCTTAACTTAGCATAAAATTTACTCTATGTCAAGCATCTTCATTAAAGGATGAAGGATTGAAGATTAAAGACGATTGATTGAAATTAGATTATATTGGGATTGTTTAAGGATTTTTGCTGTATATTTGGCGAAAAAATGGTATAATCTGCATATATGGCTAAATTTGAAGGAGCGCGTAAACAAGCGCCACAAGAAGTGTTAACTTTTTCTTTTGGTGAGAAATTAGCTGAAGCACTTGAGAAGAAAGGTTTTGAAGCCGCAAAAGACGATGTTAAAGCTGGATTGGAAGAAGATTTTAGTGCAGTACGTGAGGTTGGTGGAGACGATCCTCAGACGGGAAAGGTCAATGAAGAAGCGGTAGGAGCACTTCAGCAAAACGCACGAAATGCGGAATATGCATTGGATGTCGTTGCGCAAAAAAAGTCATCCGAGGCGCCGGATACCCGGGAGATAGATGAAGGCTGGATGTCTCCGGAGGAGAGGAGAAAGACTTTTCGTGTTATTGAAGGCGGGGCATTGGAGACGGATACGAGCGAGGTGGATAGGGGTTGGGATTTGGAAACTAAGTCGAATGCTGAATCCGGTACAAAAGATGAGGAATCTCGTCAGATTTTGCGGGGAGGTAATGAGACCGGAGGGGTTCAAGCGGGAAAAGGTCAAACCGAGATTGTGGAGCAGGGGCCGACAGGGACATTATATGGTGGTGAAAAAGAGATAGAACGTGAGGCCGGCGAGGTGGATAAGGAGTCGGTTTTGATGGACACTGGTCCGGAGATAGAGACCGGAGAGGGGTATTTTACGGCTGAAGAGATGAAGGATTTGGGATTGAAATCAGAGCCAGAACCTTTGAGTTTGCGGGAAGCGGTAGAGGAGGCTGCTAATGATAATGACAATAGAATCAATCAAGAAGAGCCGTTAAGTTTGCGAGAATTGTTGGAGCAAAAAGATGAGCAAGAGCTGGTTAAGCCACCGCCTACTGTTACGCCCGAGGGTGGCGTGGATTTGGTTGAGGAGGCGATGCGAGAAGATGATAGAAAGGTTTTTGAGGAAGAGATAATGCAGTTATTAAGCAGGTTTGAAACGAACGAACAAATGGATCAAGAAAAATTGACGGAAGCGATGCAGAGATTTGATAGGCTTGGTGGGCAGTATCGTGAGAAATTTGGTGATGAGGAGTATATAAAATTACAAAAGCGTTTTGGCGATAAGCTGGATGAATTGTTTGACTCGGCACAAAAAGTGCCTCAACCGGTTGTGGCTGAGTTAATGCCGGAAAACTCGGAAGCGGTGAGTTTGCGGGAAGCACAAGAAGAAGGCGGTGTGCCTTGGGTTGAAGGAGCGGTCGCGGCGGCAGGCGCGGTCGCGGCGGCTAAAGTAGCGGAAGGCGGGCCTAAGACCATTGAAATGAGTGCCACAGAGCAGGCTAAGAATGAAATTGCCGGGAATCCGGTTGGTGAGTGGCATGAGAATTTTGCCAAAGGCAGGTTTGGGCAAGAGCATTGGAATGTACTTACAGATGCAGAAAAAAAGAATTATCGAGATTTGGAATTGCAGATGATGGATCAGCAAGAGCGCCTTAAAAGATTAAAAGAGGGTAAGGATGCCATGGAAAGGACGCTTAGAGCCGAGTGGGGTGATCAATTTGAGATGAGCGCGAGAGCACAAAAAATAATGCGTGAAAAAGCAAGCGAGATAGCTAAGGTGGAGGCATTGTTAAGTCGTAGTAAACGTGAACAAGAGATGATAAGAGAAGTCGCGCTCGAGAGGCTGGAACCGGCAAAAATGTCTGAGTCATTGCGTGCATTAAAGAAAGAGCAGGCAAGAGATAAAGCTTCGGAACTGGAAGAATTTCCGGCAAAAACTTCGTGGTGGAAAAAGCATCCCAAGATGCGTAAAGTTGCTATTGGCGGAGGAGTCGTGGCCGGTGCCGGTTTATTTGCCGGAGCTTGGTTGGGATTTCAGGTTATGAAACGGGTAATGCGACCATTTAAAGCATTGGAAATAATAGGTAATACTGCTGATAAAGTATTTAGTTTTTTGGATCGAGCTCTTGTTAAAGGTGATCCCATGGGAGCGGTTCAAGATTCTTATAATGGAGCGAATAAATATTTTGATGAAAAGTTTGCTAATTTAGAAAAATGGGTTGAGGAAAAATCTAAAGGCACCGGTTTATAATTTAGTTCTTATAATATAGAAATTAGAGCTTAGATATTATTCAAGCTCTATGGTTTTTTTGTACTTGCAGTTTTCTTTATCGGGGCAG
>CAYFST010000005.1:48663-52363 GCA_964345995.1 uncultured Gammaproteobacteria bacterium
ATATTATTCAAGCTCTATGGTTTTTTTGTACTTGCAGTTTTCTTTATCGGGGCAGTAGATGGTTTTACCGCGTTTGACCAGGGTCGGGTATCCGCATGACGGGCAGGGTTCTCCCGTGGGACGATCCCAGTAAGCCTGGTCGCAATCCGGGTAACGATTGCAGGAAAAGAAAATTTTACCGCGTTTGGATTTGCGTTCCAGGATGCGGCCTTTTTTGCATTTGGGGCAGGTTATGTCATTGCCGTTTTGGTCTAAAACAGGGTTTTCGATGTTGATGATACCTTTGCATTCGGGGTAGCGGGTGCAGGCCAAGAACGGGCCAAAACGGCCGATTTTTTTAACCATAGACGAACCGCATTCAGGGCATTTTTCATCAACCGGTTCGGGTTCGGGTAAGGGGTCGGCGCCGGGCATGGGGCGCGTTGATTTGCATTCAGGGTAGCCGGTACAGGCTAGGAATTTACCAAAACGGCCGAATTTTACGGCCATTGGCTTGCCACATTTGTCGCAAACCTCTCCTTCGGCTTCTTGTTGAGCTTCTTTATCCAGTTCTTTTTCTTGCTCGTCCAACTTTACCTTAAAAGGGCCGTAGAAAGCTTGAATAAGCGGGCGCCAGTTCATGTCACCTTCGGCTATGTGATCGAGCGAGCTTTCCATGCGGGCCGTAAAATCAACATCCACGATATCAGGGAAACGCTTTACGAGCATATTCGTAACGTCACCGGCGATTTCCAGAGGTTTTAAGCGTTTTTTTTCATCACGTTCCACATAGCCGCGTTCGATAATAGTGGAAATGGTGGGCGCGTAGGTACTGGGGCGGCCGATGCCGTTTTCTTCCAGGGTTTTAACCAGTGTGGCATCGCTGTAACGGGCGGGTGGTTCGGTAAAGTGCTGGGTGCCTTTGATTTCTTTTGCCTGCATATTCTCGTTTTGCTGCAGTTCGGGTAGGAGTTTATCTTTTTCTTGATCGGGGTAGAGCTTGAGATATCCTTCTTTAACAACTTGTTGGCCCGTAGCACGGAAATTGTAATCACCGCCTTTAATGTCAATACGGGTGGCATTTAATTTAGCATCTACCATTTGTGTTGCCACGGAGCGTTGCCAGATAAGCGTGTACAATTTTAGCAAATTTTTATCCAAATAATCAGCCAAAGCTTCGGGGGTGCGCTTTGGGTCGGTGGGACGGATGGCTTCGTGCGCTTCTTGCGCTCCTTTGGATTTGGTTTTGTAGACTCTGGGTTTGCTTACGGCCATTTCTTTGCCGAATTCTTTGATGATGTGTTGTGTGGCTTCATTAATAAAATTTTGCGCCAAGTTTAAACTGTCGGTACGCATGTAGGTGATAAGACCCACGGAACCGGAACCAACGTCTTGGCCTTCATAAAGTTTTTGCGCCAAGGTCATGGTTTGTTTGGCGGAAAAGCCCAATTTACCGTTAGCTTCTTGTTGTAGGGATGAGGTAGTGAAGGGAGCGGGCGGGCTTTTAGCTTTTTCCTTTTGTTCGATTTTATCGATGGCAAATTTTTGCTTGTTGCAATCCGCTATGACTTCATCAGCTTGCTTTTTATTTTTTATCTCCATCTTGTCTAAAGCTTTGCCTTTAATACCTTGTAGTTTGGTTGCTAATTTTTGTTTGGCGGCATTTAAAAATAATCCATCGATGCTCCAGTATTCTTCGGGTTTGAAATCTTGAATTTTTTGTTCGCGTTCAACTATAAGACGCACGGCCACGGATTGCACGCGTCCGGCCGAGAGCCCGCGTTTCATGTGGCGCCAGAGAAAAGGGGAAAGTTGATAACCCACTAAGCGGTCTAAAATACGTCTGCCTTGCTGAGCGTCTACCAGTTTTTGGTCGAGCGGTCGCGGGTTTTGGAAAGCTTTCTTAATCGCATCTTTAGTAATTTCATGGAAAGTTATGCGTTTGAGTTTGTTTGGGTTTTCGTCCAAGATTTGCGCCAGATGCCAGCTGATAGCCTCACCTTCACGGTCTTCATCAGTGGCGAAGTAAATTTCATCAGCCTGTTTGGCAATCTCTTTCAGCTCTTTAACTTTGGCTTTATGTTCACGCGGGATTAAGTATTGGGGTTCGAAATTATTTTCCACGTCAACTCCAAGTTTAGATTTGGGCAGATCGCGAATGTGGCCCATGGAGGCCATGACTTTGTAATTCTTACCCAAAAATTTGGAGATGGTTTTGGCTTTGGTGGGAGATTCTACGATGACTAATTTCATATAACTGGCTTAAAGCTGATAGTTGGATTAACAAAAGAAAACATATCAGAGAAATGTGGATGCAACAAGCTGAGGGTAAAAATATTGCTTAAATTAGCTAAACAGTATGTATATGATACGATCTATACAAGAGTTGTTTTTATTAAAATACTAAACATTATTATTTTTTAAGATATCAGTTCTAAGTAACTGTTTAATTAGAACTTGGAATTTAATGTTTAAAACGTGTTTAGCAGTTGTCGTCCGATTTGTGTAAGTTCATAGGTTTGGCTGCCGGTGTCGTGAAGCGCGTCTATGAGTTCCAGGTTCATGCAGGTGGAGGCCACGGAAGCGGCGGAAGTATTTAAGTGGCGGGCCAGATCATCGACATGGGTTGCTGTGCGGCAAAGATCTAAAATGCCGTGTTCGTCGCTTGTGAGTTCGCGGCCAAGCGAAAGCGTGGCGGTTGTATTTTTGTTTGGCGGGTTTATGCTTATATTCAAGATGTCACTAGCTGATTCGCAAATGCTCGCGCCTTGGCGAATCAGCTCGTGCGTTCCTCGGCTGGTTTCTGATGTAATGGGTCCGGGCACGGCAAAAACATCCCGACCCGCATCAAGAGCGTTTTTAGCGGTAAGCACGGAGCCGGATTTAAAGCCGGCTTCAACAACAATCGTGGCGCGACTGAGCGCGGCGATTATACGATTGCGCTGGGGGAAGTGATGTGGCAAACCTTGAGTTTGAGGCGGAAATTCGCTGATAACCGCGCCATTTGAGAGTAGGATTTGTTCGGCGAGTTTGTGATGAGTAGCCGGATAGATTGATGCTTTGTCAATACCCGATCCCAGTACAGCTATGGTTGCGCCTTTATATTGCAGGGCGACTTTATGAGCCGTACCGTCAATTCCCAAGGCTAAACCGGAAATTATGCCTGCGCCGTGAGCAATCAAATCGGCGACGATTATTTCACAAGCACGTTTGCCGTAAGCGCTCATTTTGCGCGTGCCCACCACCGAAACCCAAGGACGTGAGTCTGTGAATGCGCCACGCCAAAAAAGCGCTCCGGGCGCGGCGTGGATTTGTTTAAGCGGGGCGGGATAGGTTTTGTCCCAGGGTAGAATAAAGTTGATACCTTCAGTATCTAAAGTACGACGCAAATCATCGAGTTTGATATTTTGTCGCCAAGCGATGAATTTTTCAGCGGTTTTGGGATTGATTTGCGCTTCAATAAGCTGTTTTTGGTCGGCTTGCCAGGCTTTGGCGCCATCTTGAAATCCGAAGAATTTGTGCAGTTTGGAGAGGCTTATGGGGCCGAATTTTTCATACCAAGCCAAGCCTAGCCAGCCCAAGCGGGAATCATCCCAAAGGGTGTTGACAAATTCGGAGGTTATCTGGTAAGACATAGACAACTCGATAGTGTACTTTCTTAACCTTTAAAATCTGAAGATCTAAATTATTTTCAATAATTTTCAATTGTTATCAGTTTTTT
>CAYFST010000005.1:52463-54906 GCA_964345995.1 uncultured Gammaproteobacteria bacterium
ATTGTAATGAATTGTTTAAAACTTCGAAGTTAAGATTTATAATTTTTGGTTAGTCCGTTTGAATCTGCTTGCGGACGGTTGTCTCGGGAGCGCCCCTCCAATCCCGTTGCATTCGTTCCGTGAGCAGGTTTAAGCGGATTTTTGCTTAGTGAAAGACCGTCAAGCTCAAAGTCCATCAAATTTAGCGAAACTACTTTGTGACTTAATAGACTTTTAACTTGATGAACTGCGGTGGTTATTCCAGTTGTTCATGGCTTGTTGGGTGCCGAGGTTGACCCAGTCGAGGATTGCGGGTGCGGAATGGTTGATGACTAGTTTAATGAGTTTGGAATCGTTTGTTGATGGTTTTTGCAGAACCCACTGGCGAGGCGCGGGTCCGGGTTTGGGTGGGCGTCCGATGCCGATGCGCAGGCGGGGGAATTTTTTACCGGTTAAATCGTAAATGGATTTAACTCCATTGTGGCCGGCGGCCGAACCACCGTTTGTAAAAACGAAACAGCCGGGTTCGAGATCCAGTTCGTCGTGGATGATGAGCGTGTCTTTGGCGTCAATTTTATAATACTGCATGAGTGGTACCGCTGATTCGCCACTTAGGTTCATGAAAGTTTGCGGTTTAGCGAGGATGATATTGCGGCTATCAACTTCGCATTTGGCAATTTGCGCTTTGTATTTGCGGGAGTTTTGCCAATCCGTATTAAGCTGGTTTGCCAAATTGTCCAAAACCCAAAAGCCGGCATTATGCCGGGTGTTTTCATATTCATTGCCCGGATTACCGAGGCCGATGATCAACTTCATGATTAAATAGTAAACTCGTAGCAGGGATTTATCAAGACGAATAAAATCTTTTTATTGCAGGAATGATTCCAGTGGTTATCCGTACTATCACTGACAGTGAGATATGATGCAGAAAAAACAGAACGAGCAAACACCGCACTACGTTTACAACTTCGAGCAGTGTCGTAAGGTATCGCCCCTATAAAACCAAGTTTAATAACGGAAACCTTTTCTTCCGATTGGTTTTTTGCGACGTTGGTGGCCTTTGGGGGTTGGCATGGGGGTTCGGTCGTGAACGGTTTTGATAATAATGGGGCAGCCCTCAAAGCCGAATTTGGCGCGGAGTTGGTTGGTGAAATAGCGAATCCAATTGTCTTGCAGTTTGACTTGTTTGCCACGCAGGTTGATTTCAAAGCGGGGAGGTTCGGTATGGGTTTGGATAACGGAGTGTACATGCGGGCGTTTTGTGCCGGAAACGGCATGCGGTGTTTGTTTTTGCAAAACTTTCTTGAGGAATTTGTCTAGTGCGTTATCGCTTATGACTCGATACTTTTCTTCTTGGATTTTGAAAGCGGTTTTAAGTATTTCATGCACACGCTGGCGTTTGGTCGCGGAAGTGAAGATGATCGGTGCCCAAGATAAAAACGGAAGCGCGGCGCGGATCTCGTCTTCATAATGTTTGGCGGTTTTGCTGGTTTTGTCTTTTACCAAGTCCCATTTGTTGACCACGATTATCAGGCCGCGATTAGCATCTTTTAAAAGGCCTGCTAGGGTTTTGTCTTGTTTATAGGGGTCATCTGTCGCATCGAGCACGAGTACGGCAATATCGGCGCGGTAAAGAGCCTCGCGGTTACGGCTGATTGATTCGTGTTCTATTTTAGATTTCACTCGCGATTTTTTACGTTGACCCGCCGTATCGATCAGCATTACCGGTTTGTCATCCCAGAGGAATTTGATATCCAGGGGTTCGCGCGTGGTGTGCGCAATGGGTGAAACGATGGAGCGTTCGTGACCCAGTATGGCATTGGTGAGCGAAGATTTGCCCACATTGGGGCGGCCCATGAAAACGATTTTCAATGATTCCTGAACTTCGGGTTCTACGATTTTTTTGTTACGCTTTAGTAAGTTTTCCCAAACGATGTCTAACATGTCGCCAACTCCGTGGCCGCTGGCTGAACTTACGGCGATTGGGTCGCCCAGCTTAAGTTTCCAGAGTTCTTTGCCCATAGCCTCACCGATGTCGCTAACTTTGTCGGCTTTGTTGGCAATCAAGATCGTATGTTTATTGAGTTCGCGGACGCGTTTGGCGAGTTGGGCGTCGTGAGGCATGATGCCGGTTTTTACATCAACCAAAAAAAGAATCAGATCAGCTTGTTTGATAGCTAGTTCGGTTTGGGTAATGATTCCTTTTTGGATTATGTCTTTGGGGTCGGCGTCCATGCCGCCGGTGTCAATAATTTCAATCATTCCACCTCTCCAGACACAGTGAGCGGTGTTTCTGTCGCGTGTTGTGTTGGGTGTGCCGGAGACAATGGCTTGGCATGTTTCACTTAGTCGGTTCCAAAGCGTTGATTTGCCAACATTGGCGCGACCCACAATGGCAACACTGGGTATTTTTTTGTTTTTCTTTAGCATAAAAGACATCGTACAACGTACACGATTTTTGCCG
>CAYFST010000006.1:0-3348 GCA_964345995.1 uncultured Gammaproteobacteria bacterium
GGCAAATCATGATATTCCTTTCCTTTCGCTATCACAGGTGTACCGCACGCTAAAGATTCCAGAACCACTTTATCAATACTTCCTGTTTCACTTGTGCTGATAAATACTGCCGCATTGGCAAATATTTCCGGTAGTTCTTCATGAGGTTTTTGACCTTCAAATACTACCCTTTCCGCAAAGCCAAGTCTATCAGCTTCTTGTTTCATTTTATTTAGATATTCTTCATTTCCTTCTGTGGATCCTATTACGCGCATTTTCCATTCTACATTCGGGTATCTTTTGTGAAACTCGTCCATAAAGGCGAGTGAATCTTCTAATTTCTTACTGGGTTGGATGCGCGAAATCCATAGAACCTCCGGTTTTCTGGGAGCTTCTAAAGGTTTGAACTGCTCTGTATCTATTCCGTGGCCAACGATTGTCTTTTTTGGGGAATCAACTCTAAGCGACAAATCAGAGGCTGTAAAAGTTTTCTTTGTCACTTTGAGAGCGAGCTTTAGCCACCATGTAACACTTTTATGCATGTACCACATATAAACCGGCTTGCCCAAAACAAACCATAACGGCCAACCAAGAACTACAATCTGCGGTGTCATGTGCACAAAAACTTTGTCGTATTGTTTGCGGTATTTAATAGAATAATACCAGAGGTTAAGTACGCGACGGATAACGGGTTGACTCAAATCTTGCCCTTGTGCGCCATCCGGCAAATCTTCGTAAACCATTCTCCTAGTAAAAACCGTCATCTTTACTTCTTGATTTACAAATTCTTGTATCCAACGGATAACAAATCCTAAAATCGGATCGTTTTTATCTACCACTTGCGTTATGAATAACAATCTAAGTTGTTGCTGACTTTCACTCGTATTCTTTTCACTAAACCTCCAAAAATCCTCATCTTCTTTCTTTTTAGCTGATAGCTGATGGCGGATAGCGGATTGCAGGAAGTCGGTCATACTCGCTTCGCTCGCGAACATCGAATTTCGAACCACGCGCGCCCACCGAAGCCTCGGCGAAGGAGGGAACTTCGATTTTCCTAAAACAGATTCCATTGCGTTGGCGAGGGCTATTACGTCGCCGACGGGAACGATGATTCCATTTTCTCCGCTTTTGACAACTTCGTGCGCGCAACCAACGTTTGTCATTATAACAGGTGTGCCACAGGCAAGCGACTCAAGTGCTGTCATGCCAAAGCCTTCGCGATCAGAGGTGATGAGGGTGGCAATGGCTCCGTGATAGAGGTCGGCGAGGTTATCTGTCCAGGGGATGATTTCGACCCTGTCTTGCAAATCAAAGTCTTCTATCCATTTATGGATTTGACTTTCGAGCGGACCCTGGCCAACTATTTTGAGTTTAACATCAGCGTCTTGCTTGGCGACGATGCTGAAGGCGTGAATAGCGAGATCGATGCGTTTGATGGTTACGAACCGGCAAACTAGGAGGAAGTAACTCTCCCCCTTCCCCTCTCTTAAATCAAGCGAGGGGTGCCAGCCCCCTCTTAAGTTAAGAGGGGGAATTAAAGGGGGAGTTATGGTTACCGGAAACCTCACTATCTTCTCTTTAGATAAACCGAGTGCAACAAGCGCATCCTCGGTTCGTTGGCTGACGACGCGGACTGTGTGCGCGCGAGTGACCACGAAGCGGGCGAAGAGATAGCGGACTTGGTTGAGCCAAGATTCTTTGCGGTAATAATCTCCATGAAAGTGGTAGCCGTGGTCTTGGATGGCGAGCGCGGTCTTTAGCAGTTTTGATGCTAAATAAGCGACTAAACCGGTTTCGGTTGGATCTTGTGATGTAATTACAGTAAATTTTTGCTTGCGCAATTGCCAGACTATGCGAAGCGCATCCGTAACATAAAAAAACTTATTCCAAGAGTTGGTGGAAATGATGCGCACGTTAGGCGTAATCTGTTCATCAAATTTCTGCTTGGCAAAGACTATAATTGTTGTGTCAAAATCTTTTAACTGCTCAACGATTCTATCGCGGACTTTACCCTGCTCAAACAACTTCTTCTCGAGACCGATTGATAGGACTCGCTGACGATCACTTTTTTGAGAATCTGAGAACCCCCCTTCGCTAAAGTTTCGTGGGGCGTGTCTGGGAATCTGAGAATCTGAGCTATTTGCTAGTATATTTGTAGTCATCTTCACCATCCTCTGAAATCCAAGTACTTCCGGTAATCCTGGGCCATAACTCTCCCCCTTCCCCTCTCTTAAATCAAGCGAGGGGTGCTCCGAGTTTGTCGAGGAGCGGGGTGAGTTTATAGCTTCGACCCACTCTTGTTGATTTTGATACTCCGCGACTGTCACCAAGCTCGGGAAAAGCTCGGCAATCTCCGGGTTTCCGCCTTTGTCGCTCACGATGCAAGGCAAGCCGATAGACGCAGCTTCGACGACAACGTGCGGGAAACCTTCGTAGCCTGTGGCGAGAACAAAAAGATCGGCTTTGTGATACCACTGTGTAAGTTCTGCCCTCGATAATCTACCGAGCCACATAACACGATCCGAAACTCCAATCTCTTCGGCGTGCTTTTTCCAATTCTCAAGCGAGGGGCCATCACCGGCAACAGCTAGGACGTATTCCTCCGGAAGATTTTTTAAGACATCACAAAGAAAATCCCCACCCTTCCAAGCCACTGCGCGTACAGCTGTAAGAATGAGTTTGCGATTACCAAGCTCATGTTTTTGACGCAAACTTTCGCGGTCAGCGACATCCGGGAGCGGCGCAATGCTATTATAGATAACTTTGATTTTATCTGCCTCAATCCCCCACTTTTCCACGATTGATTTTAAATACTTTGACGGCACGATTATCTGCTTAGCACGTGACGCGACCCAGCGCTCGATCGCTTCCAAGACACGTATTTTTCCGCTGTGACGATGCGTCACGAATTCATCTAGCAACTCGTATTTCGCTGGATCATCCTTAAAACCATTCGTAATTCGCGCAGATTCGTAATTCGTACCAGTTTGTTGGTATTGTTCCCAAGCATAATCCCCCACTACTTTCAGTACAAAGGGCTTGCGAGCAAAAATTGACGCTAAAGCGGCAGGCAAACCTTCGGAAACCGGCCCTTGCGCGTAGATAAGATCAGCTTTGCGCGCGAGTTTATATGTTTGCCAAAAGTAATCAAAATAACGACGTAGGACGTGGGACGAGCGACGTGCGACGTAAACCTTGTAGTTTACGCCCGTTTCAGTTTTTTCGTCTCCATAAGTAACAACGGAAACTTCGTGACCTTGGTTTGCTAGTTCTGTCGCGACACCCTTAACATACCCGGCCGGTCCGCCGATTTCAGGTGGGTAGATTCCTGTCGCAAATACTATTTTCATACTTATAAATTCTTTGGCA
>CAYFST010000006.1:3448-6349 GCA_964345995.1 uncultured Gammaproteobacteria bacterium
AATTTATCTATTTTCATATGACGTGGGACGATTGGGACGTGCGACGTGCGACGATGTACCAAGTTTGTTAAATAGCTGATGCATTCTTACAGAGATCTTATCCCAATCATAGTGTTCCGCGACTAATGAGGCCCCTTGGCGGATTAGTTTATCACGCAGGCCCGGTTCTTCTTGGATGCGTCGGGTAGCGGTTGCGATGGATTCCGGGTTTCTTGGTTCGCAGAAGATGCCGGTTTCGCCGTCTGTGAGGAAGTCGGGAATTCCGCCGACAGGGGTGCCGATGATTGGTAAGCCGGCGGTCATAGCTTCGAGAAAAGAGTTGCCCAATCCTTCGGAGAGAGATGGGCGAATGAAGATGTCCGCGGATTGAATGAGTGCCGGGAGTTCGGCGTGAGATTTTTGGCCGAGGAAAACGACACGGGATGACAAACCAAGCTCCGCGACCAAGGAGTCGAGCGTTTGTCTATCATCTCCATCGCCGATGACGAGGGCTTTGTAGTTTTCGGGCAGATGTTTGAGGGATTTGATAATGTCATCCGTACCGTTTTTCAAGACAAGGCGAGAGGCGGTGACCAGAACCGTGTCGCTATCGCTAAAGCCGAAGCTTGATCGAAGCTCGTGACGTTGCTCGAGGGAAATCTTTTTAGAAAAATGTGGGATGTTGACGCCATTGGGGATAACTACCGGTTCACCTTTAAAGCCCATTTCTTTGCCCCAATCGGCCAGGAACTTGCTGATAGCCTGAATGGCGTCCGCGCGCTTGAAGATGCGCAAAAACAGAGGTTTAAAGATTCCCACGCGCTTTAAGATAGATTCGGGAGGATCGCCTTCTTGCAAAGTTAGCATCATCTTGGTACGTGGACGGATCCAAGTGTAGATAAGAGCGGTAAAACCGCCAAAGCTGGCCATCATGGGCCATATGATTGGAATATCTTTTGACTTTGTGACGCGTAGCGCGCGCATCACTCCCCAAATCGGCAAAAGATACTTATCGAAAGCTTTGCCAAAGCCTACGCGATGTACTGTAATGTTGCCGATTTGCTCACGCGAGGATAATCCGGGCTTGATGCGAGCGGTGACCATATCGAATTTATAATTTGCAAGTCGGTCTGTAATTTCTTTGATGGCGATTTCCGCTCCGCCGACAAGTGGATAATAAGCGGTGGAGAAAATGAGAATCTGTTTTTTATTCTCTTTTAACTCTTCTTTATTTGTTTCTTTTTTCAAAATTGTGTTATAGATAAACCTGATTTGATTAGCAAAAACATCTCCGGCCTGATTAGAAGCGGTTAACCTTGATTTAGATGCGACCTTGGAGGCGTAGCGCAATTGGTTGCCGGAGGAGGCACTGATTTGGTCGGCGTTTTTGAGAATGTACTTAAAAATCAAACGCCCGTACCACGGTACACCTTCAATTTTTTGATTGGCAAGGGAGATAAGCAACGGTGTTTTATCTTTTCTTCGAAAAAGAATAGAGGCGATCGCCGCATAGCTTGCCATAATTGACCATGAGAAAAGATAGCTGTGCCGGGCAGATAATTCCTTAGCTCTTTTCGCGCCTAAAAATGCTAAACGATATTTATCACTGACTCTCCCCTTTCCAAGGCGGTGGACGGTGACATTTGGAAGCGGTGCTGGCGAGTTTAGCGAGTCCGGAGAAAAAGCTGAAGTTATAACATCGAAATGGACATCCGGCATTTTTGCCATAGTCTCACGCAAGGCAAGCTCGGCAAAACCCTCATCAGGATGAAAAGTTGTTGAGAAAACAAGAACTCGCTTATCGACAGCTTTCTCTTGTTTTATTGATAGTTTGTAATCGTTAATAAAATCCGGCAGTCTGTGCTTTTGTTGCCAGCCAAGCGCGCTTACGCGAGATGTATCGGCGCTTGATGTTAGGCGATTACCACGGCGCTCAGGTAGCATAACAATGTTTTCGCTAAACATTTTCGCGACAGCCAAGATTGAATAGCTTTCAGCGGCACCGATTCCAAACTCATCGCCTTCGCCTTTCTCTCCGACCAGCATAAGACCATCCACAATATCATCGACATGTGTAAAGTTGCGTTCCTGAGTGCCGGGCGAGACAACAGTCAGAGGTTGACCGTGGCGATATTCTTCTTTGAAGATTCCGATCAGGGTTGAGTATGGGCCAAAAGAAATTTCGCCCGGACCATAAACGTTGTAGAAATAAGTGATGGCAAAAGGGAGGTTGTACCAAGCGCCGTAGTTTTTAACGAGTTCCGTGTTTGTGGCTTTTGTCCAAGTGTAAGGTGTCAGGTCGCGACCTTTGCCGCTATCGGAGAATTTAGTTGATGATCCCGCATAGACGATTTTGCAGTTTCGTTTGCGGCAGAATTCCAATACGGCGAAAGTGCCGGCTTTGTTTAGATCCCAAACCAATTCCGGTGGATCTTCGAGGCTTTTCTCAACTCTGGAATATTCTCCAAGATGAAAAACTATATCCGGTTTTTCCGGAATTAACTTTGCGATGTTTTTAGTGTGACCTTCGCGATAGTCAACTCCATCAATATGCTTATCTCTGGAACCGGTAAAGTAGTTGTCCAGTGAGATTACAGAAAAACCCCCATCTTGTAATCGTTTACAAAGATGAGATCCGACAAACCCCGCCCCTCCGGTTACAACAGCAAGCTTCTTTTGCTCCATATATAGGCCTACATTACGTTAATAAAGCGAAAAATGCAATAAAAAAAGCTTAGTTTTTAACTCCCTCTAAATCTCCCTCTTAAATCAAGAGGGAGACTTGTTATTCAGTTCCCCTCTCTTAATTTAAGAGAGGGGGTAGGGGGTGAGTTATAACCAAGAGTTCACCCTTTGCTTTTTACCTTTGAGATTACAGAAAAACCCCCATCTTGTAATCGTTTACAAAGATGAGATCCGACA